>NZ_NKCO01000016.1:0-129283 GCF_002245615.1 Mycobacterium neumannii | reverse complement strand
CGGCGGAGGAGGCGGTGGCGGCAACTCGTTGAGATACGAAAGCGGGTCCGCGCAGCCGGTCACATCGACGAACCTGCCGCCGACCGAACCGCAGAGCGTCGCCTCGGCGCTCGGCGGGTTCACGGTCACCAATCCCCCGGCGAACAAGGCCGCAGCAGCGCACAGCACTACCTTGCGCACATCTCCTCCCTCCGGCGACGTGCCAAGCGCCGTCGCCCGACCCGATTGTGGCAGTGACGCACGCGTCAGGGGGCCGAATGCGCGATCGGCGAGTCGCCGTAACGAACCCCTCAGCGTCTTCGATGTCTACTGCGATGCCCGAACCATTCCTTCCTGTATGGTGGCCGCATCCGGCTCCGAACAGGATCACCAGCCGTACATCTAGCTCACCTATTCACTATTTGCTATATCTTGGCGTCCGGCCTCAGCGCAGCGACGAGACACACTCGGTCCGGAAGGCAGCGCTCAGACGCGCGACCCGTGGCACCGGCGATGGATCGATGCTAGGCTAGACACGCGTCTTGACTTTGCACTTATGGTGTGGCACACCAACTCTCACGCACTCACGCGAGCTTGATCGTTTCTACGATCGGTGCGCGATACCTGCACGAACCGGTTGGTTCGTCCATGCCGATGCAAAGCATAGGGAAACACCTGATTCCTCGCGGCCTGCTTCCTGACTAGGTTTGCTATGGCGTCCGGTGCGCAGCACCCGAACCGCATTTCCGTCGATGGTTTCCAGCAGGGGGGACTAGCAGTCGTGGCCGTGAACACCGAGCTGTCGAACAACCGGCACCGTGTGCGCAAGATACTCAGCCGGATGGCGGCCGTACCGCTGGCCTTGGCGGCGGGTTTCGCGATCTGCGCGGCCCCGGCGAACGCGGCCGAGGCGTGGCAGCGGCAGAGCCCGCCGCTGTCGACGCCGTGGACGCATCTAGTCGGACCCAACAACGCCCTTCCGGAGTATCCCCGTCCACAGATGGCGCGGGCGCGCTGGCTGAACCTGAACGGGGTCTGGGCCTACACCGGCCGATCACAGCGCACCGCGGTGACGACGCCGCCGTCGGCCAAGGAGTTCGACGAGAAGATCCTGGTCCCCTACCCCACGGAGTCGGCGCTGTCGGGGATCAAGCGTCATGACGACCAGATGTGGTACCGCAAGAACTTTCAGGTGCCGGGCACCTGGCGCGGACAGCGGGTACTGCTGCACTTCGGCGCGGTCGACCAGACCGCGACGGTGTGGGTCAACAACAAGCGTGTCGCCCACCACGAAGGCGGATTCACCGCGTTCAGCGCCGACATCACCGACGCGCTGCGCTGGTCGGGCACCCAGGAGATCGTCGTGCGCGCCGAGGACCGCAACGAAGCCGCACCGTTCGCCGTCGGCAAGCAGCGCAACGATCCTGAGGGTCTCTTCTACACCGGCGCGTCCGGCATCTGGCAGACGGTGTGGATGGAACCCGTGCGCGCCGCCCACGTTGAGAAGCTCGACATCACAGCGGATTTAAAGGGTTTCACCGTCACAACGCGCTCCACGGGGACGACCGACGAACGCGCCGAGGTTATCGTGTCGGCTCCCGACGGTCCGACGTTGGCCCGCAACTACGGGGAACCGGGTAAGCCGGTGCGCGTCCAGGTTCCGGACCCACGCCTGTGGACACCGGACGACCCGTACCTCTACGACCTGCAGGTGCGACTGGTCACGCCCGAAGGCAAAGTCGTCGACGAGGTCGCCAGCTACGGCGGTCTGCGCACCATCAGCACGGTCAGAGACCCGCAGGGCCGTCCGCGAATCGCGTTGAACGACAAGATCACGTTCCTGCACGGCCCGCTGGACCAGGGCTACTGGCCCGACGGCATCTTCACCGCTCCCACCGACGACGCGCTGAGGTTCGACCTCGAACGCACCAAGGCGCTCGGCATGAATTTCGTGCGTAAGCACGCGAAGGTGGAACCGGCGCGCTGGTATCACTGGACGGACAAGCTCGGGCTGCTGGTGTGGCAGGACATGCCGTCGCTGGACGTGTCCCTCGACGTCCCGGTCGGTCCCGCACCGGATCCGTCGCCTGCGGCGAAGGTCAACTTCGAACGTGAACTCGTCGAGATGATCGATCAGCTGCGAAGCGTCACTTCGATCGTCGGCTGGGTCCCCTTCAACGAAGGGTGGGGCGAGTTCGACACCGCGCGGATCGCAGGCGTGGCCAAGGCCGCCGACCCGACCCGGATGGTGAACGCCAACAGCGGGGTGAACTGTTGCAAGTCGCGGCCCGACAGCAGGGCCGGCGATGTGTACGACGACCACACCTACGTCGGCCCCGGCCGCCCGGTCCTGCACGACAACCCGGCCACCCCGCGCGACGAGCGCACGATGCTCGGCAACCGTCCAATTCCGCTGGAGCACCGGGTGGTGGTGAACGGCGAGTACGGCGGCCTCGGGCTGATCCCCCACGGCAACCGCTGGCCCGGCAGGCCGCAGGCCTACGAAATGACCGACAGCCGAGCACGATTGACCGAGCGCTACGTCCAGGTGAGCCGCGACCTCGAGGACGAGGTCCGAAAGGGCGGCCTGTCCGGCGCCATCTACACCCAGACCACCGACGTCGAGAACGAGGTCAACGGGTACATGACCTACGACCGCTGGCTGGTCAAGATGTCGCTGCGGACGGTCGCCGAACGCAACCGCGCCGTGATCGCCGCGGGGGCAAAGGTCGACGAGCCGGTCGAGCGTCGCTGAGTCACAAGGTCCGGGTGCTGACGAAGTCGCACTGACCTCCGCTCAGCGGGTCGGTGAACTCGAGGCGTTGTGCCAGAAGCTGCAGCGGGCGCGAAAAGTCTTCCGGCGCGACGTCGGTCACCTCGGGATATAGCGGATCGTTGACGATCGGCAGACCCAGCGAGGCCATGTGCACCCGAAGCTGATGCGTCCTTCCGGTCCGCGGCATCAACCGGTACAGCCCGTCGCCGAGATGGTCGACCAGCGTCTCGGCGTTCGGCTCGCCCGGCTCCTCCACCGCCTGTAACTGTCCGCGCCGCTTGACGATCCGGTTGCGCACTACGAGTGGGAACTCCAGCGCCGGATCTTTTGCGGCCCGCGCGAGATACGTCTTGCGCACCCCACCGCGCGCGAACATGGTCTGATATGTCGCGCGCACCTCACGACGCGTCGTGAACAGCAGCACGCCGGCAGTCAACCGGTCCAGGCGATGCGCCGGCGACAACTCCGGCAGGTCCAGTTCGCGGCGCAGCCGCACCAGCGCCGTCTGCGCAACGTGGCGACCGCGCGGCATCGTCGCCAGGAAGTGCGGTTTGTCGACCACCACGATGTCGTCGTCGCGGTGCAGGACGGGGATGTCGAACGGCACCGGAACCTCTTCGCGCAGTTCGCGGTACAGGTACACGAACGCACCGGGCGGCAGTACGGTCCCCGCGGTCACGACGTCGCCGTCGGCGGTCACCACCTCCCCCGCAAGCACTTTGGCCGCGGCCGCCTCACCGAACCGGTCGGCCAGCTCGACCAGGACCGCGCCGCCACGCAACCGCACCCGTGCCGGACCCAACCCGTCCCGCACGGGCAGCGGCGCCGGGCGCCTCAACGCCTGCGCCTCAATTGAGCGGAACGGGTTCGAGGATCTCGGCGCGCGCTTCCGGCGCCGCCGCCCGTAACTCATCGGCGCACTCGTCGTCGGGTTCCTGCTGCGAGCGGATCTCCGCATCCACCCGCGCCAGGTAGGTGTTGACCTCGCGGTCGATGTCCTCGTCGCTCCAACCCAGCACTGGCGCAACCACTTCGGCGACCTCGCGCGCGCAGTCCACGCCGCGGTGCGGGTACTCGATCGAGATCCGCATCCGCCGGGCCAGGATGTCCTCCAGATGCAACGCACCCTCGGCGGCCGCGGCGTAGAAAGCCTCGACCTTCAGGTAGACGGGCGCCTCGGTGATGGGGGTCAGCAGTTCTGGATTGCCCTCGGCCATCTGCAGCACCTCGCCGATCAGCGAGCCGTACCGGTCCAACAGGTGGCGAACCCGGTACGGATGCAGGTCGTAATGCTTTCCGACGCTTTGGGTCTGGTTGATCAAGGCGAAGTAGCCGTCGGCGCCCATCAGGGGAACCTTTTCGGTGATCGAGCGCGCCACCCGCGCCGGGATGTACTCGGCCGCAGCGTCGATGGCGTCCTCACCCATCACCCGATAGGTCGTGTACTTGCCGCCGGCGATCGCGACCAATCCCGGGGCGGGCACCGCGACGGCATGCTCACGCGACAGCTTCGAGGTCTCCTCGCTCTCGCCGGCCAGCAGCGGCCGCAGCCCGGCGTATACGCCGTCGATGTCGTCGTGGGTCAGCGGCGTCGCCAACACCGTGTTGACGGTTTCGAGGAGGTAGTCGATGTCGACCTTGGTGGCCGCGGGGTGCGCCAGGTCCAGATTCCAGTCGGTGTCGGTGGTCCCGATGATCCAGTGCGTGCCCCACGGAATCACGAACAGCACCGACTTCTCGGTGCGCAGAATGATCGCCACCTCGCTGACGATCCGGTCGCGCGGCACCACGATGTGCACGCCCTTGGAGGCGCGCACCCGAAATCGCCCGCGCTGCTTGGACAATGCCTGGATCTCGTCGGTCCACACGCCGGTGGCGTTCACGACGACGTGCCCGTGCACCTCGGTCACGGCGCCGTTCTCGGAGTCGCGGACCTCCACGCCGGTGACGCGGTCACCCTCCCGCAGCAACGCGACCACCTGTGTCGAGGTCCGCACCACGGCGCCGTAGTGCGCGGCCGTGCGCGCCACCGTCATCGTGTGGCGTGCGTCGTCGACCACCGTGTCGTAATACCGGATGCCGCCGATCAACGACGACCGCTTGAGTCCCGGTGCCAGCCGCAGCGCTCCGGACTTCGTCAGATGCTTTTGCGCCGGGACCGATTTCGCGCCGCCCAACTGGTCGTAGAGGAAGATGCCCGCCGCGACGTACGGACGCTCCCACCACCGATTGGTCAGCGGAAACAGAAACGGCAGCGGTTTGACCAGATGCGGCGCCAACGTCGTCAGCGACAGTTCGCGTTCGTGCAACGCCTCGCGCACCAACCCGAACTCCAACTGCTCGAGATAACGCAGTCCGCCGTGGAACATCTTCGACGAGCGGCTCGAGGTGCCCGACGCGAAGTCGCGCGCCTCGACAAGCGCGACCTTCAGACCGCGCGTGGCCGCATCCAGTGCCGCACCGGCCCCGACGACTCCCCCGCCGATCACGACGGCATCGAACTGCTCGCTGCCGAGCCGCTCCCAGGCCTCGGCCCGTTGCTGGGGACCCAGAAGCGTCTGCCCGTTCGCCGGGATCGGGTCACTCACCGGATTGGCTCCTAGTTACTCGTGGGTACGCTCGCCCGTCCAGGCTACGTGGACTCAGTCCAGATCGTCGTGCGCCATCAGGCGGCGGCCTGCTTCGGTGATCGACCCGGACAGCGACGGGTAGACCGAGAACGTCTGCGCCAGATCCTCGACGTCGTTGCCGTTCTGCACGGCCAGCGCGATCGGCATGATCAGCTCCGATGCGATCGGCGCGACCACCACACCGCCGATCACCACTCCGGTCGCCGGGCGGCAGAAGATCTTGACGAAACCGCGCCGCAGGCTCGACATCTTGGCGCGGGCGTTGGTGTTGAGCGGCAGCGTGATCGTTCGCGCCGCCACCGATCCGTCGTCGATTCTGGACTGCGGCACCCCCACCGCGGCGATCTCGGGCCGGGTGAACACCGCCGCGGCGACCGTCCGCAACCGGATCGGTTCGAGCCCCTCGCCCAGCACGTGGTACATCGCGATGCGGCCCTGCATGGCGGCCACCGACGCCAGCAGCATCAGGCCCGTGCAGTCACCGGCGGCGTAGATGCCGGGCACCCCCGTGCGCGACACCCGGTCGACCTTCAGATAGTCGCCCTCACCGAGCTCGATGCCCACCCGTTCGAGGCCAAGGCCGCTGGTGTTGGGCACCGACCCGACCGTCATCAACGCGTGGCTGCCCTCCACGGTGCGCCCGTCGGTCATCGTGACCAGCACGCCGGAGCCGTTGCGCGTGACCGACTGGGCGCGCGCGTTCTTGACCAACGTCACACCGCGATCGCTCAGCGCGTCCTCGAGCACGGCGGCGGCGTCGGAGTCCTCGTGCGGCAGGATCTGGTCGCGGCTGGCGACCACCGTCACCTTGACCCCGAGTTCGGTGTAGGCGTTGACGAACTCCGCGCCGGTGACACCGGAGCCGACGACGACGAGGTGTTCGGGCAGTTCGTCGAGGTCGTAGAGCTGGCGCCAGTTGAGGATGCGTTCGCCGTCGGGTTCGGCGCCGGGCAGCACGCGGGGGCTGGCGCCGGTGGCGATCAGCACGACGTCGGCCTTGATCGTGCTGACGGTGCCGTCGTGCTCGGTCACCTTGACCGTGTGGGTCGCCATCCCCGCCATGTCGTCGACCAGTTCACCGCGGCCGGCGATCAGCGTGACGCCGTCGTTGCGCAGCCGTTCGGCGATGTCGGCGGACTGCGCGGCGGCCAGCGTCTTGACCCGCTCGTTGAGCTTGGACAGCGCGATCTCGGCGTCGGAGAACTCCAGCGCATACCCGAGGTCGGGGGCCCGACGCAGTTCGGTGCGCACACCGGTGGACGCGATGAACGTCTTCGACGGGACACAGTCCCACAGCACGCAGGCGCCGCCGATGCCGTCGGAGTCGATGACGGTGACCTCGGCAACTTCGGGTCCACGGGCCGCGGCGACCAGTGCGGCCTCATAGCCGGCGGGCCCGCCGCCGATGATCACGATGCGGGTTGCCACGTCCCCAACCTAACGAAGCGGGAGGTTGATCGCCCGCGCGGCGCGCGAACCCTTAGTCTTTCCTGGTGCCGCTCTATGCCGCTTACGGATCGAACATGCATCCGGAGCAGATGTTGCAGCGCGCACCTCATTCTCCGATGGCGGGAACGGGCTGGCTGTACGGCTGGCGTCTGACGTTCGGCGGGGCGGACATCGGCTGGGAGGGTGCGCTCGCCACCGTCGTCGAGGATCCGACGTCGAAGGTCTTCGTCGTGCTCTACGACATGACCAAGGACGACGAGTCCAACCTGGATCGCTGGGAAGGCTCGGAACTCGGGTTCCACAAGAAGATCCGCTGCCGGGTGCATCGCATCTCGTCGGACACCGACTTCGAGCCCGTGCTCGCCTGGCTGTACGTGGTGGACGCGTGGGAGGGTGGTTTGCCGTCGGCGCGCTATCTCGGCGTGATGGCCGACGCCGCCGAAATCGCAGGCGCGCCAGCCGAATACGTGCACCATCTGCGGACCCGACCCGCACTCAACATCGGCCCGGGCTCCTAATCCCAGTGCCGCGAGCGACCGTGTTTGTCCCGCGACACGCCGTACTTCGCGGACAATTCGCGGTCGCTCACGCCGCGCGAGCGCGCCGAAGCTGTCTGTCGATGCGGTCGACCAACTGCCACTGCCGGTGGCGGACGTCGTCGAAAACGATCGCAATCACCGTCCAGCCGACGTCGAGCAGCGCTGCACTCCGCCTGCGGTCACGCCGCATGGCCTCGGGGTCGCTGTGCCAATCGACGCCGTCGTACTCGACGGCTACGTGCACGTCGGGCCACGCGAAGTCCAGGCGCCGCAGCTCGCCGTTACCGTCGACGACCCGGTATTGAAGCTCGGCTGTCGGCAGGCCACCGTCGATCATCGCGAGGCGCGCTTCGCTCTCCATCGGCGACTCCGAACGCGCGTCGGCCAGGGCGATCAACTCCCGCACGGCGACGATGCCGCGCCGCCCCGCCTGGGCGACCGCGGCGCGCCACAACTCGGTCCGATCGCAGGTGCCGCTGCGCAGAGCCGCGTCCAAGGTGGCCAGTGCCCTCGGGCGGCGTTGGGAGCGGGCGACTTCCACGGCGGTCCACGCCGGCGTCGTTGCCGGTCTGCCGCCGACGACACCCAGCGGCGCACCCTCACGACGATGAACGACCAAGCCGTCGCTCGACCGCAACCGTGAGCCCGCCGGGCTGAGCACGTGGAGGTCGGCCGGCTCCTCGGTATCGAAGCCGTACAACGCCGCGGCCGTATGCAGGCACGCCGCGACCGGCCTTCCGCAGCGGAAGTCCAGTCCCCGCAACCGCAACATGTCGTCGGGTTCGTCGAGGCAGTAGACACCCGTCCAAAGTCGTTGCAGCGGACCGGTTTCGAGCGCCGCCTCGAAACTCCGTCTGGTCATGTGCTGCAGAATCTGGCCGCTGGACGCCAGTCCTGCCTGGGCGCTGAAGAGTCGCAGCAACTTCGGGTTCACCCGCCGATCGTCAACGACGAACGCTCATCGGCCGCGGGTGTCGCACGCGAATGTGGATGAAGCGCGCTTTGGGGACAATCAACCGCCGCGAGCGACCGCTTACTGTCCGCTCATAGCGGCGTGTCGCGGGGCAGGCACGGTCGCTCGCGGGGCAGAGGGCAGGGCCTAGAACGCGGCGGCGTGGTCGATGATGTTGACGAGCACCCGCACGCCCACCGCGAGCGCGCGCTCGTCGAGGTCGAACGTCGGCTGATGCAAATCCAACTGGGGTCCTCGACCCGTCCACACACCCAGCCGGGCCATGGCCCCCGGCACTTCCTCCAGGTACCACGAGAAATCCTCGCCGCCACCGGACTGCCGGGTGTCGGCCAGCACGTCGGGACCGATCGCCTCGATCGCATGGGTGAGAATGCGTGTCGAGATCTCCTCGTTGACCACCGGCGGCACACCGCGACGGTACTGCACCGTGTGCTCAACGTGCAGCGGCGCCAACAAAGACGAAATGATCTCCCGCACAATCGCTTCGAGTGTTTCCCAGGTGTCGCGGCTCGCGGTCCGGATGGTGCCCGCCAACGTCCCCGTCTGCGGGATCGCGTTCGCGGCGACGCCCGCGTTCACCGCACCCCACACCATCACGGTGCTGTTGCGCGGATCGATGCGACGCGACAGCACGCCAGGCACGCCGGTGATCAACGTGCCGAGCCCGTAGACGAGGTCGCCGGTGAGATGCGGTCGCGAGGTGTGACCGCCGGGCGAATGCAACGTCACCTCGAGCTGATCGGCGGCCGACGTGATGGGGCCGGGCCGCATCGCCACCTTTCCGACTGCCAGCCGCGGGTCACAGTGCAACGCGAAGATCCGCGACACCCCCGACAGCGCGCCCGCGGCGATCGCGTCGATCGCGCCGCCCGGCATCAGCTCCTCGGCGGCCTGGAAGATCAGCCGCACCCCGACGGGAAGTTCGGGCACCGACGCCAGCGCCAGCGCCGCGCCCAGCAGGATCGCGGTGTGCGCGTCGTGCCCGCAGGCGTGCGAGACGCCCGGCACCAGCGACGCGTAGGGCGCGCCGGTGCGGTCGGCCATCGGCAACGCGTCCATATCGGCACGCAAAGCGATCCGCGGCCCGTGCTCGGGCCCGAAGTCGCACGTCAAGCCGGTGCCACCGGGCAGCACCTTCGGGTTCAGGCCCGCGTCGGCCAGCCGGGATGCGACGAACTGCGTGGTCGCGAACTCCTGGCGCCCCAACTCCGGATGCATGTGGATGTGGCGGCGCCACTCGACGAGATCGTCGAAGTGGGCCGACAGCCACCGGGCGGCGGCGTGGGGCAGCACGCTCATGATGCCCGCCTCGCTTGCAGTTCCAGCACCCGGTCGCGTTCGTGGGGTGTCTCGGCCAACCGCACAACCGTGCGGGCCAGCATGACCGCGCCCTCGACGACCGCCTTGTCGGCGCTCGGGCTCGCCGCGGCCGCGGTGAACGCGGGCTGGTGTACCGACGCACCGCCCGCGTCGATGCCCACGATCGGGTGGATTCCGGGCATCATCTGCGTGACGTTGCCCATATCGGTGCTGCCCAGCGGCAACGCCGCCTCCAGTTCCGGGGAAACCGGCTCACGGCCCATCCGCTGCATCTCGGTGCGGAACGTCTCGGCCAGCCAGGTGTCCGGCGTCAGTTCGTGGTAGCTGGGCTCGGTCTCGGCGACGTCGTGTCCGCACCCGGTGGCCACCGCCCCGGCCAGGAAGCAGTCCGCCATCCGCTGTTCGAGTTCATGCAACGAGGCGGCGTCGTTGGCCCGCATCGTGTACTGCATCTCGGCGCGCGCCGGGATGACGTTGGTGGCCTGGCCACCGTCGGTGACGATGCCGTGCGCCATCTGGCCCGGCGCCATCTGCTGGCGCAGCAGCCCGATCGCCACCTGCGCGACGGTGATCGCGTCGGCGGCGTTGATGCCGAGGTACGGCGCCACGGCGGCGTGGGCTTCCCTGCCCTCGTACCGGACCGCGACCTGCGACAGTGCCAGCGACCGCGCGGCCGCGATGTCGAGCGGACCGGGGTGCAGCATCACCGAGGCGGCGACGTCGTCGAACGTGCCTGCGTTCAGCATCAGCACCTTCCCGCCGCCCGCCTCCTCGGCAGGCGTTCCGAGAAGCACCACCGTCAAACCCAGCCGGTCGGCCACGTCTGCCAAGGCCAAGGCGGCGCCGACGGCTGAGGCCGCAATGATGTTGTGCCCACAGGCGTGCCCGATAACGGGCAGCGCGTCGTACTCGGCACAGATGCCGACGACGAGCGGCCCGCTGCCGTATTCGGCGCGAAACGCCGTCTCGAGCCCTGCGGGCGCCCGTGTCACCTCGAATCCGTACTCAGCGACCAGCGTCTGGGTCTTGGCGCAGCTGCGGTGTTCGGCGAACGCGAGTTCGGGCTCGGCGTGGATGGAATGCGAAAGTTCGACCAGGTCGTCACGGCGTCGGCGGACGGCGTCCTCGACGACGTCCGACGCGGTGGGTGCTGGCATCTTGGCAGTATCTCACTGCGGCCGGGCGCCGGGTCCGACAGATAAGCTCGCCCACTGTGACCTATGCCCAGGCAGTGGCCGTCGAGTCGGCCGTAGCGCTGGCCGAGCGCACCGGCGTCGACCGTCACGACGTCGCCGTCGTGCTCGGTTCGGGGTGGGCGCCTGCGGTGGAACGGCTGGGCGATCCGGTCGCCGTGGTGCCGGTCGCGGAGTTGCCGGGGTTCGCGCCACCGACGGCCGAGGGACACGGCGGCCAGGTGTTGTCGATGCGCATCGCCGATCACCGAGTGCTGGTCTTCGTGGGCCGCATCCACCCCTACGAGGGCCACGACCTGCGCCACGTCGTGCATCCGGTCCGCGCCGCCTGCGCTTCCGGAGTGCACACGATCGTGTTGACCAACGCCGCGGGTGGGTTGCGCGAGGACTTCGCCGTCGGACAGCCGGTGCTGATCAGCGACCACCTCAACCTGACCGGACGGTCACCGCTGGTGGGTGCCCGGTTCGTCAACATGGTCGACGCGTACGCCCCGCGCCTGCGCGAGCTCGCCAGGGAGATCGACCCGACGCTGGTCGACGGCGTCTACGCCGGCCTGCCGGGGCCGCAGTACGAGACGCCCGCCGAGATCCGGATGCTGCGCACCGTGGGCGCCGACCTCGTCGGAATGTCGACCGTGCACGAGACCATCGCCGCCCGCGAAGCCGGCGCGCAGGTGCTCGGAGTCTCGCTGGTCACGAACCTCGCGGCGGGCATGACCGGGCAGCCGCTCAACCACGAAGAGGTGTTGGAGGCCGGCCGTCAGTCGGCGACGCGGATGGGCACCCTGCTGGCGGCGGTCATCGCCCGGCTCTGAGGTCGAAATCGCCGGAATATGCGGCCGTGAAACTGGGCACACTAACCGCATGACTGCGTCGCCGGCCACAAGTACTGCGCAGGAGTGGATCTCTCATGACCCGGATCCCAAGACCGCCGCCGAGCTCTCGGAGTGTTCCGATGAAGAGCTCGAGCAGCTGTTCGCACACCCCTTGACGTTCGGCACCGCCGGTCTGCGCGGGCCGTTGCGCGGTGGCCCCGGCGGGATGAACCTCGCCGTCGTGCTGCGGGCCAGCTGGGCTGTGGCCAAGGTGCTCAAGGACCGGGGCTTGGCCGGCCAGGACGTTATCGTCGGGCGCGACGCCCGGCACGGGTCCGACGACTTCGCGCTGGCGGCCGCCGAAGTGCTTGCTGCGCAGGGCTTTCCCGTGACCCTGTTCTTCACCGCCGTGCCCACGCCGACCCTCGCGTTCGCGGTGCGCCATCGCCCCGCGGCGGCGGGTATCCAGATCACGGCCTCGCACAATCCGCCGTCCGATAACGGTTTCAAGGTGTTCTTCGGCGGCGGCTTCCCGATCAACTCGCCCACCGACCGCGAGATCGAGGCGGCCATGGCCGAGGCACCGCACGCCGACGAGATCCCCCGGCAGGAGGTCACCCCGGGCGGCGTCGACGAAGTACAGCGCTATGTCGAACGCGCCGCGAATGTCCGGCACACACACGGAGCGGTCCGCATTGCGTTCACCCCGCTGCACGGTGTGGGTGGGGAGTTCGCGCTCGACGCGTTCGTGCGCGCCGGACTGCCTGACGTGCACGTCGTCGACGAGCAGTTCGCACCCGACCCCGACTTCCCCACCGTCTCCACCGCCAACCCCGAAGAGCCCGAGGCGGTCGAAGCGGTCCTGAGATTGGCCGGCGACGTCGACGCAGAAGTCGCAATAGCACTGGACCCCGACGCCGACCGATGTGCGGTCGGCGTTCCCACGTCCGATGGGTGGCGGATGCTCTCCGGCGACGAAACGGGTTGGCTGCTCGGCGATTACATCCTCTCGCAGATCGAGCCGGGACCGGTCATGGAGACGACGGTCGTGGCCAGCACCCTAGTGTCGTCGCGCATGCTCGCGGCGATCGCGCGCGAGCACGGTGCACAGCACGTCGAGACGCCCACCGGCTTCAAGTGGCTGTCCCGAGCCGACGTCGACCTGCCCGGCAGCACGCTGGTGTACGCCTATGAAGAAGCGATCGGGCACTGCGTCGATCCGTCCGCGGTCCGGGACAAGGACGGCATCAGCGCGGCGGTGTTGATCTGCGATCTGATCGTCGCGCTGCGCGACCGCGGGCACACACTGCTCGATGCACTCGAGGACCTGGCCCGCCGCCACGGTGTGCACACCACGACCGCGGTGTCGCGACTCGTCGAGGACACCCACGAGACCGCCGAGGTGATGAAACGTCTGCGGGAGACGCCACCCGAGAGCATCGCCGGATACGACGTGACCGTCACCGACCTGCTGCCCGAAGAGGGCACCGACGCATTGGTCATGTCCGGAGGCGACGACGACGTCTCGGTGCGCATCGTCGTGCGTCCCTCCGGTACCGAACCGAAGGTGAAGTCCTACATCGAGGTTCGCTGTAGCGACGTCGACGATCCGGCAGGGGCCCAGGATCGCGCTCGGCGCCTGCAGGACGAGTTGCGGGAAGTCGCCACGCGTTGGTGAATGCCAGGCGTCAACGTGGACCGAACTGACGGTCCCCCGCGTCGCCGAGACCCGGCACGATGTAGGCGATGTCGTTGAGGCATTCGTCGATCGTCGCGGTGACCAGCCGGATGTTCGGAGCCGCCTTCCCCAGTGCGGCAAGGCCTTCGGGGGCCACGACGACGCAGACCGCCGTGATGTCAACGGCCCCGCGCGAATACAGCAGTTCGACGGTGTGCACCATCGATCCGCCCGTCGCGAGCATCGGGTCCAGCACGATCACCGGCTGCGTGCTCAAATCCTCGGGCAGGGACTCCAAATACGGTGTCGGCTGATGCGTTTCCTCGTTGCGTGCCACGCCGACGAAGCCGACGCGCGCCTCGGGTATCAGCGCGTGCGCCTGGTCCACCATGCCGAGGCCGGCGCGTAACACCGGCACGAGCAGCGGCGGATTGGCCAGTCGGCAGCCGGTCGTCTCGGTGAGGGGGGTGCGCACCGGCACGGTTTCGACCGCGGCGTCGCGGGTGGCCTCGTACACCAGCATCAGCGTGAGATCGCGCAGTGCCGCCCGGAAGGCGGCGTTGTTGGTGTTCTCGTCGCGCAGAGTGGTCAGTCGCGCGGCCGCCAGCGGGTGATCGACCACGCGCACATCCAT
This sequence comes from Mycobacterium neumannii, assembly GCF_002245615.1. Taxonomy (NCBI): domain Bacteria; kingdom Bacillati; phylum Actinomycetota; class Actinomycetes; order Mycobacteriales; family Mycobacteriaceae; genus Mycobacterium; species Mycobacterium neumannii. Next base: position 115,297 of record NZ_NKCO01000016.1, on the reverse strand, counting down.
GGGGCGACCATAGCGGGAACCGAGGGTCGCCGCGCCGCGTCCTACTCCATATGCACGCTGACACCGACGCGGTCCGGGCATTGGCCGCGACCACCGCCGCGCATGCCGACGAACTGTCGGCCATCGCCTCGAAGCTCGCCGCCCTCACCACATCCGCTGCTGCATTCGGACCCGTCGGTCGGCCGTTCCTCGCGGCGCTGGCCGCCGCCGTCGAGCGTGAGGCCCGCATGGTGGCTTCGCTGCGCGATCACGCGTCGGCGAGCGGTGAGGCCGCATACCGGACGGCGCTCGCCTATGACGACGCCGACGACCGCGCGGGCGCCCGGGTACTTGGCGTCTGACGATGCCCAATGCGTTGGTCGCCGGGCTGGCGGCGCCTCTGCGGGACGTCCAGTCGCTGGTCGGCTCGGGCTCGGGTGCCGAGCTCACGACCGCACTGCGCGATGTGCACAACGCACTGAGGGAGGTGTCGGCGTCAGTCGGCCAGGCGTGGGGCCGCGCGGCGCAGCACTGGGCGGGCGCGGGTGCTGATGCTGCCGCGGGCGTGTTCACCGCCGCCGTCGCACAAACCGACGAGCTCGCGCAGCGGGTGGGGCGGCTCGGCTCGGCGGCTGAGGCGGCCGGCGCCGCGGTGGCGCGGGCTCGTGAGCGCCTGAGCGACATCGTGGACGCTTTCGAGGCGCGGGCGGCCGCGCTCGAGCCGTTCCCCGACTCGCCGGGGCTGACGGAGGAGCTGGTCGCCGAGGCGCGGCGATCACTAGAAGAGGCCCTGGCGGTCGTCGAGGAATTGCGCGCCGAACTGGACGGGCATGCCGCAGGTCTTCCCACCCCGCCGCCTGCGCCGGCTGCCGGGCCGGCGCCGACCGCGCCCGCGGGGTTCACCGCCCCGACGGTGCCGTCATCGGGATTCGGCGTTGGTGGTGCGGGACTGCCGACCGGCGCCGGAGGGCTGGGTTCGCCTTCAGGCGGGTTCGGTGCGAACCCGGCGGGGCTGGCCTCGCTGGTGCGCGACGTCGCCGAGTTGTCCCGCCCCGATGCTCCGACCCCGGACGCGGCGACCTTCGGCGACGGCGTGGCGGTGCGGTTACCCGACGGCAGCACCGCGACCGCACCGAACGCGACGGCCGCGAGCGCCGTCAGGTATGCCCTGACCCAACTGGGGGTGCCGTACGACTGGGGCGGCACCACACCGGGCGTCGGCCTGGACTGCAGCGGCCTGACGCAGTGGGCCTACTCCGAAGCCGGTTTGGCCCTGCCACGGTTGGCGCAGGAACAGGATGTCGGCGCGCCCGTGTCGCCGGGCGACCTGAGGCCTGGTGACCTCGCGGTGTGGGACGGCCACGTGGCGATGGTGGTCGGCAACGGCCAGATGATCGAGGCCGGCGACCCGGTGAAGTTGTCGCCGATCCGGACGACGAACGCCGGACAGGGCTTCCAGGGATTCTGGCGGCCGACGGCGTGAGGGCATCACCATGGTTTGCGCGTAGTTGGGGGCGCCTCAGCCACGGCCGAGCCGGTGGACAGCCGCCGAAAGTTGCTCGTAAACGGCCAGTTCCGCCCGCAGCGGTGCCAGGATGAGCTCGTCTCCCACCGCGTCCACCCGCCGCCGCAGTTCCGCTGCCGCCCGTCGTCTGCGTCGCGCCGCGCCCACCGCAACGAAGGGCCGAATGATCACCCGCAGCGCCAGGCCGAGGGCGAGTCCGCCGACGACAAGCACTGTGGGCCAGGCGAATGGTCCGAGTGACGGGGCCTCGACATCGATCTGCAGGTAGGCCAACACGGCGATCACCCCGAGTGACGCTCCGCCCACAACCGCCGCGGCGAGCAACGCCCACTGGAACACGCCGACCAACGCCCACCACCGCGGCGCACGGTCCAGGCCGAGGTTGGTTCCGCCGACGACTCTGTCGAGCGCATCGGGCACGTCTGCCGTCCGAGACTTGGCTGCCTCCAACATTTTACGAGGCCACGGTGCCGGCAGCCCAGTCGACGCGACGTCGGCCAGCGAGCGGACGGCGGTGTCAACTGCCGCGCGCGAGGCCGCAGATGCCGAGGGTAACGACGTGCGACGAAGTACTTCGTCATGCCCGTCGGGCTGACTTATTCCTAACCGCCGCAACGGATCTGGTCGTACTTTGGCCAGCCAGCGCAGCGGCGGCCAACCGACCGCGGCCAACCCGCGTCGATCATAGGCCCGGCCGACCGCGGCCACGACGGTGGGAACACCGGCCGCCGCCGCCAGCGCGCTCTGCAGCCGTCGTCCGCCGTCGCGCAGCGCGGGATCGGAACGCCGCTGCGGTATCAGCGGGGCAACGCGGGCGGCTGTCGCATCCAGATCCGCGCTGACCCGCGCGGTCCGGGCTCGATGGTCGGCCACGGTGGCGGCCAAGAAGTCGTGCAGGGGGGCCACCCAGTCGGGTGTGACCGCCGACGTCGCCAGCACGGGCACCCCGGCCAACCCGTCGTCGGCCAGCAGCCGGTGGAGGTCGCGCACACACGCGTCCACATCGGAAGACGAGAGCCGGTCGGACTGGTTGAGCACTACCGCCATCACATCTCGGTGCGCGGCCAGCGGTCGCAGATAGGAGTCGTGTAGCACCGCGTCTGCGTACTTCTGCGGATCGAGCACCCAGACAAAGGCGTCGACAAGGCGCACCAGCCGGTCCACCTCGGCCCGATGGGACAACTCGGTGGAGTCGTGATCCGGCAGGTCGAGCAGCACCAGGCCGGACAACTCCGGGGCCGCCGACGCGTCGCTGTACTGCCGAGTCCCGATCTCCAACCAATCCAACAGTTCCGTTGCGCCCGAACGCCCGAACACAACGGCCTGGGTGGCCGACGTCGTCGGTCGGCGTACGCCGACCACTGCCAGAGGCGCGCCGACGATGGCGTTGAACAACGACGACTTCCCGCTGCCGGTCGCGCCGGCCAACGCAACCACGGTGTTCTCACCCGACAGCCGTAACCGAGTTCCGGCACGCTGGTCCAGGCCTCGCAGTTCGGCGAGCAGCTCGTCAGGAAGGCGACCGTCCCCCAGCGCGGTGATCGCCGACAACGCCGCCAGGCGATCGGTCAGCGTCACCGCAGCACCGCCGCCATGCGATCGGCGGCCACTCGCAACTGGTCACCGGAGATCATCGCCGACGCCGCCCCGAGCACCTCGTCGTACCGAGCGGCGTCCTGGTGCAACAGCCCGTCGACGCGGACCAGCAGCTCCTCGCGGGCCCGCCGGGCCAAGCCGCGGACCGCTTGCTCGCCGAAGATCGCCTCGAGGACCTTCTGGCTGGCCACCGTCGTGCCGCCCGCCACCGCTATCTCCGCGCCGGTCAGCCCGGCCGTCTGGCTGAACACCGCCAACATGACCACCAGTCCCGCACCATTGACGCCGTAGGAGGCCAGTCGTGCCCCCGTCCGCTTCGACGCGCCCTCCGTACGCACAAGTTCGAGCACAAACTCCTGCCAGTCGCGGACCATCCGCTCCACGGCCTCGGCCAGCCCGGCAGCGGGACGGGCCAATGCGTCGGTCAGCAGGCTTGCTCCGGCCTGGTGCCGGGCCCAGCAGCCGTACGCCGTCTCGGTGGCATCCTCCACTGCGGCCTGAACAACCGTCGCGATGCCGGACTCCAATGCTGAACCCAGTTCCTCGACGGGGGTGGGCCGCCCGCTAACCGCGGCCACCACCCGGTCGCGGATTCGGCCGACGCGCGACTCCAGTTTGCGCAGGAATTCGCCGGTTCCGACGACGTCCTGCCAGCGAGCCAGCACCTCGCCGCGCAGCAACGCGCCATCGCGGATCGCCTCTTCCACCCGCGCCAGCGCGCCCGCATAGGACGAAGACACACACGACTCCAGCTGCTTGCGCACCGCGGCCTGCTCATCGGCCGCCTCGGCCAACGCGTATGCCCGAGGCGCGAGGCTGCGGAGTGCCCCGTCCAAGGTGTAGCGGACCACCGCGGCACGCTGCTCCGCATCCGCGGTCAGGCTCGCCAGCCACGAGCGGATTGGGGCGATCGCCTTCTCCCGCAACAGCCCGCCTCGTAACGACTGCTCGACGATAACGAACAGCGGCGCGCCTCCCAACCCATTGGCTGCGAGCATGTCCGACAGGTGCGCACCGATGTCCCTCACCGCTTCCGGCGGGCAGCGGTCGAGCACGATGGCGATCGCCGTCCCCCGGTCCCGCGCTGTGTGCAGCAGCTGCCAAGGCACCGCGTCGGCGTAGCGGGCCGCGGTGGTCAGGAAGATCCACAGGTCGGCGGCGGCCAGCAGAGTGGCCGCGAGCTCCCGGTTCGTGCTCACCACGCTGTCGATATCCGGAGCGTCGAGCAGCGCGAGCCCGGGGCCGATACCCGTATTTGTCGCCAACCGCAGGCCATCGGGCCCCGACGAGCGCGGCAACTGCGGCAGGATCCGATTGTCGGTGAACCACATCAGGTCTGTCGGATGGCACACGATCACCGGCCCCCGGGTGGTTGGCCGCAGCACACCTGCCGGGCTCACATCGACACCGACCAATGAGTTGATCAGCGTCGACTTCCCGGCGCCCGTGGAGCCACCGACGACCGCCAGCAGCGGGGCGTCGATACTGCGCAACCGAGGAATCAGATAGTCGGCCAGCTGCCCGGCCAGCTCGCGGCGGTCACGCTCGGCCGGCCACGCCGACGGCGCAGGTAGCGGAAATGTCGTCCGTGCCAACACCTGGCTCAGGTCGACCACCGCATCGACCAGGTCGGTGGCTTCCGTCATCACGCCAGCCTGCCCTAGCTGCTCCCGAAGGTGGGCTGATTTCGCGCGCCGACCACACGAACCCTCCGAAGCGGCTCGCTACCGTTGGGCCCTGCTCCGCGCAGGGGCGTGCGGGTCGAGTGGCTATCCTGTGCCGCATGGCTGCTGACATCGTGGCGATCCGGCTCGGCTTGACCAAGGGCGACCTCTACACGTTGTGGGCTCCACGCTGGCGTGATGGCGGCGACGAGTGGGAGGCGTTCCTCGGCAAGGACGAGGATCTGTACGGGTTCGAGTCGGTCGCCGACCTGGTCGCGTTCGTCAGGGCCGACAAGGACAACGACCTGGTCGATCACCCCGCATGGACCAAGATCACCGAGGCCAACGCCCACCGCCTGGACCCGGTCGAGGAGCACCAGTACGACGTGATCGGCGTGCCGGAGATCGTCGCCGAGAAGGTCAGCGAGGACGCGGTTCGGCAGCTGCACCGCACACTGGTGATCGTCTCGTCGCTCGGCTCGGTGTGCGAACTTCCGGTCGTCACAAGGTTTTTCAACGGCAACCCGGTGCTGGGCACGCTCGGCGGCGGGATCGAGGCCTTCTCCGGTCGCAGCGGACGCAAACGGTGGGGCGAGATCGAGGCGGTCATCGCCCGGGCCTGGGACAACGTCGTCGACGCGCTCGACGAGGTGATCACAATCCCCGACGTCGACGCCGCCGCCTCGCAGAAGGCCGAAGCCGAGCTGGCCGAGCCGGCGCCGGAACCCGAAGAGGGCGAGCTGGTCGAAGAGGTTTCCGAGGCCGAATCCCCGGACGAGGCCGAGGAAGAGGAGTCCGACGCCCTGAGCTCCCAGGCGCAGAGCCAGGTGCTGGGCAGCGACGAGGACTTCTGGCTCAAGGTCGGCATCGACCCGGTCCGGTTGATGACGAGCGCGGGAACCTACTACACGCTGCGCTGCTACCTCGACGATCAGCCGGTCTTCCTCGGCCGCAACGGGCGTATCAGCGTGTTCGGTTCCGAGCGAGCACTGGCGCGCTACCTGGCCGACGAACACGACCACGACCTGTCGGGTCTTGCCACCTACGACGACATCCGCACGGCCGCCACCGACGGCTCGCTTCAGGTCGAGATCACCGACGACAACGTCTACGTGTTGACGGGCATCGTCGACGATCTCGCGGACGGGCCCGACGCGTTGGATCGCGACCAATTGGAGCTCGCCGTCGAACTGCTCCGCGATGTCGGCGACTACTCGGAAGACACGACCGTCGACCAGACCCTCGATGCGGACCAGCCGCTCGGAAGGCTGATCGCGCACGTCCTGGAACCCGGCACCGTCCGCGCACCGAGCCCGCCGTACGCCAAGGCCGTCGAACAATGGGAGGCGTTGGAGGCGTTCGTCGAGTCGCGGCTTCGTCCCGAATAGACACTCGTCAACCGCGAGCGACCGCAAACTGTCAAGCGGACGCGGCGTGTCCGTGTGCAAACACGGCCGCTCGCGGGGGTGCTGGTCAGCCGATCAGGACGGCGTACCGCGGCTTGATGACGTCGTCGATGATCGACAGGCGCTCGTCGAACGAGACGAACGCCGACTTCATCGCGTTGATCGTGAACCGCTGCAGATCGCTCCAGCCGTAGCCGAAGGTCTCGACCAGGCGCAGCATCTCCTGGCTCATCGTCGTATCGCTCATCAGCCGGTTGTCGGTGTTAACGGTGACGCGGAAGCGCAGCCGCGCCAACAGGTCGAACGGATGCTCGGCGATGCTGGCCACCGCACCGGTCTGCACGTTGGACGAGGGACACATCTCGAACGGGATCCGCTTGTCGCGCAGCAGTGCCGCGAGCCGGCCCAGTTGCGCGGTGCCGTCAGGTGCGACGGTGATGTCATCGACGATGCGCACACCGTGGCCGAGGCGGTCGGCGCCGCAGTAGGCGATCGCCTCGTGGATCGACGGCAGACCGAAGGCCTCCCCCGCGTGAATCGTGAAGCGCGCGTTGTTGCCTCGCATGTACTCGAAGGCGTCGAGATGCCGTGTCGGCGGATGGCCGGCTTCTGCACCCGCGATGTCGAAACCGACAACGCCCTTGTCGCGGAACCGAACCGCCAATTCGGCGATCTCGAGTGAACGCGCCGCGTGCCGCATCGCGGTCACCAGGCAGCGCACGGTGATCGTCCGCCCTTCGGCGCTGGCCGCCTTCTCACCGTCGGCGAACCCGGCCATCACCGCGTCGACGACGGCGTCCAGCGACAGCCCACCGTCGATGTGCAGTTCGGGGGCGAAGCGAACCTCGGCGTAGACCACGTTGTCGGCGGCGAGATCCTCGACGCACTCGTAGGCCACCCGGTGCAGCGCCTCGGGTGTCTGCATGACGCCGACGGTGTGAGCGAACGGCTCCAGATAGCGCACCAGCGATCCGCTGTGTGCGGCGGTGCGGAAGAACGTCGCCAGCTCGTCGACATCGGTGGCCGGAAGGTCGTCGTAACCCGTCGCCTCGGCCAGCTCCAGGACGGTCGCGGGCCGCAACCCGCCGTCCAGGTGGTCGTGCAGCAGCGCCTTGGGCGCTTGTCTGATTGAGTCCAGCGAAAGCGTCGTCATGTCGGTCTCCGGTCAGTCTCCGCTCGTGATTCGGTCGATGATCAGCGGACGCGCCGGCGGTTCGGCGTCGCCGACGGCCCAGCCGCCGGACAGTTCGGCGATCGCCCCGTCGAAACGGTCGGGGGTCTCGGTGTACAGCGTGAACAGCGGCTCTCCGGCGCTCACCGGTTCGCCCACCCGCCGGTGGATGTACATCCCCGCGCCCGGCTGGACCCGCTCACCAGGAGCGGAGCGGCCCGCTCCGAGCCGCCACACCGCCAGACCCACCGCCATCGCGTCGATGCTCTCCATCCTGCCATCGCGCGGCGCCGTGATGGTTTCGGCGTGAGGACCGACGGGCAGGTCCTGGCCCAGATCACCGCCCTGTGCGGCGACGAGGTCGCGGAACCGGTCCATCGCCGAGCCGTCCGCAAGGGTCTGGGCCGGGTCCACACCGTCGAGGCCCGCGGCATCGAGCATCTCGGAGGCCAGGGTGACCGTGAGCTCGACCACGTCGGGCGGACCGCCACCGGCGAGCACCTCCAGCGATTCGGCCACCTCCACGGCATTGCCGACGGCGCGGCCCAGCGGTGTGGACATGTCGGTCAGCACCGCCCGGGTGGTCAGGCCGTGCGCGGTGCCCAGTTCGACCATCGTGCGGGCCAGCTCCCGCGACTCCTCGTCCGTCTTCAGGAATGCACCCGAACCGACCTTGGTGTCGAGCACCAATGCGTTGGCGCCCTCCGCGATCTTCTTGCTCATCACCGAACTCGCGATCAACGGCAGCGACTCCGTGGTCGCCGTGATGTCGCGCAGCGCATAGATCTTGCGGTCGGCGGGTGCCAGTTCACCGGCAGCGAAGATCGCAGCGCCCAGGTCGCAAAGCTGTTGGCGGATCTGGTGTTTGGAGATCTCAGCGGTGAACCCGGCGATGGACTCCAGCTTGTCGAGCGTGCCGCCGGTATGGCCGAGGCCTCGTCCGGCGGCCTGGGGCACCGCGCCGCCGCAGGCCATCACGACGGGCACCAGCGGGATGGTGGTCTTGTCCCCGACACCACCGGTGGAGTGCTTGTCCACCAACGCCAGAGGCTTTCCGCCGCGACGGAGATCGCTGAAGTCCATTTGCTCGCCGGAGGCGACCATCGCCGCCGTCCAACGGGCGATCTCGGCTGCCGTCATACCGCGCAGGAAGATCGCCATCAGCAACGCCGACATCTGCTCGTCGGCCACCCGGCCATGGGTGTAGGCGTCGATCACCCAGTCGATCGCCGCATCGGAGAGCACGCCACCGTCGCGCTTGGTCCGGATCACCGTCGGAGCATCAAACGGATGCGACATCGGGCCGGGTGCGTCAAATGTGAACTGCGTCACGGAGTTTCCCCATCCCGCGGCCCCTCCCGACGGGCCAGGTCCTGCGGGCCGAACGCGTCGGGAAGCAGCTCGGCCAGCGGCCGCGGTCCGCCCGGATGGTCGATCAGCATCTCCGGCCCGCCGTGCTCGAGCAGCACCTGACGACACCGGCCGCACGGCATGAGCAGCTCCCCCGCCGCGTCGACGCACGACAGCGCGATCAGTCGCCCGCCGCCGCCCGAATGCAGGTCGCAGACCACCGCGCACTCCGCACAGAGACCAAGACCATATGAGACATTTTCCACATTGCAACCAGTCGCCACCCGCCCGTCGTCGACCAGGGCGGCCGCGCCGACCGCGAACCCCGAATATGGCGCGTACGCTGCCCTGGACACTTCAGTTGCCCTGTGACGCAACGTATTCCAATTGATCTCCGACATCGTCCCACCCTCGCCCGGCCGGTTCTGAATGCATTCCGATGTCCCCTCCCCGAAGCCGGGAATAGGAATAGGCAACCCTAACTTCGGCGTTTTTCAAGACATCGACGGCTAAACCGTAGTTCGTTTAGCAGTACAACTGGGTTTAGAGTCGCCCCGAGGTTTGGGTGAAGTGCACGAACCGGAACCGACCGCCAGGAAGGAACCTGCCGCCCGGTGCAGCTCCGAAGCCCAATCGTCCACCGAAGGCGTTGGAGGCCAGATGAGTACTGCGACACCCGAGAGCCAAGCGGCTCCACGATCGCAACCGTCGCGCAGACGAACCCTCTACCGCGGCGATCCCGGGATGTGGTCCTGGGTGCTGCACCGCATCACCGGTGCGACGATCTTCTTCTTCCTGTTCGTGCACGTGCTCGACACGGCGCTGGTGCGGGTCAGCCCGCAGGCCTATAACGAGGTCATCGAGACCTACAAGACTCCGCTGATCGGGCTGATGGAGATCGGGCTGGTCGTCGCGGTGCTCTACCACGCCCTCAACGGCATCCGAGTGATCCTCATCGACTTCTGGCAGCACGGCGCGCGCTATCAGCGGGTGATGCTGTGGATCGTGGTCGGTGTCTTCCTGGCGATCTTCATCCCGTCCCTCGGCATCATCGGCATGCACATGGCGGAGCGGTTCCTGTGAGCGCACCAGCCGGCGGGCCCGCGGGAGCCTGGACGCCGCACCACCGCGAGGGCCGCATCGCCCCGGTGATGCAAAAGGAGCACGACAGGCCGGCCGGCCTGGACCACCCACGGGCACCTCGGCGTCCGCGCGGCATCCCCTACTTCGAGAAATACGCATGGCTGTTCATGCGGTTCTCGGGTGTCGCGCTGGTCTTTCTGGCGCTCGGCCACCTGTTCGTGATGCTGATGTGGGAGGACGGGGTCTACCGCATCGACTTCAACTACGTCGCCGAACGCTGGGCGTCACCGTTCTGGCAGATCTGGGACATGGCGCTGCTGTGGCTGGCCCAGCTGCACGGAGCCAACGGCCTGCGCACGATCATCGGTGACTACGCGCGCAAGAACACCACGAAATTCTGGCTGAACTCGCTGTTGCTGCTGGCGACCGGATTCACCCTGGTGCTGGGCAGTTACGTGCTGGTGACCTTCGACGCGAACATCTCATGAGGGTGAGCTTCACATGATTCAGGAACATCGCTACGACGTCGTCATCGTCGGTGCGGGCGGGGCCGGTATGCGCGCAGCGGTGGAGGCGGGTCCGCGAGCCCGCACCGCGGTGCTGACCAAGCTGTACCCGACGCGCAGCCACACCGGCGCGGCCCAGGGCGGGATGTGCGCGGCGCTGGCCAACGTCGAAGAGGACAACTGGGAGTGGCACACTTTCGACACCGTCAAGGGCGGCGACTATCTCGCCGATCAGGACGCCGTCGAGATCATGTGCAAGGAAGCCATCGACGCGGTGCTGGACCTCGAGAAGATGGGGATGCCGTTTAACCGCACCCCCGAGGGCCGCATCGACCAGCGCCGCTTCGGCGGGCACACCCGCGATCACGGCAAGGCTCCGGTGCGCCGGGCCTGTTATGCCGCCGACCGCACCGGCCACATGATCCTGCAGACGCTGTATCAAAACTGCGTCAAGCACGACGTCGAGTTCTTCAACGAGTTCTACGCGCTGGACATCTCGATCACCGAGACGCAGTCAGGCCCCGTGGCCACCGGCGTCATCGCCTATGAGCTGGCCACCGGCGACATCCATGTCTTCCACGCCAAGGCCATCGTGTTCGCCACGGGCGGGTCGGGGCGGATGTACAAGACGACCTCCAATGCGCACACGTTGACCGGGGACGGCCTCGGCATCATCTTCCGCAAGGGACTTCCCTTGGAGGACATGGAGTTTCACCAGTTCCATCCGACCGGCCTGGCCGGCCTCGGCATCCTGATCTCCGAGGCGGTGCGCGGTGAGGGCGGCCGGTTGCTCAACGGTGACGGCGAGCGCTTCATGGAGCGCTACGCGCCGACGATCGTCGACCTGGCACCGCGCGACATCGTCGCCAGGTCGATGGTGCTCGAGGTGCTTGAGGGCCGCGGCGCGGGGCCGAACAAGGACTACGTCTACATCGACGTACGCCACCTCGGCGAGGACGTGCTCGAAGCCAAGCTGCCCGACATCACCGAGTTCGCCCGCACGTACCTGGGCGTCGACCCGGTCAAGGAGCTGGTACCGGTCTACCCGACGTGCCACTACGTGATGGGCGGCATCCCGACCAACGTCAACGGCCAGGTGCTGCGCGACAACACGACGATCATCCCCGGCCTCTACGCCGCGGGTGAATGCGCGTGCGTGTCCGTCCACGGCGCCAACCGCCTGGGCACCAACTCGCTGCTGGACATCAACGTGTTCGGCCGTCGCGCCGGCATCGCCGCGGCCAATTACGCACTGGGACACGACCACGTCCCGCTTCCGCAGAATCCGGCGGGCATGGTGGTCGACTGGGTTGGCGACATCCTCTCCGAGCACGGCAACGAGCGCGTCGCCGACATCCGCGGCGCCCTGCAGCAGTCGATGGACAACAACGCCGCGGTGTTCCGCACCGAGGAGACGCTGAAGCAGGCGCTGACCGACATCCACGCACTCAAGGAGCGGTACTCGCGAATCACGGTGCACGACAAGGGCAAGCGCTACAACAGCGATCTGCTCGAGGCGATCGAGCTCGGCTTCCTGCTCGAGCTCGCCGAGGTCACCGTGGTCGGGGCGTTGAACCGCAAGGAGTCCCGTGGCGGGCATGCCCGCGAGGACTACCCCAACCGCGACGACACCAACTACATGCGCCACACCATGGCCTACAAGGAGGGCACCGACCTTCTGTCCGACATCCGGCTGGACTACAAGCCCGTGGTCCAGACCCGCTATGAGCCGATGGAACGGAAGTACTGACCATGACGATCGCGCCTGACGTGAAAGGCCCGGCCACCGCCGAACCCGAACTGCCACCCGTGCCCGAGGGTTCGGTGATGGTGACGCTGAAGATCGCGCGGTTCAATCCGGAAGAGCCCGACGCCTACGCCGATTCGGGAGGCTGGCAGAGTTTCCGGGTTCCGTGCCTGCCCACCGACCGGCTGCTCAACCTGCTGCACTACGTGAAGTGGTATCTGGACGGCACGTTGACGTTCCGGCGGTCGTGCGCGCACGGAGTGTGCGGTTCGGATGCGATGCGGATCAACGGGGTCAACCGGTTGGCGTGCAAGGTGCTGATGCGCGACATGCTGCCGAAGAATCCGAAGAAGCAGTTGACCATCACGATCGAGCCGATCCGCGGCCTGCCCGTGGAGAAGGACCTGATCGTGGACATGGAACCGTTCTTCGACGCCTACCGCGCGATCAAACCGTACCTGGTCACCAGCGGCAATCCCCCCACGCGCGAACGTATTCAGAGCCAGACCGACCGGGCCCGCTACGACGACACCACCAAGTGCATCCTGTGCGCGTGCTGCACGACGAGCTGCCCGATCTACTGGAGCGAGGGGTCCTACTTCGGCCCCGCCGCGATCGTCAACGCGCACCGCTTCATCTTCGACAGCCGCGATGAGGCCGCCGCCGAGCGGCTCGACATACTCAACGAGGTCGACGGGGTGTGGCGCTGCCGAACGACGTTCAACTGCACCGAGTCCTGCCCGCGCGGCATCCAGGTCACGCAGGCCATCCAGGAGGTCAAGCGCGCGTTGATGTTCGCGCGTTAGTAGTAGACCTGTCACACTTCGGCGGGCTGTCTCGTCTAACGGGTATGACCGAAAACGCACAGAAAACCCGCATCGAACCCCTGCCCCCGCAGCGTGCCTCGCTGCTGACCAAGCTCCTGTACCGCGTGGCCAAGCGCCGCTTCGGCGAGGTGCCCGAGCCCTTCGCCGTGGCCGCGCACCATCCGCGGCTCATGATCGCCAACGTCGTGCACGAAGGCATGCTGCAGTCCGGGTCGAAGAAGCTGCCCACCAGCGTCCGCGAGCTCGCGGTGTTCTGGGCCGCCCGGACGGTCGGATGCTCGTGGTGTGTCGACTTCGGCGCGATGCTGCAGCGCCTCGACGGCCTTGACGTCGACCGCCTCAAGCACATCGACGAATACGCGACGTCGCCGCTGTTCTCCGACGACGAGCGCGCCGCGATCGCCTACGCCGACGGGATGACCGGTGATCCGCACACCATCACCGACGAACAGGTGGACGACCTTCGCCGACGGTTCGGCGACGACGGTGTCATCGAGCTGACGTATCAGATCGGCGTGGAGAACATGCGCGCACGGATGTACTCGGCGCTGGGCATCACCGAGCAGGGCTTCGGCTCGGGCGACGCATGCCGTGTTCCGTGGGTTACCGACGAGCCTTCAGCGGCGAGCCGGTGAACTTTTCCGGGTTGGCGACATCCCATATCGCGCAGACCTTGCCGTCGCGCACGGTCATCGCGGTGACCCGCGGCATCATCTCCGCATAGCCGCCGTGGGCGGGTGCCCCGGGAGTCCAGCTGCCGAACTGACCGTTGATCAAAGCGGGCACACCCGTCTCGAGCCAGCCCGGTCCATAGCGGCGGGCCAGCCCGAACAGGAACCGGGCCACCTTCTCCGGGCCGTGGATGACGCGCGGCGCGGTCGGCGCGCGGCGGTTCGAGTCGCCGGTGAAGGTGACATCGGGATGTAGCAGTGCCACAACGGCTTCCATGTCACCCGCAGCGAGGGCTGCCATCAGCGCTCCGGCGATCTCGTTGTGGGTGTCGTCGGATACCGGCGGTGGCGCGTCGGCGACGGCACGCCGTGCCCGGGAAGCCAGCTGGCGCGCCGCCGCCGCACTGACACCGAGCACGTCGGCGACCTCCCCGAACGGCACCGAGAAGCCGTCGTGCAGCACGAACGCCACCCGCTGATCGGGGTTGAGCCGTTCGAGCACCACCATCGCCGCGAACCGGGCGTCTTCACCGGCGACCACCGCCGCCAACGGGTCGTCACCGTCCAGCGGGGTGACCACCGGCTCCGGAAGCCATTGGCCGACATAGGTTTCACGCCGATGCGCCGCCGAACGAAGCCGGTCCAGGCCCAATCGGCTGACCACCGTCGTGAGCCAGGCCCGCAGATCTTTGATCGACTCGTGGTGGGCGGCGCTCCAGCGCAACCAGGCGTCCTGGACGATGTCCTCGGCGTCGGCCATCGTGCCCGTGAGCCGGTAGGCGACGGACAGCAGGTGCGGCCGCAGCTCCTCGAACTCGTCGACCCGCGCGCTGGCGGTCATTCAGCCAGCCTAGTCCGCGCCAATACTTCCAGCGTGGCGCGCCCGCGGCGCCGCACTCCACTTGCTAGGTTCGGCCCTCGACATACCCGGACTTATGGAGGGGGACGCGGTTGATTCAGGTTCGGGCAGCGCTGCTGCTGGCGGCGGGACTGATTGCGGTACCGGGGATCCCGATGGCCGCGGCCGCCATGGTCGACGACGACGCATGGCAGCCGGGCTCCGAGACGGCGCAGGTGGCCAGCGAGGACGGCAACCAGGTCGTCGTGGTGGGCCCGTCCGGCTGGGACGCCCGCGAGTTCGGCAACGGGATCGGCTACCGCTCAGGGGACGAGCTCGTCATCGTGCAGGTCTTCGACCGGGGTGGCCGCGACGTGGGCGCTGTCGCACGCCGGCTCATGCGGGCCGACCGCGTCACCGGTGCCAGCGCCGCGATGACAGGCGAGACCATCACCACCGCCGACGGCACCCTGACCGGCGAGACGTGTGAACTCGTGGCCGGCGACCGGTTGGGCGACTGCGCATTTCTGGCCGACGACGAGGTGATCGTGTGGGTCCAGACCCTCGGAACCGCCGACCAGCCCGCGCCGCCGCTGGACCTCGTCGTGGCACCGATCAGAAGGGACCAACCGTGACCGGCGATTCCGTGCAAGTACCGCGTCCTGTGGTGTACCGCCCTGAATCCGAGGTGTTCTGGGTGTTCGTCGTGGCCCTGGTCGTCGGCACGCTCGCCCTGCTCGACGACTCCTGGTCCGTCATCCGCGCCACCGTCGACGCCCAACTCGACCTGGCGTGGCTGTGGCTGCTGTTCATCGTCTTCATGGTGTGGTTGATTTTCCGGTTCGACCCGTTCCGCAGCGGTCGGCGTTATCCGCAGGCACTTGTGGCCGGTTTCGCGCTGGGCGGCACCACGGCGGTGGCGATGGCGATGATCGGCAACGATGCGCTCGGCCAGCTGTGGAGTCTGGTGCTCCCACCGGAGACTGTGACCGCCTGGCAGGCCTCGCTCACCGCGCCGATCATCGAAGAGGCGTCCAAGGCGTTGTGCGCAGCGGTGGTGCTGGTGCTGTGTGGGTATGTGCTGCAGCGGATTTCGCACGCACTGATGCTCGGAATGTTCGTCGGCTTCGGTTTCGACCTGATGGAGGACCTGTCGTACGCCGCGAACAGCGCACTGCAGGACCTCGACTCGGATGTGGTCGGCGCGGGCGGCAATCTCCTCGTGCGGTTCTTCACCGCCGTGCCGGCGCACTGGACCTACACGGCGCTGACGTCGGTCGGCGTGCTGATGTTGCTCCCGACGTTCCGCGGCGGGTCGCACTGGTCGACCGGTCGGCGGCTGGCCACCGCTTGCGGACTGCTGCTGAGCGGCCCGCTGCTGCACTTCATCTGGAACGCACCGGGTCCGGTGGCGGCGATGCCGCTGAAGATACTCGGCGGCCTGGTGTTCTTCCTGATCGTCGCGGCACTATTACTGCGTGACGAGCGGCGCTGGGTGATCGCCCGCATCGCGGCGGGCCGCGCCAGCGGCGAGCTCTCCGGCATCCGCGACGACGTTCTGGACTCGCTGCCGACGCGTCGCCGGCGCCGTGCCCTGAAGAAGGCGGCGAAAAAGGGCGGTGGCCGCGCAGCCGCCAAGGCAGTCAAGGCCCAACAGCGTGCGGCGCTCGACCGGATACAAGGGTCTTGGACCGCCGAGTCGGCGTTCGCGGAGCCGGTGGTTCAGCGCGGTTAGCGCTTCGTGAACACCGTGCGGTGCCAGTCCTTTTCGGCCACCCCGGTGATGTCGCTCATCACGTGCTTGACCGTGAGGTACTCCTCGAGTGAGTAGTCGCTCATGTCCTTGCCGAACCCTGAAGCGCCCACACCGCCGTGCGGCATCTCGCTGATGATCGGGATGTGGTCGTTGATCCACACACAACCGGCCTTGATCTCCCGCGAGGCCCGCTGCGCGCGGTACACGTCACGCGTCCACGCCGATGCCGCCAGCCCGTAGTCGGTGTCGTTGGCCTGCCGCAGCGCGTCTTCGTCATCGGTGAACGAGCGCACCGTAAGCACCGGCCCGAAGATCTCGTCGCGATACACCTCCGAGCGCTCGTCGACGTCGGCGATCACGGTCGGTAGATAGAACGAACCCGGTCGGTCCGGGGCCCTCCCGCCGCAGACGATCCGCCCGCCCTGACCGGGGGCGCGCTCGACCATGCCTGCCACCTTGGCGCGGTGCGCCATCGAGATCAGCGGTCCGAGATCGGTGTCCGGGTCCTGCGGGTCGCCGACGACGACCTTGGAGAACAATTCGCCGACGCCCGCGACGAAATCCTCGTAGAGCTCGCGCGCGACGATCGCGCGGGTGGCCGCCGTGCAGTCCTGACCGGTGTTGATCAATGCACCGGCGGCCGCGCCCTGGATCGCCGCATCCAGGTCGGCGTCGTCGAACACCACGAACGGCGCCTTGCCACCGAGTTCGAGCTGCACGCGGTGCCCGTGCACCGCCGCCGCGGCCATCACCTTGCGCCCCACCGGCGTCGAACCGGTGAACGTCACCACGTCGACGTCGCGGTGCCCGGCCAGCGCGGTGCCGACGTCGGCGCCGAGCCCGGTGACCACGTTGAAGACGCCATCGGGCAGACCCGCCTCCTTGGCGAGGCGCGCCAGCGTCAACGTGGTCAACGGCGTCAGCTCACACGGTTTGATCACCACCGAACAGCCGGCGGCCAACGCGGGCAACACCTTCCACACCGCCATCTGCAGCGGATAGTTCCACGGCGTGATCGTCGCGACGACGCCGACGGCCTCACGGCGGATGCTCGACGTGTGGTCGCCGGAGTACTCGGCGCTCGCCTTGCCTTCCAGGTGACGGGCCGCGCCTGCAAAGAAGTCGATGTTGTCGACGCTTCCGGGCACATCGAATTCTGCGGCCAGCCGCACCGGCTTACCGGTCTGGCTGACCTCCTCGGCGACGAGCGCGTCGGTGCTCGCGCCCGCCAACTGCGCCAGCGTGAACAGCACCGCCGAGCGCTCCGCCGGCGTGGCCCCCGACCACTCGGCCAGCGCGCCCCGAGCAGATGCCACCGCGGTGTCCACGTCGGCGGGTGTGGCCACCGCATAATCGGCCACAGCCTCACCGGTTGCGGGGTTGACGACCCGGAAGGCAGCCCCTCCGGTGGCCACCGCGGCGCCGTCGATCCAGCTGCCCGCCACACTGGTGGAAACGGATGTCGCAGTCATGGCCATACGCTAACGGACCCGACCGCAACGAGCCACGCAATCCCCTACGCTTTCCCGCAGCCGAATGCGCTTTGAACGAGTGAATTCATGGCTGTGGTTGCCCCTGACGACGGATTCCGTGCACAATCACTGGCATGCCTACCCCGGGTGCTACGCACGGTCTCGGCCCCGTTTCGTTCCGACTCAACCAGTCCCGTCCCGGTGCTGCGTTCCAGCTCGACGATCTGAGCAAGCAGATCATCGAGAAGCTGCAGCAGGACGGACGACGCTCGTATGCGGGCATCGGCAAGTCGGTCGGGCTTTCGGAGGCCGCCGTCCGGCAGCGGGTGCAACGCATGGTCGACGCCGGCGTCATGCAGATCGTCGCCGTCACCGATCCGATGCAGCTGGGCTTCGCCCGCCAAGCGATGATCGGGATCCGCTGCACCGGCGACACCACCAAGATCGCCGAGAAGCTGGCCGCCATCGAATCCGTCGACTACGTGGTGCTCACCGCCGGATCCTTCGACGCCATCGTCGAGGTGGTCTGCGAGGACGACGACGACCTGCTCGACCTTCTCAACACCCAGATCCGTGCCCTGCCGGGAGTGATATCCACCGAAACTCTCGTGTACTTGAAACTTGTTAAGCAGCAATATAATTGGGGCACTAGATGACTACGACCGATATCGCGCAGGATGTTTCGGCCGAGCTCGGCGCGAAAGCCAACCGTCACCTGTGGGGTCACTTCGCCCGGCACGGCGCCGGTATCACCCCGCCGATCATCACACGCGGTGAGGGCGTCACGATCTGGGACAACAACGGCAAGAGCTACATCGACGGGCTGTCGGGGCTTTTCGTCGTACAGGTCGGTCACGGCCGCCAGGAACTGGCCGAGGCCGCTGCCAAACAGGCCGAGCAGCTGGCGTTCTTTCCGCTGTGGTCCTACGCCACGCCGACCGCGATCGAACTCGCCGAACGGGTCGCCAATTATGCGCCCGGCGACCTGAACCGGGTGTTCTTCACCACCGGCGGCGGGGAAGCCGTCGAGTCGGCGTGGAAACTGGCCAAGAACTACTTCAAGCTGACGGGCAAACCCGGTAAGCACAAGGTGGTTTCGCGGTCCATCGCCTACCACGGCACACCGCAGGGGGCGTTGGCGATCACCGGATTACCGGTGTTCAAGGCACCGTTCGAGCCGCTGACACCCGGTGGTTTCCGGGTGCCCAACACCAACTTCTACCGCGCCCCCGCGCCATACCAGGACGACGAGAAGGCGTTCGGGCAGTACTGCGCCGACCGCATCGCCGAAGCCATCGAATTCGAGGGGCCCGACACCGTCGCGGCCGTCTTCCTCGAACCGGTGCAGAACGCGGGCGGCTGCTTCCCGCCTCCGCCAGGCTATTTCGAGCGGGTCAGGGAGATCTGCGACGAGTACGACGTGCTGCTGGTGTCCGACGAGGTCATCTGCGCATACGGCCGGATCGGGTCGATGTTCGCCTGTGACGACTTCGGTTACGTGCCCGACATCATCACCTGCGCAAAGGGTTTGACGTCCGGCTACTCGCCGATCGGCGCGATGATCGCCAGCGACCGGCTGTTCGAGCCGTTCAACGACGGCAAGACCACGTTCGCACATGGCTACACGTTCGGCGGGCATCCGGTGTCGTCGGCGGTGGCGCTGGCCAACCTCGACATCTTCGAGCGCGAGGGCCTCAACGACCACGTCAAGGAGAACGCGCCGAGATTCCGGGCCACCCTCGAGCAGTTGTACGACCTGCCGATCGTCGGTGACGTTCGCGGCGAGGGCTACTTCTACGGCATCGAACTCGTGAAGGACAAGGCCACCAAGGAGACCTTCAACGACGAGGAGTCCGAGCGGCTGCTGCGCGGCTTCTTGACCCCGGCGCTGTTCGAGGCAGGCCTGTACTGCCGCGCCGACGACCGCGGCGATCCGGTCGTGCAGTTGGCCCCGCCACTGATCAGCGGTCAGAAGGAGTTCGACGCGATCTACCAGATCATGCGCGATGTGCTCGCCGAGGCCGGCCGCCGCATCTGAGTTTGCGCGAAATTGCATTCCAGCAGCGAAAGTACGAGTAACTGCCTGCTGGAATGCCATTTCGGCGAGACTGGCGGCGTGTCCACCAAGCCGAAGCCGAAGAAGCCGCCGATCGATCCCGTCCGCTGGCAGCCTCCGCCCGTCGATCCCCTTCCAGATCTGCCGTCGGCGGACCTGACCGTCGTCCCGCTCCCGGGCAACGCGCCCGAGGACGTGGTCGTCGACGCCGACGGCGCCATCTGGGCAGGCGTCGACGACGGCCGCATCGTGCGCATCACCCCCGGCGGTGGGGACCCGGTCGTCGTCGCCACCACCGAGGGCCGGCCGCTGGGCATGCACGTCGCCCACGACGGCCGCATCCTGGTTTGCACCAGTCCCGGCGGCCTGCTGTCGCTCGACCCGGCCAGCGACACGGTGGAGACATTCGTGGCCGAGGTCGATGACCGGCGATTGATGTTCTGCTCCAATGTCACCCAATCACCGGACGGCACAATCTATTTCACCGAGTCGACGAGCGCGTTCGACTACGCCCATTTCAAGGGTGCGGTGATGGAGGCGCGCCCGCGCGGCAGCCTGTTTCGGCGCGACGCCGACGGCACCGTGCTCACCGCGGTTGCCGGGCTGTATTTCGCCAACGGTGTGACCCCCACCGCCGACGGGTCGGCGTTGGTGTTCGCCGAGACGATGGGGCGCGGGTTGTCGAAGTTCTGGCTCACCGGTGAGCGCGCCGGGTCGGTGACGCCGCTTCGCGCAAATCTGCCCGGCCATCCCGACAACCTGTCCACCGGCGCCGACGGCCGCATCTGGTGCGCGATGGTCTCACCGCTCAACGCCGCTGCCGAATGGCTCGCGCCGCGCTGGCCGGCGT
The DNA here is from genome assembly GCF_002245615.1 of Mycobacterium neumannii. Lineage (NCBI taxonomy): Bacteria > Bacillati > Actinomycetota > Actinomycetes > Mycobacteriales > Mycobacteriaceae > Mycobacterium > Mycobacterium neumannii. The sequence continues at coordinate 94,800 of NZ_NKCO01000016.1, read as the reverse complement.
TGCGCAAGCTGTTGTGGAAGCTGCCCGACAAGCTGCAGCCGCAGATCAAGCCCGAGGTGTGGGCGGTGGCGTTCGATCCGGACACCGGTGACGTCGTCGCGGGTATCCGCTGCGAGCATCCGCGGTTCGGGATGGTGACCGGTCTGGTCGAGTCCGAGGGCCGGCTGTGGATGGGCAGCATCGGCTTCCCCGCGGTCGCGCACGTCGACCTGGCGGCGCTGTCCCTCTGACCGCCGTAAGTCACAAATGAAACTCAAGTAACACCAGTCACAGCGCGCCTACCCGCGATCGGCCCGTTCGCGGCTTAATGTGCGGTCACGATGGCGAAGTTTCGAATTCCGCTGCAACGCGCCGCCGTACTGGCCACGGCCTTGTTCGTGGCCGCGGGACCAGCCGTGGCAAGCGCGCAGCCGCCGGCTGCCCCCGAGGCGAGCGCATGCCCGTACCGCGAGGTGACACCACCCGCGGTCGACGCGTCCGAGGTCCCCAAACCCGGTCAGGCACCACCCGCACCGCTGCCGGTGCCCGCCACGCCGATGGGCGGCGAGAAGCTCTCCGGCTGCGGCGTCATCACCGCGCCGGGCACGCCACCACTACCGAACGACATCTCCGCCGAGGCATGGGTGGTCGCCGACCTCGACTCCGGCGACGTCATCGCGGCCAAGGATCCGCACGGCAGGCACCGGCCCGCCAGCATCGTCAAAGTGTTGACCGCCATGCAGGCGATCAAGGAACTGCCGCTCCACAAGGTCGTGCCCGGCACCGCCGAGGATGCCGCCCAGGAGGGCACCAAGGTTGGCGTCGGCGAGGGCGGCCACTACTCGATCAACGACCTGCTGCACGGGCTGCTGATGTATTCGGGCAACGACGCCGCGTTCGCACTGGCTCGCCAGATGGGCGGCTGGGACGCCGCGCTGCACAAGCTCAACGACCTGGCCCGCAAGCTGGGTGGCCTCGACACCCGGGTCGCCACGCCGTCCGGGCTCGACGGTCCCGGCATGAGCACCTCGGCCTACGACATGGCGCTGTTCTACCGGTACGCCTGGCGCAACCCGGTTTTCAGCGACATCGTGTTGACCCGCGCATTCGACTTCCCCGGCCGCGGCGATGTCGGCTACCCGATCGAGAACGACAACAAGCTGTTGCTCAACTACCCCGGCGCGATGGGCGGTAAGACCGGCTACACCGACGACGCCGGGCAGACGTTCGTCGGCGCCGCCGACCGCGACGGCCGTCGGCTCGTCGCGGTGCTCCTCAAGGGCACCCGCCAGCCGATCGCACCGTGGGAGCAAGCCGCGCATCTGCTCGACTACGGCTTCGCCACGGCGCCGGGCACCAGCGTCGGCACACTGATCGAGCCCGACCCGTCGTTGCTGGGAACCAACCCGGACGGCGACGACGCCAACCCCGCGGTCAACGCGGCCCCGATGATGTCGGACATCGACGCGATGCCGGTGCGGGTCGGTGTCGGGGTGGTCGGCAGCGTGATCGTGTTCTCGTTGATCATGGGCGCACGGTCGATGAATCGGCGACCGCAGCACTAGCACCAGCGGCGCAACAACAACTCCGCATCGGCGCAGAGCCGTTCGATCACCTCCGCCGCGGAGCACGACTCTGCGACCATGCCGACGCCCTGCCCGGCGTTGACGGGCGCCACCCGGTAGTCCTCGGCGGTCGCGGCGGCGGCGAGTTCGGCGCGGGCGTCGGCGTCGATGAGCCCCTCGCGACCGTCGAAGCGGTCGGCGAATTCGTTTCGGAGCACCCGCTCGGGAAGCGTTGCCGGCCAGGGGTACTCGAGCGCGATGTCGAAGACGCGGGTCGTCACCGTATCGTCGCCGGATGCGCGCAACAGCTGCCAGCGCGCACCATCGGACGTCGTCGCTTCGGTGCAGGTCGTGAACGCGGTCCCCAGCCAGGCGCCCGAGGCTCCGGCGGCCAGCACCGCGGCCAGGCCGCGGCCCGAGCCGATACCACCGGCGGCGAGTACGGGCACCGGCACCGCGTCGAGCACCTCGGCGAGCAGCGGCAAGGTCCCGATGCGCGCCTCGCCGTGCCCGCCGCCCTCAGCCCCGCGCGCGACGATCACGTCGACACCGGCGTCGACCGCCCGCCGCGCGCCGGTCACATCGGCCACTTGTGCGGCGACCGGTACGCCGGCGTCGTGAGCCTGCCCCACCCAGGACCAGTCGTCACCGAAGCTGACGGCCAGCAATGCCGGCTTCGCGGCGAGCGCGACCTCCAACAGTTCGGGCTCGGCCGCCGTCACCCAGTGCACGAGCCCGATCCCGAAGGGACGCTCGAGCCCCGACACGTGCGCGAGTTCGGCCGCCAACTTCGCGGCGGTGGCCGAACTTCCCATGCCGATCATGCCGAGGCAGCCCGCCCGCGACACCGCTGCGGCCAGGACGCCGCCCGCGGTGCCGCCCATCGGCGCGTTGACGATCGGCGCCTCGAGGCCCATCCGGCGGGACCAGGGCGTCGCAAGGGGCACGGGCGTGACGTTACCGCTTTGCTACGGTGGGCCTGTCAGCAGTTGACACCGGACGAGCGGCGCCGTACCCGGCCAGCGACAAGACGGCGTTTCGGAGGTGTTGCTTCATGCCCTGGGTCATCCTCATCGTTTCGGGTGCGTTCGAAGCCGTGTGGGCCGTCGCGCTGAGCAAGTCGGAAGGTTTCACCCGGCCGATCCCGATAACGGTTTTCGTTGTGGCACTGATCATCTCGATGGGCGGTCTGGGTATCGCATTGCGGGATCTGCCCGTCGGCACCGGTTATGCGGTGTGGGTGGGCGTGGGCGCCGCGCTCACCGTCATCTATGCGCTGGCCACCGGCGAGGAGAGCGCGTCACCGATCAAGGTGGCACTGCTGCTCGGCATCGTCGGTTGCGTGGTCGGCCTGCAGCTGGTCAGCCAGGGTCACTGACGCCGTCGCAGCCGCGAAATCCCCAACGCGCCAACGGCTCCCGCCGCAGCGGCGGTCAGCACACCACCGACGCCGACACCCTCGTGCACATGCACCCGGGGGGTGATCTGCACGAGCCCGGGCGGCGGGAGCGGTGCGGCCTCCATATTCTCGATCGACGTGGCCGCCCACGCCGTGGCGAAGAGGATGAGCCGAGCGGTGATGTAGGCGAACACCATCAGGCCGAGCACCGGGCCGAACGTCGCTCCTGCCGGGCCGGTCACCACCGAGCGCAGGTAGATCGACGCCACCTGTTTGAAGACCTCGAATGCCACCGCCGCGAGCACCCCGGCCCGCATCGCCGAACTGAAGCTGATCGACTCGCGGGGCAGCCGCGCGATGATCCAGGTGAACAGCAGCCAGCTGATCAACACCGAGACGGCCAGCGAGATCACCCGCAGCAGAATGCTCATGCCCGGAACATCGTCCAGCCCAACCCATTCGACGGCCTTGCGGGCCAAACCCGAGCTGCTCACCACGGTCAGCGCGATGGTGGCCGCGATCGCCAGGAACAAGCCGGCGATGGCCGTCAGGTCCGACAGCTTCGTGCGCACGAAACCGGGGGTGTCGTGTCGCATCAGGCCCCACATCTGGCTCAGCGCCTCGCGCAGGTTGGCCATCCAGCCGAGCCCGGCCCAGGCCGCGGTGGCCAGCCCGATGATGCCGACCGAGGTGCGGGACTCGATCGCGGAGTCCATCAGCTCGACGAGTTGTGTGGCGACGTCGCCGGACACCGACGCCCTGATCCGATCCTGGATCTCGGCGAGCAGTTCGGGCTGCCTGACCAGGATGAAACCGCCGACGGCGAAACCGACCATCAACAACGGGAACATCGCGAAGACCGTGAAGTAGGTGATGCCTGCGGCGTAGAAGTCGCCCTTGCTGTCCTTGTAGCGCTCCTGCGCCCGCATGACGTGGTCGAACCATTCGTGCCGCGCGCGCATCCGGTCGACGAACCCCTGCTTCTCTTCCGGCTCCCCCGGAGGTGTCACGCCAGCCTCCCCACGTCAGACCCCCGGCCGCAGAAACCCCAACCGGTCATATACCCGCCGCAGTGTCGTCGCAGACACGTCGCGGGCACGCTCGGCACCGGCCGCCAGAATCGATTCCAACTCGGCGGGATCGGCGAGCAGTTCGTCGACCCTGGCCTTGATCGGTGTCACGAACTCGACGACGGCTTCGGCGGTGTCGGCTTTGAGGTCGCCGTATCCGCGTCCCGCGTAACCGTCGACGAGTTTGTCGATGTCGGTGCCGGTGACCGCAGACTGGATGGTCAGCAGGTTCGAGACGCCGGGTTTGGCGTCGGGGTCGTAACGCACCTCGCGTGCGCTGTCGGTGACCGCGGAGCGGATCTTTTTGGCCGAGGCCTTCGGCTCATCGAGCAGGGCGATCAGGCCTGCCTCGGTTCCCGCGGATTTGCTCATCTTCGACGTCGGGTCCTGCAGGTCGTAGATCTTGGCCGTCGCCTTCGGGATCATCGGCTCGGGGATGACGAAGGTGTCCGGGAAGCGGGAGTTGACCCGTTGCGCCACATCGCGTGCCAGCTCCAGATGTTGGCGTTGGTCCTCCCCGACCGGCACGAGCTCGGTGTCGTACAACAGCACATCGGCGGCCATCAGCACCGGATAGGTGAACAACCCCACGGTGGTGGCCTCGCTGCCTTCCTTCTGTGACTTGTCCTTGAACTGCGTCATCCGCGACGCCTGCCCGAAACCGGTGAAACAGCCGAGCACCCAAGCCAATTCGGCGTGCGCCGGAACATGGCTCTGCACGAAGACCGTGGCCCGGCCCGGGTCGATGCCCAGCGCGAGGTACTGCGCGGCGGTGACCAGCGTGCGCCGCCTCAGCCGCTCGGGGTCTTGCGGGATCGTGATCGCGTGCAGGTCCACGACGCAGAAGAACGCGTCGTGGTCGTCCTGGAGGCCGACCCACTGCTGGATCGCTCCCAGCGCATTGCCGAGGTGCAGCGAGTCGGAGGTCGGTTGGACCCCGGAGAAGACGACGGGTTTCGGCGAACTGCTCATGATCGCCCGATCATTTCACGCGACCGGTATTCGACCGTCACCGGCGCGTGGTCCGACCAGCGCAGCGCATACGCCTCGGCGCGCTCCACCCGGGCAGCGACGGCCCGCTCCGCCAGCGCCTTGGTGGCCAACTGGTAGTCGATGCGCCAGCCGGCGTCGTTGTCGAAGGCGCGGCCCCGCCACGACCACCACGCGTACGGACCCGGCTGGTCGGGGTGCAATTCGCGAACCACGTCCACCCAACCCGAGGCGAGCAGCGCGGTGAGCCACTGTCGCTCACCCGGCAGGAACCCGGACTTCTTGAGGTTTCCCTTCCAGTTCTTGATGTCGTTGGTGGTGTGGGCGATGTTCCAGTCGCCGCATACGACGGCCTCGCGGTCGGTCAACGTCGCCATCCGAGCGGCGAGCTCGGCCATGAACCGTTCCTTTTCGAGCTGGCGGTCCGTCTCTGCCTCGCCGGTCTGGACGTAGACGCTCGCGACCGTCACCCCGGCGGTGTCGACCTCCAGATAGCGGCCGTGCGCGCCGAACTCGTCGGACTCGAGCAGCCGCGACGCCGAGATCGGGTGGCGCGACAGCGCGGCCACGCCGCTGCGACCCTTGATGTGCGGTTCGGCCGACGCCAGGCGCCAACCGTCGGCCAGGGCGGGCGCCAGTGCGGCGGTCAGCTGCTCATCGTTCGCGCGGGTTTCCTGCAGGCAGATCACGTCGGCGGGGGTCGACGCCAGCCACGGCAACAGGCCGCGGTTCTGCGGCGAGCGCTCTTTGACCGCAGCGCGGATGCCGTTGACGTTGATGGTGCTGACGATCAGCGAGGTCACAGCGGCAGACCATACCGACGCACTTGCGGTACCGCCGGTATCACCTTTACTGTCGGGCTGATGACCGAGCGCGCACCGATCCACGTCGGCTCAGGCGAGCCCATCGTGTTGCTACACCCGTTCATGATGTCGCAGAACGTCTGGAAGAAGGTCGCCCCGCTCATCGCCGACACCGGCCGCTACGAGGTGCTGGCCCCGACGATGCCCGGGCACAACGGCGGGGTGAAAGGGCACCGGTTCCTGGACACCGCCGAGCTGGCCGATGACGTCGAACGCAGGATGGATGCGCTGGGCTGGGACACCGCCCACATCGTCGGCAACTCGCTCGGCGGGTGGGTGGCCTTCGAATTGGAGCGCCGCGGACGGGCCCGCACGCTGACCGGGATCGCACCGGCAGGCGGTTGGAGCAAGTTCACGCCGGCGAAATTCGAGATCGTCGGCAAGTTTTTGGCCGGCTTCCCGGTGTGGGTGTTCACGCTGGCGTTCCGGCAACGCGTTCTGAAGCTGCCGTTCACGCGCTGGCTGGCGCACTTCCCCATCAGCGCCGCGCCGGACCGGTTGTCCGACGACGACCTCATCGACATCATCGACGACGTCACCCACTGCCCGGCCTACTACCAGCTGCTGGTGAAGTCGCTGCTGACCCCGGGCCTGATGGAACTGGCCGCAAGCGCGTGCCCCACCCACCTGGTGATCTGCGAGAAGGACCGGGTGCTGCCGCATCCGCGGTTCACCCGCCACTTCACCCAGCAGCTGCCGTCGAGCACGCAGGTCACGCATCTCGAGGACGTCGGCCACATCCCGATGTTCGAGGCGCCGCAGCAAGTCGCCGACCTGATCGTCGCCTTCATCGACGGGCACGCCGCCGAGCCGCGTGAGGCGCTGGGCGGCTAGAGCTTCGTCACCGGCTCGCTCGTCGCGCCCTCCAGCACCGAGTTCAGCGTCTTGCTGGGACGCATCACCGCAGTGGTCTTCTCCGGGTCCGGGTAGTAGTACCCGCCGATGTCGACCGAGTCGCCCTGCACCTCGACGAGTTCGTTGACGATCGCATCCTCGTTGTCGGCCAACGACTTTGCGAGATCCGCGAAGTGGTCGGCGAGCTCCTTGTCGTCGGTCTGCTCGGCCAGCTCCTGCGCCCAGTACATCGCGAGGTAGTACTGGCTGCCCCTGTTGTCGAGCTCACCGGTCTTGCGTGACGGGCTCTTGTTGTTGTCCAACAGTTTTCCGATGGCCGAGTCCAGCGTCTTACCCAGCAGAACGGCTCGCTTGTTCTCGGCCTTGCGCCCGATGTCCTCGAAACATGCTCCCAGAGCGAGGTATTCGCCGAGCGAATCCCAGCGCAGGTGGTTCTCCTCGACCAGCTGGTGGACGTGCTTGGGTGCGGAGCCACCGGCACCGGTCTCGTACATCCCGCCGCCGGCCATCAGCGGCACGATCGACAGCATCTTGGCGCTGGTGCCCAGCTCCAGGATCGGGAAGAGGTCAGTCAGGTAGTCGCGCAGGATGTTTCCGGTCACGGCGATGGTGTCCTGGCCGCGGATCAACCGTTCCAGGGTGTACCGCATGGCCCACACCTGCGGCATGATCTGGATGTGGAGGCCCTCGGTGTCGTGGTCCTTAAGGTACTCCTTGACCTTCTTGCGCAGCTCCACCTCGTGCGGACGCTCCGTGTCGAGCCAGAACAGCGCGGTCATGTCGGCGGCCCTGGCCCTCGTCACGGCCAGCTTCACCCAGTCGCGGATCGCGGCGTCCTTGACCACCGGCATGCGCCAGATATCGCCGGCCTCGACGTTCTGGGTCATCAGCACCTCGCCGGTGTCGACGTCGACGATGTTGGCGACGCCGTCCTCGGGGATCTCGAACGTCTTGTCGTGGCTGCCGTACTCCTCGGCCTTCTGCGCCATCAGCCCCACGTTGGGCACGGTGCCGATGGTCGTCGGATCGAACTGCCCGTGGGTCTTACAGAAGTTGACCATCTCCTGGTAGATCCGACTGAATGTGGACTCGGGGTTGACCGCCTTGGTGTCCTTGGTCCGCCCGTCGGCGCCGTACATCTTGCCGCCGAGCCGGATCATGGCGGGCATGGACGCGTCGACGATCACATCGCTCGGCGAATGGAAGTTCGTGATGCCGCGGGCCGAATCCACCATCGCCAGTTCCGGCCGGTGCTCGTGCACGGCGTGGATGTCCTGGACGATCTCCTCACGCTGCGAGGCGGGCAGCGCCTGGATCTTGTCGTAGAGGTCGGACATGCCGTTGTTGACGTTCACGCCGAGCTCGTCGAGCACCTTCTGGTGCTTGGCGAACGCGTCCTTGTAGAACACCTTCACCGCGTGGCCGAACACGATCGGGTGCGACACCTTCATCATCGTCGCCTTGACGTGCAGCGAGAACATCACGCCGGTCTTGTAGGCGTCCTCGATCTGTTCTTCGAAGAATTCGCAGAGCGCCTTTTTGCTCATGAACATGCTGTCGATGATGTCGCCGTCGTCGAGCGCCACCTCCGGCTTGAGCACGATCGTCTCGCCGCTCTTAGTTTCGAGCACCATCTTGACCCTGCGGTCCTTGTCCAGCGTCATCGACTTCTCGCCGTCGTAGAAGTCACCGGTCTTCATCGTCGCCACGTGTGTGCGCGAGGCCATCGACCACTCGCCCATGCTGTGCGGGTGCCGACGCGCGTACTCCTTGACCGCCTTGGGGGCGCGACGATCCGAGTTACCTTGCCGCAGAACCGGGTTGACCGCGCTGCCGAGGACCTTGGCGTAGCGTTCCTTGATCTCTTTTTCTTCGTCGTTCTTAGGCTCGCCGGGGTAGTCGGGAAGGTCGTAGCCCTTCGCCTTGAGTTCCTTGATCGCGGCCAACAGCTGCGGCACCGAGGCGCTGATGTTGGGCAGCTTGATGATGTTGGTGTCGGGACTCTCCGTGAGTTCGCCCAGCCGCGCCAGGTTGTCGGGCACCCGCTGCTCGTCGGTGAGGCGGTCGGAGAACTCCGCGAGAATGCGTGCGGCCACCGAGATGTCACTGGTCTCGACGTTGATGCCCGCCGGCTCGGTGAACGTGCGAATGATCGGCAGGAACGCGTAGGTCGCCAGCAGCGGCGCCTCGTCGGTCAGCGTGTAGATGATGGTCGGCTGCTCGGCAGTCATGTGGGGTTCTCCCGGCTCGCTAATCGGTTCAGGCCTCGGTCAGTCGACTACCAGTATTGCGCCGTACCCGGTGCTCTGTGTGAGCCAGGGGGTCCGCCGCGAAGGACTGTGATCCGTTACCGGCGGGTAGCCGGTCGTCGGCATCCCTTGCTGGCAGACGCAGGTGACGTGCGATAAGCTTCTCATCGGTCATGAGTGCCAGCGACAAGCCCCGGCTTGCTGGTCGGCAACCCTCCAACCGCGGTGGGGTGCCCCGGGTGATGACCAGGTTGAGTACCCGCTGACAAGCGGTTACCGGCAAGCGCGGGTCCGTTGTGACGGGCCCCCAGAGAAGACAGTGGAGGTCCGGCGTGCGCAGTTACCGCTGAGTGCGTGAAATGCCCCTTTTCGGCCCCTCACAACAGGAGAAGCTATGAGCACCGAACACGATGACCCGACCGCGCGGTGGGCGTTCGAAACCAAACAGATCCACGCCGGACAGACCCCCGACAGCGCAACGAACGCGCGGGCGCTGCCCATCTACCAGACCACGTCGTACACGTTCGACAGCACCGATCATGCCGCTGCACTGTTCGGCCTCGCCGAGCCGGGCAACATCTACACGCGGATCATGAACCCGACCCAGGACGCCGTCGAGCAGCGCATCGCCGCGCTCGAGGGCGGTGTCGCCGCACTGTTCCTGGCCTCCGGTCAGGCCGCATCGACGTTCGCGATTCTCAACCTCGCCGACACGGGTGACCACATCGTGTCCAGCCCACGGCTGTACGGCGGCACCTACAACCTGTTCCACTACTCGCTGCCGAAGCTGGGCATCGAGGTCAGCTTCGTCGAAGACGCCGACGACCTCGACTCCTGGCGCGCCGCGGTGCGGCCGAACACCAAGGCGTTCTTCGCCGAGACGATCTCCAATCCGAAGATCGACGTGCTCGACATCCCGGGCGTCTCGGGCGTCGCCCACGACGCCGGGGTACCGCTGATCGTCGACAACACGATTGCCACGCCGTATCTGATCCAACCGTTGACCCACGGCGCCGACATCGTCGTGCACTCGGCAACCAAGTACCTCGGCGGGCACGGGACGGCGATCGCCGGTGTCATTGTCGATGGGGGCACCTTTGACTGGACCAACGGCAAGTTCCCCGGCTTCACCGAGCCCGACCCCAGCTATCACGGCGTTGTGTTCGCCGAACTCGGCCCGCCCGCGTTCGCGCTGAAGGCGCGCGTTCAGCTGCTGCGCGACCTGGGTTCGGCGGCGTCGCCGTTCAACGCGTTCCTGGTTGCCCAGGGACTAGAGACGTTGAGCCTGCGCGTCGAGCGACATGTCGAGAATGCACGGAAGGTCGCCGATTATCTAGCGGGGCATGAGCATGTCATCTCGGTCAATTACGCCGGGTTGCCGTCGTCTCCCTGGTATGAGCTCGGAAAGAAGTTGGCGCCCAAGGGGACCGGCGCCGTGCTCGCGTTCGAGTTGGCGGGCGGGGTCGAGGCCGGAAAGGCCTTCGTCAACGCGCTGACCCTGCACAGCCATGTCGCCAACATCGGCGATGTGCGCTCGCTGGTGATCCATCCCGCTTCCACGACACATGCGCAGCTCTCACCCGAGGAGCAGTTGGCCAGCGGTGTCACGCCCGGGCTGGTGCGCCTGGCGGTTGGCATCGAGGGCATCGACGACATCCTGGCCGATCTGGAGCAGGGCTTCGCCGCCGCCAAGCCGTTCAGCTCTCCAAGACGCATTGATCCGAGCACCACGGCGGCGTTCTGATGACGATATCGGAGGTACCCACCTTGACCCTGCCGGTTGAAGGCGAGATCGAAGTGGTCGATATCGGCCCGCTGACGCTGGAGAACGGCGCGGTCATCGACGACGTGTCGATCGCCGTGCAGCGCTGGGGCGAGTTGTCGCCCGAGCGCGACAACGTCGTCGTCGTGCTGCACGCGCTGACCGGCGATTCGCACATCACCGGTCCGGCAGGACCCGACCACCCGACCCCCGGCTGGTGGGACGGCGTCGCGGGACCCGGCGGACCCATCGACACCGACCGCTGGTGCGCGGTGGCGACCAATGTGCTCGGCGGCTGCCGCGGCTCCACCGGCCCGAGCTCACCGCATCCCGACGGCAAGGCGTGGGGTTCGCGTTTCCCGGTCGTCTCCGTCCGCGACCAGGTGCGCGCCGACATCGCCGCGCTGGAGGCGTTCGGGATCACCGAGGTCGCCGCGGTCATGGGCGGCTCGTTGGGTGGCGCCCGCGCGCTCGAGTGGATGGTCGGCCATCCGGACAGGGTGCGCTCGGGGCTGGTGCTGGCCGTCGGCGCGCGTGCCACCGCAGACCAGATCGGCACGCAGAGCTCACAGGTCGCCGCGATCAAGGCCGACCCGAACTGGCAGAACGGCGACTACTACGGCACCGGCCTGTCCCCCGACCTCGGCATGGAGATCGCCCGCCGGTTCGCCCACCTGACCTATCGCGGCGAACTCGAGCTCGACACCCGGTTCGCCAACGATCCGCAGGACGACGAGGACCCCGGCGTCGGCGGCCGCTACGCCGTGCAGAGCTATCTGGAGCATCAGGGCCGAAAGCTGGTGTCGCGGTTCGACGCGGGCACGTATGTGGCCCTCACCGAGGCGCTGTCGAGCCATGACGTCGGACGGAACCGCGGTGGCGTCGAGGCCGCGCTGCGTGGCTGTGGTGTGCCTGCCGTGGTCGGCGGCATCACCTCCGACCGGCTCTACCCGCTTCGGCTGCAGGAGGAGCTGGCCGAATTGCTGCCCGGCTGCGCCGGACTCGATGTCGTCGAGTCGATCTACGGGCACGACGGCTTCCTGGTGGAGACCGACGCGGTCAACAAGCTGATCCGCCGAACGCTGGAGCTGGCATCTCGGTGAGCGGGCCGGAACAAAATCGCTCGCTGTCGTTCGGCGCGGAAGCCGCGGCCTACGAACGCGGTAGGCCGTCGTATCCGCCGGAGGCGATCGACTGGCTGCTGCCGTCGGCCGCCGCCAAGGTGCTCGACCTCGGGGCGGGCACGGGCAAGTTGACCACGCGCCTCGTCGAGCGCGGCCTCGACGTCGTCGCCGTCGATCCGATTCCCGAAATGCTTGACCTGCTGAGTCGTTCGCTTCCCGAGACGCCCGCGCTGCTCGGCACGGCCGAGGAGATCCCGCTGCCCGACGACAGCGTGGACGCCGTGCTGGTGGCCCAGGCCTGGCACTGGTTCGATCCCGAGATCGCGGTCAAGGAGGTCGCCCGCGTGCTGCGCCCCGGCGGTCGGCTGGGCCTGGTGTGGAACACCCGCGACGAGCGGCTCGGCTGGGTCAAAGACCTCGGCCGCATCATCGGTCACGAACACGATCCGTTCAGCAACACCGTGTCGCTGCCCGAACCGTTCACCGATGTCGAACGTCATCAGGTCGAGTGGACCAGTTATCTGACCCCGCAGGCGCTTATCGACCTGGTGGCGTCGCGCAGCTACTGCATCACCTCACCGGAGCAGGTGCGCACCAGGACCCTGGACCGTGTGCGCGAGCTGCTGTCGACCCACCCGGCGCTGGCCAACTCCACCGGGCTGGCGCTGCCGTACGTCACGGTGTGCATCCGGGCGACGCTGGCCTGACAGCCGCGCCGAGATCGACGTATTGGCGGAAATGGTCGAGGAAAACCCGCCAAAGCGTAAGTCTCGGCGACTGTGCCGTTAGCTGGTGCCCAGCGGGTCGATGGTCCAGGCGACATAGAGCATCGTCGCGCTGACGGTCGCGGTGGTGACGAAATCGACGCCTCGGCTTCGCACCGCCAGCAGCCCCGCCCGTTCGTCGCTCAACATCAGCCGCAGCGCTGCAGCCACACCGACCCCGATCGCCATCACCAGCGCGCCGCGTCGCCAGTAGCCCGCGACCACCAGGACGAACGCGGCGGCGAAGATCAGCCCGACCGACCAGAACGGCCACTGACTCGCGAAAACCTTGCGCGCGAACTCCTTTGGCGTCACGTCGCCGCCGGTGCCTCCGCGCGCTCGACCACGTTCGTCAGAAGGAACGCCCGCGTCAGCGGGCCGACGCCACCCGGATTGGGCGAGACGTGGCCGGCGACGTCCCAGACGTCGGGGTGGACGTCACCGACGAGCTTGCCGTTCTCGTCGCGGCTGACCCCGACGTCGACGACCGCCGCGCCGGGTCGCACCATTTCGGCGGTCACCATGTGCGGCATGCCCGCCGCGGCGATGATGATGTCGGCCTCTCGGGCCAGCTCCGGAAGATGGCGAGTCGCGGTGTGGCACAACGTCACCGTCGCGTTCTCCGAACGACGCGTCAGCAGCAGTCCGAGCGGGCGGCCGACCGTCACACCGCGGCCGATGACGACGACCTGCGCGCCGGCGATCTCCACCTCGTAGCGGCGCAGCAGGTGCACGATCCCGCGCGGGGTGCACGGCAGCGGGGCCGGTTCGTTGAGAACCAGCCTGCCGAGGTTCGTCGGATGCAGACCGTCTGCGTCCTTGCCCGGGTCGACGCGCTCCAGGGCGGCGTTCTCGTTGAGGTGCTTGGGCAGCGGCAACTGCACGATGTAACCGGTGCACTCGGGGTTGGCGTTGAGCTCGTCGATCGTCTCGTCGAGCGTGGCCTGGCTGATGTCGGCGGGCAGGTCGCGGCGGATCGAGTTGATGCCGACCTTCGCGCAGTCGGAGTGCTTACCGCGCACGTAGGCCTGCGAGCCGGGATCGTCGCCGACGAGCACCGTGCCCAGCCCCGGCGTACGTCCCGCCGCGGTCAGCGCCGCGACGCGTTCGGTGAGGTCGACGAAGATCTCGTCGCGCGTGGCCTTGCCGTCCAGTGTGATCGCACCCACGCGTCACAGTCTGGCATGCTCTGAGACCATGAACACTCGGCCCAATGTGTTCACCCCGGCCAAGCTCGGCCCGGTGACGCTGCGCAACCGGATCATCAAGGCGGCGACGTTCGAGGCGTCGACGCCGAACGCGCTCGTCACCGACGAACTGATCAACTTCCACCGGCTGCCCGCCGCAGGCGGAGTCGGGATGACGACGGTCGCCTACTGCGCGGTCGCTCCCGGCGGGCGCACCGACGGCTGGCAGATCTGGATGCGCCCTGAGGCGGTGCCAGGGCTGAAGCGGCTGACCGAAGCGGTCCATGCCGAGGGCGCGGCGATCAGCGCACAGATCGGCCATGCCGGCCCAGTGGCGAATGCGCGGACCAACAAGGCCAAGGCGCTGGCGCCGATCCGCTTCTTCAACCCGCTGTCGATGCGGTTCGCCAAGAAGGCCACGCGTGAGGACATCCGCGACGTCACCGAGGCCCACGCCAACGCCGCGCGCCTGGCGATCGAATCCGGTTTCGACGCGGTCGAGATCCATCTCGGCCACAACTACCTGGCCAGCTCGTTCCTCAGTCCGCTGCTCAACCGCCGCACCGACGAGTTCGGCGGCTCGCTTCAGAACCGCGCCAAAGTGGCCCGCGGCGTCGTCATGGCGGTGCGGCGCGCGGTGGAGAAGGAAGGTGCCCCGATCGCGGTGACCGCGAAGCTGACCATGACCGACGGTGTGCGTGGCGGCATTCCGATCGAGGAGTCGCTGCAGACCGCGAAATGGCTCGAGGAGGACGGCGGGCTGGACGCCATCGAGTTGACGGCGGGCAGTTCGCTGGTCAACCCGATGTACCTGTTCCACGGCGACGCGCCGATCAAGGAGTTCGCGAACGCGTTCAAGCCGCCGATCCGGTGGGGCATTCGGATGACCGGCAAGAAGTTCCTGCGCCAATACCCCTACCGCGACGCATTCCTGTTGCGCCACGCCCAGAAGTTCCGCGCCGAATTGAAGATGCCGCTGATCCTGTTGGGCGGCATCACCAACCGAGAGTCGATGGACCTCGCGATGGCCGAGGGCTTCGAATTCGTGGCGATGGGACGCGCGTTGCTGGCCGAACCGGACCTGATCAACCGCATCCAGGCCGACAGCTCGGTGCAGTCGATCTGCGATCACTGCAACAAGTGCATGCCGACGATCTACAGCCACACCCGCTGTGTGCTGACCGGGGCGCCGGACAACTATCAGCCGTCGACGGCGGGCCGCGGTTCGACGTAGGCCACCATCGGTTCGGTCACCAGCACCTGGTCTCCGGCGGTGACGACGAGTTCCTTGGGCGAGAACGTATAAGTGGCGCCCTCGTTCTCGACGGTGAAGACGCCGTCACTGTTTTCGACGGCAGGCGCGGTCAGCACCAGACCGTCACTCATCCGCACCCCGCGGTACTCGTAGCTGCTGCCCCGCTCGCAGATCGCGACGAGCGCAAACTGGGTGCGGCCCAAAGCCGCTGGCTGCCATGGCGCCTCGCAACGGGCTTTTGAGTCGACGAACCCACGGGCGTCGATCGCTATGGCGCCTTGCGCATCGACCGTCGGCGCCAGGAACGCCGCGACGACACAGAGCCCGCCAATGCCGAAGACCAGGAAAGGCGCCCGAGACACCATGACCTATGGTGACCACGTTTCGTCGCCATAAGCGCGCGACTCGCCGTACGACCGGCAAACTTCCGTGGTCGGAGCACCGGGTCGCACATGCCTACCGTTAGAGTTGGCGACGATGAGCCGACCCGCCCCGCCCGCGCTGACCGTTCGGTACGACGGATCGACCCGAACCTTCGCGGCGGGCAATGACGTCGTCATTGGCCGCGATCTGCGCGCCGACGTTCGCATCGCCCATCCGTTGATCTCCCGTGCGCATCTGGTGTTGCGCTTTGACCAGGGCCGCTGGGTGGCGATCGACAACGGCAGCCTCAACGGGATGTTCGTCAACAACCGCAGAGTTTCCGCGGTCGACATCCACGACGGTCAGACGATCAACATCGGCAATCCCGACGGTCCGCGACTGACTTTCGAGATCGGCCGCCATCAGGGCGCGGTGGGCCGGACGCCGACCGTGGCGGTGCCGATCGCCAACCAGCGACCGACGGGCACCTACCCCACCGCGCCGCCGCCCCCGCCGGTTTCGGGTCCACACTCGGCTCCGCACCCCGCGCGGCCATACGGTCCGCCGCCGGGTCAGGCGCGTCCGCAACCGACCTACCCGAGTGCGCCTCCCCCGCCCCGTCATCCCAGCACGCCGCAGCCCGCGGCCTATACGAGCCCTCAACAGCCGGTGCGTCAGGTGATATCGTCCCCGGCGCTCGAGTCGGCGACGATGATGGGACCGACCGCGGCGCCGCGCTCCAGCGAGGGCAACCTCGCCACGAGCATGCTCAAGATCCTGCGGCCGGGAACCAGGCCGCCGGACAACGTCCCCGGCGCAGTCAAGATCGGTCGAGCCACCGACAACGACATCGTCGTACCCGACGTGCTGGCCTCGCGCCACCACGCCACCCTGGTGCCGACGGCGGCCGGTACCGAGATCATCGACAACCGCAGCATCAACGGCACGTTCGTCAACGGTGCACGCGTGGAGTCCGCGCTGCTTCGCGACGGTGACACGGTCACGATCGGCAACATCGACCTCGTCTTCTCCGGCGGCACGCTGGTCCGCCGCAGCGAGAGCGAGGCCGCGACCCGCACCGGCGGACTGGAAGTCCACGGCGTCACGTGGACGATCGAGAACAACAAAACGCTGCTGGACAACATCTCGATCGCCGCGCGGCCGGGAACGCTGACCGCGATCATCGGCCCGTCGGGCGCCGGTAAGTCGACGTTCGCCCGGTTGGTCGCCGGCTACACCCATCCGACGACGGGCACGGTGACCTTCGAGGGCCACAACGTGCACGCCGAATACGCGTCGCTGCGCTCGCGGATCGGGATGGTTCCCCAGGACGACGTCGTGCACGGTCAGCTGACCGTGCGTCAGGCGCTGATGTACGCGGCGGAACTGCGCCTGCCGCCGGACACCACGAAGGCCGACCGAGAACAGGTCGTCATGCAGGTGCTCGAGGAACTCGAGATGACCAACCATCTGGAGACCCGCGTCGACAAGCTCTCCGGCGGCCAGCGCAAGCGCGCTTCGGTTGCGCTCGAACTGTTGACCGGCCCGTCGCTGCTGATCCTCGACGAGCCGACCTCGGGTCTGGACCCCGCACTGGACCGCCAGGTGATGACGATGCTGCGGCAACTGGCCGACGCCGGGCGCGTCGTGCTGGTCGTCACGCACTCGCTGACCTATCTCGACGTCTGCGATCAGGTGCTGCTGCTGGCGCCCGGCGGAAAGACCGCGTTCTACGGCCCGCCCAGCCAGATCGGCCCGTCGATGGGCACCACCAACTGGGCCGACATCTTCAGCTCGGTGGCCAGCGACCCCAAGGCGGCCAACGAGCGCTTCCTGTCCCAGCACGGGCCTCCGCCACCACCACCGCCGACCGAGGAGCCGTCCGATCTGGGCAGCCCGACGAGCACGAGCGTGCGGCGGCAGTTCTCGACGATCGCGCGCCGACAGGTGCGACTGGTGGTATCCGACCGCGGCTACTTCGCGTTCCTGATGCTGCTGCCGTTCATCATGGGCGTGCTGTCGCTCTCGGTGCCCGGTGACGTCGGGTTCGGCGTGCCCGTGCCTGCGATGCAGGGCGGCGCGGCACCCAACGAGCCGGGCCAGATCCTGGTCATGCTCAACGTCGGCGCCATTTTCATGGGCACCGCGCTGACCATCCGGGCGCTGATCGGCGAACGGGCGATCTTCCGCCGCGAGCAGGCCGTCGGATTGTCAACGACCGCATACCTTTTGGCGAAGGTGTTCGTGTTCACCCTGTTCGCGGTCGTCCAGTCGGCGATCGTGACGGCGATCGCGATCATCGGCAAAGGTTGGGGTCCCGGTGCCGTCGACAGCGGTGCATTTATCGGCAACCGCAGCATCGAGCTGTTCGTCGACATCGCGGTGACGACGGTGGCCGCGGCGATGGTGGGCCTGGCGCTCTCGGCGTTGGCCAGGTCCAACGAACAGATCATGCCGCTACTGGTGGTGGCGATCATGTCCCAGCTGGTGTTCTCGGGCGGCATGATCCCCGTGACGGACCGGATCGTGCTCGACCAGATGTCCTGGTTCACCCCTGCCCGCTGGGGTTTCGCGGCTTCGGCCTCGACGATCGACCTGATCCGGTTGGTGCCCGGCCCATTGACGCCCAACGACCGACACTGGGAACACAGCGCGGGCACATGGCTGTTCGACATGGCCATGCTGGCGCTGATCTCCATCGGCTACACGGCGTTCGTGCGCTGGCGGATTCGGCTGAGCAGCGCTTAGCGCGCCGATATCCGTGCGTGATGGGGATCATTCCCCGTGGATGTTCAGGCCGTGCGCGGCGGCGAACGCAAGCGCTTGGTCGACGTCGATTTTCACGCCGGTGAGGCCGGCGGTGGTCCACAGTGACGGGTCGGTCCTCGCGCCGCGAAGGTCGGCCTCGTCTAGTCGCAGGTTCTGCACCCGCGCCCCGCTCAGATCCGCGCCGCGCAACACCGCCTTGCGCAGATCGGCGTCGACGAGGCCTGCCTCGCGCAACCGGCATCCGGTGAGATCCACACCCCGCAGATCACATCCGCCGAGGACGGCCAGTGTCAGGTCGACGTCGACCAGCGTCATCGGCCGAAGGCGGCTTCCGGTGAATACCGATCCGAGCATGCTGCACTGCCGGAATACGCTGTGGTGCAGGGTTGCTCGCTCGAACCGGCAGTTCCGAAACGCCGAACCGGCATGTTCGGATTCGGTGAGGTCGACGCCGCGGAAATCACATTCGTCGAACACCACGCGTTCGGTGCGTAGCCTGCTGAGGTCGTCGTCGCGGAAGTCGCGGCCGGTGTAGTGCTCGTCGCTCCACAGTGTTTCGTCGGGGCGCACTCGGTCAACCGGGCAGGGAGGTCAGGTTCGCCAGAGCGTATTCGGTGATCGCGATCAACGCCGCCTTGGCGGACTGCCGGTCTCGCGCGTCGACGGTGATCACCGGAACGTGCTCGCCAAGCGCCAACGCCTTGCGTACCGCGGCAGCGGGATGCCTTGGCGCGCTGTCGAACTGGTTGATCGCGACGAGGAAGGGCAGGTTGCGCGCCTCGAAGAAGTCGACTGCGGCGAAGCTGTCCTGTAGACGCCGCACGTCGACCAGGATGATGGCTCCGATCGCGCCGCGGACGAGGTCGTCCCACATGAACCAGAACCTGCGCTGACCGGGCGTGCCGAACAGGTACAACACCAGGTCATCGGCCAAGGTTATGCGACCGAAGTCCATCGCCACCGTCGTCGTGTCCTTCTGGGGCGTGGCTTCGAGTCCGTCGACGCCCGCCGAGGCGGTGGTCACCAAGGCCTCGGTCCGCAGCGGCATGATCTCGGAGACCGCGCCGACGAACGTCGTCTTCCCGGCGCCGAAGCCACCCGAGATGACGATCTTGGAAGAAGCCGGCTGGCCCGAGGGTTTCGGTGCTCGGCGCTCCTCAAAGTGCCTTGAGGCCACGCAGTGTCCTTCCTATCAACTCACGTCTTTCGTCGATGTCGGTCGACTCGCCCAGGGTGCTGCCGACCGCCACATAACCCTGCGTCACGAGATCCCCGATGAGCACCCGCGCCACGCCGAGCGGCAACGATAACTTCACAGCGATCTCGGTAACCGACGGGCGGTCGACGCATATCGCCACGATCTGCCCGCGCACGTCGTTACCCGGCCAGCGCGGCGGCTTGGCCGAGTCGACCGTCTCGATCGGCGCTTCCATCGGCAGCGAGATGCGGGAGTCGGTACGGCCCGCGGTCAGGATGTACGGCCGGACCAGGCTCGGCTCGGCCGCGACGTCGCCCTCCCACTGGTCCATCGGCCGCTCACGAATGTTGGGGTGCGCGCCGTCGCGCCGACTGGGCGACGGTGCCCACCCGCTCGACCAATACCGCCATCTCGTAACCGATCTGGCCGATGTCGCAGTTCCGTGCCGCCAGGGTCGCCAGGTTCGAGCCGTCGCCGACGCGCATCAACAGCAGGTAGCCGTTCTCCATCTCGACCACCGACTGCAGCACGTGGCCACCGTCGAAGAGTTGCGCTGCACCCGTGGACAGGCTGGCCAGTCCGGACGCCACGGCCGCGAGTTGGTCGGCCCGCTCGGTCGGGATGTGCTCACTGGCCGCTATCAGCAGCCCGTCGGCGGACACCAGCACCGCGTGCGTCACCCCCGACACTTCGCGGGCGAATTTGGAGACCAGCCAGTCGAGCGAGTCGCGCTGCGTCGAACGGGCCGGGTACGTCATTCGGTATCGGTTCCTCTGGTCTCTCGTGCGTGCGAGCGGCCGGCGTGCACCCCGCCGAAGTGGCTGCTGATGCTGGCGCGAACGGCGTCAGGATCGCGTTGCGAGGCTTCCGGTTGCGCGCCGAACTCAGCCGCCGATGCTACCTCGCCGGTCTGTGCGGCGCCCGGCACGAGGCGGGCACCCGGGGTGCGCACCGGAAGCCCGTCGTCGGTGACTTCGGTGACCGGGGCCTCGTCGGCGGCGGCTGCGGCCGACCAGCCGTGGTCCCAGACCGATTCCCAGTTCAGGTCCTCGCTGTTGGCGAGTTCGGTCGGGTCGACCAGCCACTCCGAGAGCATGCTCTGGTAGATCGAGTCGTCGGCATCGGCCGTTTCCGCCGCTTGGGTCCGCGCCGCGAAGAAGCTCGAGGTGTCCGTCGGCCGGCCGGCCGGTTCCGGCTCCCCGACTTCTTCATCCGGGGTTGCCGCGATACCGCTGGCGCCGGGGTTGCGCTGCGGCAGGACCCCAATCGGCGCATCAGAGTGGCCATTGGCGTGCCTCGGCTCGTCGAGCGCCAGCGCCGTCGCGATCCCCGAGTGGGCGTCGGCGGGCGTGGCGTACTCGGGCTCGCTGAACTGGTGCGGCTCCCCGGGTCGCCTCAACAACTCGCTCGGCACGTACACACCCGCGGTGGTGCCCGAATCCGGCTCGCCACCGATCGTGGACCGCAACCGGACCACCAGCCCGTGCTGCGCGGCGAGGCGACCCACGACGAACAACCCCATGTGCCGCGCGGTGTAGGGGTCGACCTGTCCGCCCGACTGCAGACGGGAGTTGGCCACCCGCAGATCCGACTCGGTCATCCCGAGCCCGATGTCACTCACCTCGATGACCAGTCCGCCGTTGGCGGTGTGCACGGCTGACACCCGCACCTGTGAGATCGGCGGCGAGTAGCGCAGCGCGTTGTCGAGCAGTTCGGCGAGCAGGTGGACCAGGTCACCGGCGACGGCGCCGACGACCTCACTGTCGGGAACGGTCGCGGTGACGACCCGGGTGTAGTCCTCGACCTCGGAGGCCGCGGCGTTGATCACCGCGGAGACCGGAACCGGCTCGGCCTGCTCGCGAGGAACCCTCGCGCCGGACAGCACCAGAAGGTTCGCGCCGTTACGTCGCATCCGGGCGGCCAGATGGTCCAGCCGGAACAGGCTCTCGAGCCGCTCGGGGTCCTCCTCGTTGCGCTCCAGCCGGTCGATCAACGCCAACTGCTGGTCCACCAGCGAGCGGCTGCGCCGTGAGAGCGTCTCGAACATGTCCCCGATCTGCAGCTGCAACCGCGACTGTTCGGCGGCGAGGAAGACGGCCTGCTCGTGAAGTTCATCCACGGCATGGGCTACCTGGCCCACCTCCTCGGTCGTGTGCACCGGGATCGGGGTGATCTGCGAGGCGTCACCACCGGCACGCACCCGCTCGATTTCTGCGCCGAGGTCTTCGTGGGCGACCTTGAGCGCGCTGTCGCGCAGACGCCGCAGCGGTCGCACCAGCGTGCGCGCCACCAGGACCACGATGATCAGCGCGACCAGCATCGCCACACCGACGATGACCGCATCGCGGATCAAGGTGGTGCGCTGAGCGTCGGCTCGATCCCGCACGGCCGACGTGACCGCCCCGGTGGTCCGCTCGATGATCTGGGACGCGATCTGATCGGTTGCGGCCACCGACCCCAGCAGTTCGGGGTTGTTGACCAGCGGCACCGCCGGGTCGGTCATCAGCGCCATCCGCTTGACGAACTCGGCCTGCAGCGTCTTGGCCTCGGGCGATCCCACCCCGAGCACCTGGCTCATGCCGAACAATGTCGACGGCTCGGTGCCGGCAAGTGCGATCACCGCGGTCCGCAACTCGGGCTCTGGCAACTCGGCACCGCGGGTGAGCGCGAGCGTCTGCATCGTCATCTGGCCGCGCGCCCCGATCGCCCGGGCCAGCCCGACGGTCTCCGCGCGGATGCGTTCGTCGTCGACGCGGACCGAGCCGGTCACCGCATCCTCGGCGGGCAGAAGCAGCAGCGCGTAGGCCTGAATGCTGTCGCGCAGTCCGACGCTGTTCGAGGTGACCCTGTCCATCAGCGCCTGACCGTCGTCGATCATGGTGGTGACGCCCTGGCGGACGTCCGGGGCCACGTCGGTGGCCTCCACCCGGAGCTGGAGTTCACGACGGCTGCTGTCGAATCGGCTCAGGGCGGCCTGCATGTCACCGTCGGCCGAGGTGGCCAGCATCGCCGCTTCCAACGCCTCCATGTAGCGCTCGATCGCGGGCACCATTTCGGCGCGTTCGGCGGCGCGGCGTAGATCGGCCTCCGCGGTCACGTCGCCGTGGATGCGCAGGCCGGCGAACGTTGCGGCCACGATCAACGGCACCAGGACGATAGCGAGCACTTTCCACCGGACCGGCCAGTTGGACAAGGCCCACCGCGACGGCCGTTTGACCGGTGGCTCGGGTTCGCGCGGGGAGAACACGCTCATCGGCGCAGGCCCGTTCGCAGGGCCGGCGGCTTCATCGTCAGCGATGGCGCGTCATTCATGAGACTTCCCACTGATTTTCTACTGATCTGCCCACCCCGGCGGGCCTGTTCCGGCCCTGGCAATTGGACGAGTATGCCAGCGATGTGCGGCCGAATCCACCATTCTTACTGAACAGACAGAGTTCAAAACCGCAGGTGAAAAGCGGTGTGAGGATACCGAGCAAATACCGGGACCCGATCGTGATGTGAACCCCGGCAGCAGCGCCCGCCTACGCCGGGCGAAGGATCGCGACGAGGAAGTCGGAGTCGTCGGCGAACGGCCGCACATCCCACGTCGACAACAGCAGATCCGGCGCGAGACTGGCGTTCGAGGCGTCGTCGAAGAAGTCGGCGAACGCGTAGTCGCGACCGGCGCCGAAGCCGATCACCACCCGCCCGTCGTCCTTGAGATGGGCGCGCAGCCGGGTGAGCACCTCGCCACGGGTGCTCGGCGCCAGGAACGTCATGACGTTGCCCGCCGACAGGATGACGTCGAATTTCTCGGTGATGCCCCGTGCGGGCAGGTCGAGTTCGGCGAGGTCGCCGACGAGCCACTGTGGGCCCGGATGGTCCTGTTCGGCCGCCTCGATCAGCGCGGGGTCGACGTCGACGCCGACGACGCGGTGACCGGCGGCGGCGAGGTAGCCACCCAGGCGGCCGGGTCCGCATCCCGCATCGAGGATGTGGGCGCCGCGCGGAGCCATCGCGTCGATCAGGCGCGCCTCACCCGCCAGGTCGTCACCGGCCCGCGCCATGGCGCGGAATCGCTCGATATACCAGTGGGAATGGCCGGGGTCGGCCGCCACCTTCTGCATCCAGAGGCTCTTCGCGACCATGCGAGCATTATCCCTTCGCCCCGAAAGCGCTCTCCACCCAGAGGTGCCAGTTGTTCAGATTGATGTTCTACTCACCGCGCATCGCGCCCAACACGGGTAACGCGATCCGGATGGTGGCGGGCACCGGCTGCGAACTGCACCTGGTGGAACCGTTGGGCTTCGACCTGTCCGAGCCGAAGTTGCGGCGGGCCGGCCTGGACTATCACGACCTGGCGTCGGTGACCGTCCATCCCGATCTGGCCGCGGCATGGTCCGCGATGGCGCCCGAGCGGGTCTATGCGTTCACCGCCCACGCGACGACGTCGTTCACCGACATCGAGTACCGGCCGGGTGACGTGCTGATGTTCGGTCCCGAACCCTCCGGCCTCGACGAGGCGACGCTGGCCGACCCGCACATCACCGCGCAGGTGCGGATTCCGATGCTGGCCGGAAGGCGCTCGCTGAACCTGTCGAACGCGGCGGCCGTCGCGGTGTACGAGGCGTGGCGCCAGCACGGATTCAGCGGCGCGACCTGAGCATCACCAGGAGTTGAAGTGCGCGATCTGCTCGACGGGCAGGCGCTTGGCCGGGCGGAAGTCGGTGCCCTTGGTGTAAGCGATCGGGAACAGCCCGCCTTGGCTGTACTGGTCGTGCGGGATGCCCAGGACGTCGGCGGCCTGCTTCTCGCCCTCACCCAACAGGTGCAGCGTCGTCCACGCCGAGCCCAGACCGCGCGTGCGCAACGCCAGCATGTAGCTCCACGCGGCGGGCAACAGTGAACCCCAGAAGCTGGCGCTGACGGCGCCGGGCACACCGTCGCATCGTCCCTCGAGGCACGGGATCAGCAGCCAGGGCGCCTTTTCCATGTTCTCGGCGAGGTATTCGGCCGACGACACCACGGCCTGGCGCCGCTCCCCGCGGCTGTCGCCCTCGGCGTATTCGGGTTCGGGCATCGTGCGGTACAACTTCCAGCTGTTGCGATAAATCTCGGCGAGCGCCGTCTTCTTCTCGGCGTCGTCGACGAACACCCACTGCCACGCTTGACTGTTCGATCCGGTCGGCGCCTGGATGGCGAGCTCGAGGCACTCCAGCAACACCTCACGCGGCACCGGCTTCTCGAAATCGAGCCGCTTGCGCACCGAACGGGTGGTGGTGAGGACTTCGTCGGCGGAGAGGTTCAAGGTCATTTTTCGAGACTACATTCGCTTCATGGCAGTCAAATTCACCCAGGAAGTCATCGACCGGCTCTCGTCGGACAAGCACGGCTGGTTGACCACGGTGGCCAAGTCCGGACAACCCGTCCCGAGATTGGTGTGGTTCTACTTCGACGGGACTGACGTGCTCGTCTACACCGAACCGAGTGCCGCGAAAGTCAGGCATATACGGGCGCATCCACGGGTCAGCCTCAATCTGGACTCCGATGGAAACGGCAGCGGGATCATCGTCGTCGGCGGACCCGCGACCGTCGATGCCGAGGGCGCGAATCCGCTGCACGACGAGCGGTAT
Organism: Mycobacterium neumannii; assembly: GCF_002245615.1. NCBI lineage: Bacteria > Bacillati > Actinomycetota > Actinomycetes > Mycobacteriales > Mycobacteriaceae > Mycobacterium > Mycobacterium neumannii. Next base: position 69,796 of record NZ_NKCO01000016.1, on the reverse strand, counting down.
CGCGCGAAATACGACGAGTTGGCGGCCAGCCTCGGTTTCAGCGACGAGTTTCTCGCCGCCTACGACACGCGGCTGAGGATCAGCGTCGACAAGGTCTGGACCACGCCCACCGAGGGTTAGCGCGCTGCGGGCACCGGCGCTGTTTTCACGGGCCGCACCGCAAGCGCACACAGGCCGACCGCGGCGATCGCCAGGAACGCGGCCCGTCCACCGGCCAGGTCGATGAGCGCACCGGCCACGGGCGCCCCCAGGGCTTGTCCGGCCGCGAGCGTGAAGAACGACAGGCCGACCCCGGATGAGGTGCTGTCGGGATAGAGGCGGGCGCTCCACAGCAGGGCCAAACCCGTCAACGCGATGTAGGCCCCGCCGAACAGCGTGGCGGCCGCGATCATGACGCCGAGGTTCCACGGGGCGGCCGCCAGCAGCGCCGTCGCCGAGGCCATCGCGACGGTCGCGCCCACCCAGGCCCACTGCAGTCCGATCCGCTGCACCACATCACCGGCGAGCGCCCCGGCGATGCCCGCCGCGCCGATGACGATCCACAGCAACGACGAGCGGGTGGCGTCCGCCCCGCCGACGGTGGTGATCAGGTCGCGGCCGAAGGTCCACACCGCGACGCTGCCGACGCCCGTCAGCAAGGATGCCAGCAGCAAGCCGAAAGTGCCTGTGCGCCAGAGCGGATCGACCCGTTTCGCGGCGCGCTGCGAGTTGGCCGGCACGGCGAGGAACACCCAGACGGTCACCGCCGCCGAGACCAACGCGTACACCACCCACGCCGCGCGCCAGTGGCTCAGCAACAGCAGCGCGATCGGTGCCGACAGCACCACACCGATGCCCGTTCCGCCGTTGACCACGGTCTGCGCACGGTCCGCCGTGGCCGGCGGCACGTGTTGGGCGACCGCGGCGGCCAGCGGCGGCGAGACGATGCCGGTGCTACAGCCGGCGACCAGCACACCTACTGCGAGCACCCACGCCGAGGGCGCGAGCGCGATGATGGAGATCCCCAGCGTGGCAACGACTCCGGCGGTGACCGCGACCCGTCGCGGGCCGATGCGGTCGGTCAGCAGCAGGCTGGCGGTGATCGCCGCGCAGTAGCCGATGTAGCTGCCCGCACCGATCACGCCGGCGATGGTGGGGCTCAGGCGGAAGGTCTCGCCGAACACCGGGCCGAACAGTCCGTAGGAGAACCGCCCGAAGCCGTAGCAGCAGGCGATCAGTGCGGTGCCCGCACCGACGGGGAGGTAGACGGGTCGCCGCACCGCTCAACCGTAGCGGGCTAGCGGAAGTCGCGAGACTTCGAGCCGATCGCCAAGGTGAGCTTGCCCATCCGCTCGGCGACGACGGTGACGGCGCCGGTCGCGTTCTGCACCTGACCGCGGATCAGCAGTGCCGGAGCCGTTTGCGCCAGCTTGCGGTGTCGCGCCCACACCCCGCGCGAGCAGATGACGTTGACCATTCCGGTCTCGTCCTCGAGGTTGAGGAAGGTGGCCCCTTGTGCGGTCGCCGGCCGCTGCCGGTGCGTCACCGCCCCGGCCACCAGCACGCGGGTGCCGTCCGGCACGTCGAGCAGGCTTCCCGCCGGGATGACACCGAGGTCGTCGAGATCTTCTCGGAGGAACTGCGTCGGATAACTGTCCGGTGAGACACCGGTCGCCCACACGTCGGAGGCAGCCAACTCGAGTTCGGTCATACCCGGCAGCGAGGGAATGTGCGACGAGGCGCCCACACCCGGCAGCCGGTCGGCTCGTTGGCTGGCGGCCGCGCCCGCCGCCCACAACCCTTCGCGTCGGGCGATGTCGAAGCAGCTCAGGGCCCCGGCGGTGGCCAGCGCCTCGGTCTGCGGCACGGACAGCTGCACTCGCTGCGTCAGATCCAACAGGGAAGTGAACGCGCCGTTGGTCTTTCGCTCCTCGACGAGCTGCTCGGCCAGTTCGTCGCCGATGTGCCGAACCGCCCCCAGGCCCAATCTGACCGCGTTCCCGGCGTCTTCCAAAGTCGCGTGCGCCAGGCTGGCGTTGACGTCCGGTCCGCGCACGGTGACACCGTGCCGGCGGGCGTCGGCCACCAGGGTCTGCGGTGAGTAGAAGCCCATTGGCTGCGCGCGCAGCAGCGCGGCGCAGAACGCGGCGGGGTGATGCAGTTTGAACCACGAGGAGTAAAACACCAGCGACGCGAAGCTGAGCGAATGACTTTCGGGGAAACCGAAGTTCGCGAAGGCCTCCAGTTTCTCGTAGATGCGGTCGGCGACTTCGCCGGTGATGCCGTGGCGCTGGCGCATACCGTCGTAGAACCTGCTCCGCAGTCGGCGCATCCGTTCGGTCGACCGCTTGGATCCCATCGCGCGGCGCAGCTGGTCGGACTCGGCGGCGGTGAAACCCGCGCAGTCCACCGCCAGCTGCATGAGCTGTTCCTGGAACAGCGGCACCCCCAGCGTCTTGTGCAACGCCGGCTCCATCGACGGGTGGTCGTAGGTGACGGGCTCTTCGCCGTTGCGACGCTTGATGTACGGATGCACCGACCCGCCCTGGATGGGACCGGGCCGGATCAGCGCCACCTCGACGACCAGGTCGTAGAACACGCGAGGCTTGAGCCGCGGCAGGGTGGCCATCTGGGCGCGCGACTCCACCTGGAACACCCCGACGGAGTCCGCTTTCTGCAGCATCTCGTACACGGCGGGCTCGGACAGGTCCAGTTTCGCCAGGTCGACGTCGATACCCTTGTGCTCGCGCACCAGGTCGATGCAATAGTGCAGCGCCGAGAGCATGCCGAGGCCAAGCATGTCGAACTTCACCAAACCTATTGCCGCGCAATCGTCTTTGTCCCACTGCAGGACGCTGCGGTTCTCCATCCGCGCCCATTCGACCGGGCACACGTCGGCGATGGGCCGATCGCAGATGACCATGCCGCCGGAGTGGATGCCCATGTGGCGGGGCAGGTTGGAGATCTGCTTGGCCAGATCGATGACCTGCTCGGGAATGTCTTCAGTGTGCGGCGCCTCGGCGAGGTTGCCCCACTGGCCGAGCTGCTTGCTCCAGGCGTCCTGCTGACCTTGCGAGAAGCCCAGTGCGCGGGCCATGTCGCGTACCGCGCTGCGACCCCGGTAGGTGATGACGTTGGCGACCTGCGCGGCGTAGTCGCGGCCGTAGCGGTCGTAGACGTACTGAATAGCCTTCTCCCGCAGGTCCGATTCGATATCGATGTCGATGTCGGGTGGGCCGTCGCGCGCCGGGGACAGGAAGCGTTCGAACAGCAATTCGTTGGCGACCGGGTCCACGTTGGTGACGCCGAGCGCGTAGCAGACCGCGGAATTGGCCGCCGATCCCCTGCCCTGGGCCAGGATGCCGTTCTCCCTGCAGAACCGGGTGATGTCGTGGACCACCAGGAAGTACCCGGGAAAGGTCAGCTGCTCAATGACTTTCAGCTCATGTTCGATCTGCGCGTATGCGCGCGGCGCCCGTTGCGGTGGGCCGTATCTCCGGTGCGCGCCCTCCATCACCAGATGACGCAGCCAGCTGTCCTCGGTGTGGCCGTCGGGGACGTCGAACGGCGGTAACTGCGGTGCGATCAGCGCAAGTCCGAACGCGCACTGCTCACCGAGGTCGGCCGCGGCCGTCACCACCTCAGGCCGGTCGGCGAACAGCCGGGCCATCTCCTCACCCGACCGCAGATGCGAACCGCCCAGCGGGGCAAGGTAACCGGCGGCCTCGTCCATCGAATGCCGGGCGCGGATCGCCCCCATCGCCATGGCCAGCCGACCCCGTGACGGTTCGGCGAAATGTGCGGCGGTGGTGGCGACCACGCTCAGACCGAACCGGGGCGCGAGCTCGGCGAGGGCGGCGTTGCGTTCGTCGTCGCAGGGGTGCCCGTGGTGGGTGAGCTCGACGCTGACCCGGTCGCGGCCGAAGCGGTCAACCAGGTCAGCCAGCGCGGTGGCGGCGGCCTGCGGACCGCCTTTTGAAAGCGCCTGTCGGACATGTCCTTTACGGCAGCCGGTGAGGATGTGCCAGTGTCCGCCTGCGGCCTCGGTCAGCGCGTCGTAGTCGTAGTGCAGCTTGCCCTTCTCACCGCCGGCCAGGTGCGCCTTGGCGAGTTCGCGTGACAACCGCCGGTAGCCCTCGGGACCGCGCGCGAGCACCAGCAAGTGCGGGCCGGGCGGATCGGGGTCTTCGGTCCGGTTGCCCCCGCCGAGGGACAGTTCGGCGCCGAAGACCGTCGACATCTCCAGTTCTCTGGCGGCTTCGGCGAAGCGCACCACGCCGTAGAGGCCGTCGTGGTCGGTCAGCGCGATCGCCCGCAGGTCCAGTCGGGCCGCCTCCTCGACCAGTTCCTCCGGCGTGCTGGCGCCGTCGAGGAAGCTGTAAGCCGAATGCGCGTGCAGTTCGGCGTAGGGAACCGTCGACGTGGGTCGCTCGACGTCGAGTGGCTGGTACTCCCCTCGCCTACTGGACCAGGCCGGGCTGTCGCCGCCGTCGCCGATCTGCTCGTCGATGGGCCAAGCGCCGGCGCGACGCGGTTTGCCGTTGAGCACCCGCTCCATCTCCACCCAGCTCGGCGGTCCGGTATGCCAGCCCATGGTTGCAGTGTATCGAACTTGTGTTCGAACAGCTGCCTTCGTTCGATACCGCGTTGACTCATCAGAAATGCGCGCGTACGCCTAGCGGATCGGGTTGACGTTGGCGCAGCGCGCCCGGTTACGTGAGGCAACGAATCCACCTACGCGCAAGTCTTGCGAGCGCGCGTTATCCCCAAGACCAGATTCATCCACAGGTTGGGCGACGGAGTGCGCCGGCGGCCGATCCGCGTCTGCCCCCGTGGCTAAATTCGCTAGTATGTTCGAACAGCTGGTCCAAGCGGCCGACGGCACTAGCGGTGCCGGAGCGGCCGGTGCGTGGGCGCGCATCGAGAACGCCGCCTGCGCGCGCCGGCTCTCGGCGGCGGCCGATGTGTTGGATCGGATGTACGCCGCCGACGGCTCGGCCGAGCGCGACCAATGGATCCTGGACAACTACGCTGCCGTCGCCGCCGAGATCGCCCCAACCCAGCATCTGTCGCTGGGATTAGCCGCGTCCCAGCTGGCGATCGCGGTCGCCCTGCGTGACCGCTTCCCCGGCGTCAACGCGGTGTTCATGACCGGCGCCATCTCGTACCGCGAGGTCGCCGCAATCGTGTCGCGTACCCGTTTGGTCCAAGACGGCGACGCGCTGGCTGGAGTCGACGCCGCAATCGCCGGGAACGTCGAGGAGTGGACGACGCTGTCGTTGATGAAGTTGCACACCAAGATCGACTACTGGGTCGACCGCTTCGATCCCGCTGCGGTGCGCCGCGCCGAAAACAGCTCGCGCAGCCGCTACGTCGACGTCAGGGACAGCGGCAACGGCACGGGTGTTGCCTACATCGAGGCGACGGTTTACGCCCACGACGGCGAGTTGATCGACCAACGCCTCGATGCTTTCGCCGCGACGGTGTGCGAAAACGATCCCCGCACTCAAGAGCAGCGCCGCGGCGACGCTCTGGCCGCGGCGGTCAGCGGCGCCAAAGCGCTGCCGTGTGCGTGCGGTTCGAACGAGTGCCCCGCCGCGGGTCTCACAGCCAGCAATGTGGTGGTGCACGTCGTGGCGAGCGAGGACACGCTAAATGATGAGACCCCAGCCGAATTGGACGGGGATAAGCCAGTCGAGGCGGTCGAGCCCGACGATCCCACGCTGCTCGGTCCTGCCGCGACGGGGCCGGGCTACGTGATGGGTCGCCGACTGGTGCCGGCACCGATCGTGGCCGCCAAGCTGGCCGTCGCCAGGCGTCGACCCGTGAGACATCCCGGGGATGCGCCTCCGGAGAAGCGGCGTATTCCCTCGGCGGCACTGGCATGGTTCGTCCGCTGCCGCGATCTAACCTGTCGTTTCCCGAACTGCGACAAGCCGGCCACCCAGTGCGACATCGACCACACCATCCCCCATCCACGGGGTGCCACACAGGCGTCAAACCTCAAATGCCTGTGCCGAACTCATCATCTCTGTAAGACGTTCCTAGGATGGCGGGACCGACAGCATCCGGACGGCACCGTGGATTGGCTCTCACCCACCGGGCAGAAGTACACGACCCATCCCGGCAGCAGGCTGCTGTTCCCGTCGCTGTGCCGGCCGACCGCCCCCGCGGTCGTCGACCCCAGCGTCGACCTACTCGACGACGCGGTTCGGTGCTTGAAGATGCCCCGCCGCAAGCGAACCCGCGAGCAGAGCCGCATTGCGGCCATCGAAGCGGAGCGTCAGCGCAACCAGCCCTACGCCGACGAGCGCAACAAGCCACCACCGTTCTAGGGCAAGTCGTCGGGGCCGAGTTGTTCACGCGGCACCACCACCATGGGGACATCGAGCACCCGCAACATCTTGGCTGCCTTCGATCCGAGGAACAGTCGCCGTGGCGCGCTGAGCCGGCTCGACCCGACCATGATCAGGTCTCCGTCTTGCCAGTCCAGCTTGCCAACCGCCTCCTCGATCGTCCGACCTTCTACGATCATCGAGGTCACCGGGAAATCCTGCGGCAGCTCGGATTTCGCCAACTCAAGGACGTGGCGCGCATGAGCGAGACCATGCTCCCGTACCGCGTCACCGTCACCGCGCAGCGTCCCGAACGTGGGGTCCAGGGCCACCAGGGAAACCAGACGCAGCGGCGCGCCCGCCACCCGACTGTATTGAACAGCGATGTCCAACAACACATCTGCGCCTTCGCGCTCGCCAATCGCACATGTCACTTCGCGTGTGCGGTCGACGGGCGAATGCCTCGTACCCCGGGGTGCCACGGCCACCGGTAGCGGAGCCGAGTGCAACAGCGCGTTGACCGTCGATCCCAGGGAGTAGCTGGCGACGAGGCCACCCGATCCGCCGACGACGATCATGTCGGCCTCGACGCGCGCCGCTTCCTGGATCAGCGCATCAGCGGGCGAGTCGTCGACGCGGACGTGGCTGCGCACGATGATGTCGTCGGGCACCGAGGCGCGAGCCTCCTCCAACCACTGTTCGGCCTGCGCGACGAGGTGCTTCTCGAAGTCGCCGACCGGCTTGATCGACGGCGTCACCCGGTCCGGCGGCAGCACCATGCACAGGTCGAGGTCGGCGCCGAGCGTTCGGGCGAACCGCACGCCGAGCGCCAGCGCATCCGCGCCGCCGGGCGTGGCCAGATATCCAACGACGAGCCTCATGGTCGGTCATCCTTTCAATCTGAAGCGGCGCACGCCCGTGGATCGACCAAATGCGCGTCAGTCGCGATACTCGGCAGCACCGTCCTCGAGAACGAGCCGCGAGTTCGACCCGTCGGGTTCGGCCGCCTCCGTGCGGAACACCGCGCGACCAGCCTCGGTCCGCCAGATCGAGGTGGTCAGCGTCTCCCCCGGGAACACCGGCGAAGTGAACCGGGCGTCGATCGCGCTGACCTTCGTCGCGTCGCCGCCACCGAGTTCAGCGACCAGCGCCCGACCCGCCACGCCGTAGCTGCACAGTCCGTGCAGGATCGGCTTCGGGAACCCGGCGAGTTCCCGCGCAAACCACGGATCGCTGTGCAGCGGGTTGCGATCACCCGACAACCTGTAGATCAACGCTTGATCTTCGCGCGTGGGCAAGGCAATTCGTGCGTCGGGCTCGCGGTCGGGTATCTCCGGAGCGGCGGGCCGCTGCCCCGGTTGCCCACCGAAGCCGCCCTCACCGCGGATGACGGCGGTGGTGAAGGTCTCAGCGACGACGTTCGACGTGTCGGGGTCGGTACCCGTCGCCTTGAGCATGACGATCCCGTTCTTGCCCTCACCCTTGTCCTGGATGTCGGCGACCTCGGCTACGACGCTGAGCTTGCCCGCCGGTTTCAGCGGTTCGTGCAGCCGGATCCCCTGCGACCCGTGCAGCAGCATCGCGAAGTTGAACGAGCCGACCAGGCCGACCGCCGCGAACGGCAGGCAGGCGATCACCGCATAGGTCGGCAGCACCTGTTGTTCGATGCCGTGACTGTTCTCGGTGGTGAATGCCAGATCAGCGGTGCCCGCGCCGACGCCCAGCGCGTACAGCAACGTGTCGCGGTCGGTCCATTCGAACAGATGCGGGTCGGTCTTGGCGCCGATGGCGTTGGGGTCGAGAGGCATACCTCGAACGATATCCGCATTGACGTCTCGCCCGCGGGGGTCCACGATTGCTCGCATGCGCTATGTCGTTACCGGCGGTACCGGGTTTATCGGCCGACGGGTCGTGACGCGGTTGTTGGCCCACAGCAGCGACGCCGAGGTGCTGGTGCTCGTCAGACGCACTTCGCTGTCGCGGTTCGAGCGATTGGCCACGACCTGGAGTGAACGCGTGAAACCCCTGATCGGCGACCTCGGCGAACCGCACCTTGGACTCACGCCCAACGACGTCACCGACATCGGCTCCGTCGATCACGTCGTGCACTGCGGCGCGGTCTACGACATCACCGCCTCCGACGCCGATCAACGTGCGGCCAACGTCGACGGCACCCGCACGGTGGTCGACCTGACCTTGCGGCTCGACGCGACGCTGCACCATGTGTCGTCGATCGCGGTCGCAGGCACGTTCCGCGGCGAGTTCACCGAGGACGACTTCGACGTCGGCCAGGACCTGCCCACGCCGTATCACCGCACCAAGTTCGAGGCCGAGCAGATTGTCCGCACAACCCCCGGTTTGCGGTACCGCGTGTACCGGCCTGCCGTCGTCGTGGGCGATTCGAACACCGGCGAGATGGACAAGGTCGACGGCCCGTACTACCTCTTCCCGGTGCTCGCGAAATTGGCCAAGCTACCGTCGATCGCGCCGATCGCCCTGCCCGAGGCCGGCCGCACCAACCTCGTCCCGGTCGACTACGTGGCCGACGCGCTCGTCGCGCTGGTGCACCTGCCCGACCGAGACGACGAGACGTTCCATCTGACCGCACCGAAATCCGTTGGATTGCACGGAATCTACCGTGGTGTGGCGAAGACGGCAGGGCTTCCGCCGCTGCGGGCGTCCCTGCCCCGCTCCACCGCGACACCGTTCCTGAGGGCCTCCGGCCGCGCCAAGGTGATCCGCAATATGGCGCTCACCCAGATCGGCCTGTCCGCCGAGATCCTCGACGTAGTCGGGCTGATGCCGACGTTCACTGCCGACCGCGCCTCGGAAGCGTTGCGCGGCACGGGAATCACGGTTCCCGACTTCGCCGACTACGCGCCTGCCCTGTGGCGCTACTGGGCCGAACATCTTGATCCCGACCGGGCGCGTCGCGACCATCCCCGCGGCCCGCTGGTCGGCAGGCACGTGATCGTCACCGGCGCATCGAGCGGGATCGGCCGGGCTTCGTCCCTGGCGATCGCCGAACGTGGCGCGACAGTATTCGCGTTGGCGCGCAACGCCGATGCCCTCGACGACCTCGTGGCCGAAATCCGGGCCGACGGCGGTCAGGCGCATGCGTTCACCTGCGACGTCACCGACTCGACATCGGTAGAGAGCACCGTCAAGGACATCCTGGGCCGGTTCGGCCACGTCGATTACTTGGTGAACAACGCGGGCCGATCGATTCGCCGCTCGGTGATCGCCTCCACCGACCGCCTGCACGACTATGAGCGGGTGATGGCCGTCAACTACTTCGGCGCGGTGCGGATGGTCCTTGCGCTGCTCCCGCATTGGCGTGAGCGGCGATTCGGCCACGTCGTCAACGTGTCCAGCGCCGGTGTGCAGGCGCGCAACCCGAAATACAGTTCCTACCTTCCGACGAAGGCCGCGCTCGACGCGTTCGCCGATGTTGTCGCGACCGAGACGCTGTCCGACCACATCACATTCACCACCATCCATATGCCGTTGGTGCGTACGCCGATGATCGTGCCGTCGCGCCGGCTCAATCCGGTTCCGGCCATCAGCGACGAGCACGCCGCGGCGATGGTGGTGCGCGCGCTGATCGACAAGCCGGCCAGGATCGACACCCCGCTGGGCACGCTCGCCGACTTCGGCAACTACTTCACGCCGAAACTCTCGCGGCGGATCCTTCACCAGCTCTACCTCGGGTATCCGGATTCGGCTGCGGCCCGCGGCGTGCCGACAGCCCCGTCGGCCTCGCTCACCACGCGTCGCCCGAAGCGACCCGTCCGCACCGTGCGAGTTCCGCGGCCGGTGAAGTCCGCGGTGCGCCTGGTACCGGGTGTGCACTGGTAACCGCCTGTCCCTATCGTTGGCCAGGTGAAACAGCCAGTCTTCGTCGACGTCGACACCGGCGTTGACGACGCGATGGCGTTGGCATACCTGTTCGCCAGTGACGACGCCGAGGTGGTCGGTATCGCATCGACAGCGGGAAATGTTCCGGTACAACAGGTTTGTCGCAACAACCTCGGTCTGTTGGACATGTGCAGGATGCCGGACATCCCCGTGTCGAAAGGGTCCGAGCAGCCCGTCAGCTCGCCGCTGCGCACCGCAGAGGACACCCACGGTCCTGAGGGGATGGGGTACGCGCAGTTACCCGCCTCCGAGCGCCGGCTCACCGAGTACGACGCTGCCGAGGCGTGGGTGCGTGCCGCTCACGCCCATCCCGGCGATCTGATCGCGATCGCCGTCGGCCCACTGACCAATCTCGCGCTGGCGCTTCGCGCCGAACCCGCCCTTCCCACGCTGCTGCGCCGGCTGGTCATCATGGGCGGCGCGTTCGACTACCGCGGTAACACGACCCCGGTCGCCGAATGGAACATCAGCGTGGACCCGGAAGCCGCCGCCGAGGTGTTCACCGAGTGGACGGCCGCGTGGGGAGCCGAGAAACCCTCGCACCTCCCAATCGTGTTGGGGCTGAACCTGACCGAACACATCGCGATGACACCCGCCCTGTTGAACCGGCTCGCGGAGGAGGCCGGAGCGGAGTCGGTGGCGATGAGCGTGTCCGACGACCGCGGCACCCGGTCGGCGTCGGACAACCCGCTGATCGCGGTGCTGGAGGACGCGATGCGGTTCTACTTCGAGTTCCATTTCGACCAGGGCGAGGGTTATCTGGCGCATCTGCACGACCCGCTGGCCGCGGCGGTGGCGCTGGACCCCGACCTCGTCACCTACCGGCCGACCACCGTCGACGTCGAGTTGACGGGCACACTGACCCGCGGCATGACCATCGCCGACTGGAGCAACCGGTGGGGCCGGGAACCCAACGCGCTCATCGGTGTTGACGTCGACCCGGGAGCGTTCTTCGACCGGTTCATCGCCCGCGTCGGCGCGCTCGCGCGAGCGCTGAACGGTTAGAGGATCACCGAGACCACGACCGCCAGGAACAACAGCAGAAAGATCGCGAGCGCGATGACGCTGACGACGGCTGTCGGTGTCCACCGGTGCCGCGGCCGGGACTCGACGGCGCCCACACCGGAGATCTGGTCGGAGTCGGGCGGCGTCGACCCCGGCGGCACTCCGCCACCGGGTTCGAGGTCCGGCGTGTTGGACGGTTCTGGGTCGGGCGGTATGGCGGTCATCGACGCACGGGTACCCCATCGCGCGGTCGTCATTCATAAATCCCTTCGACGTACCACCGTCGCTGCCGGTAGCACAGCAGCAAGGCCTGCCCCGGTCGGGCTTCGCGTGAGGACTCGTCGTCGAGCAACACCTGTGCGCGGGCGGTGCGGCCGGCTTTGCGGCCTTCCGGATCCCACCATCGTTCGTCGACCGGCCATGGTCCTGCCCACCAGGTCAATCTGCCCGCCTTGACGGCCTTGCCCGGCGCGTCCAACCGCGCGGGATCGGTGGAGAACAGGCCACGAGCGGTCACCCGCACCGGACGGCCGTCGGCGTCGAACAACTCGACCGGATCGTCGAGCAGCACGGTCGGCGACGGTTCGGGCAGCTGGCCCGGCCACGGCTGACACGGATCGGCCCGCGGCACCTGCTCATCCCCCAGCGGGGTGAACGTGATGCGCTCGGCAGGGCCTCGACCGCCGCTGAGCACCGGGACCTGCACCGCCTCCGGCCCCAGCAGACCCTGCACGCGCACCAGCGCACGACGGGCGCGCAGTCGATCCTCTTCACCCACTCCGCCCCACAGTGGCAGCTGCAGCGCCTCGGCCGACACCACCTCCACCGGGCGCAACCGGATCACCGTGATGGGCGCGGTGGGCCGGTCGTTGGGGTTGCGCCTGTTCAGCCAGCCGTCAAGCTGCCAGCGCACCCGGTCGGCGGTGGCATCCTCGGTCAGCGGTTCGGCACAACGCCAAACTCGTTCCAGCTCTTCACCATTGGCGGTGCGGGCATGGATGGCCAGTCGGGTGCATCCCACACCGGACGCGGCCAGGGTGCGGTGCAGGTCGGCGGCCAGCGACCGTCCGGCGAAAGCGGCGGCGTCCACCCGGTCGATCGGCGGATCGCAGTCCATGACGGCGTCGAGGTCGGGATCGGGATCCCGGCCTGACGGACCACGGGTGGGCTCGCCGCAGGCGAATTGGTGCGCGGCCACCGCGTCGGCCCCGAACCGCGAGGCCACATCGCTGCGGGACAGCGCGGCGAACTGTCCGATGTTGCGAATCCCCATGCGCCACAGCAGGTCCGCCAGGTCTTCCCGGCCGGGGGCGGCCAGGCTGGGCTCGGTGGCCAACTGGCGGATCGACAGCGCCGACAGGAACAGCGCATCCTGTCCGGGCTCGACGATCCGCCCCGCCCGCGCGGCGAAGACCGCAGTGGGCAACTGGTCGGCGACTCCCACCTGACATTCGGCGCCGGCGGCGGCCACCGCGTCGACCAACCGCTCAGCGGCGGCCTGTTCGGACCCGAAGTAGCGGGCCGCGCCCCGGACCGGCAGCACCAGCAGGCCCGGCCGCAACACTTCGGCACGTGGTACCAAGTCGTCCACCGCGATCGTGACGTTTTCGAAGTGGCGGGCATCGCGCGCCGGATCGGCGGTGACCACATGCAGTTCCGGGCACCGGGCTTGGGCTTCCCGGCGACGCAGCCCGCGTCGCACTCCCGCCGATCGGGCCGATGCCGAACAGGCGATGACCCGGTTGGCCAGCGTCACCGCGATCGGGGCGGTCGGCGGCAGGTCGGCTGCGGCCGCCGCGGCGACGGCCGGCCAGTCCATGCACCAGATGGCCAGAACGCGCGACCGTGACGAGTCGCGGGAAGAGCGGGCCACTCATCCGCCTACCGCGCGGACGGAACCGAACGACCGCCCCCATGCCCGGGTGGCCAGCCGGACCCGGCCGATGCGGCCGAAGCCCGGTCGCCCCTGCCCGGTGATCTCATAGCCGCATACCGAGGCCTCCAACCGGGCCGACGCACCCTGCCAGTCGCCACCGGTGACCAGCAGCGTGCAGCCCTTCTGGCGGGCCCGGGCCACCACTGCCCGCGCGCGGGTGGCCGGCACCGACCGCCCGCCCAGGCCGAGCACCACCAGATCCATACCGTCCATCAGCACGGCCGCGACCTCGACCGGATCGGCGCCCGGTTCGGGGATGACTGCGATCCGGCTCAGGTCGGCGCCCATCTCCACGGCCGCCAGCAGACCGACGTCGGGTTGGCCGACGATCGCGGCGTGCCCACCCTCCGCCGTCACCGCCGCGACCATGCTCAGCGGCAGCGACCTGGCCCCCGAGACCACCGCCACCGTCCCGCGCGGCAACGACGCCGGAAGCAGCCCGTCCAGCGATTCGGGCATCGGCAGCAAAGTTTCCGAGTCCGGAAGCGGCTCGCTCGTCGACGCCGCTCCACGACGGCTGCCGCCCACCTTGCTGGACACCGCCGCAATCTTGCGACGCAGGTGTTCCACCTGTTCAGCGCGGGTAAGCTGACGCTGATCCAGGCTCACGGCGGCTGTCACAACAGCACCTCTCGCATCGTCTGTCTCACTGGTTTTTCGAACATTTGTTCGATATAGCGAGTAAACACCCACCCACCGACAGCGTCAAGCGGTTCAGGCGGTCTTCAGAAGGGGAGAACTACTCCCACTCGATGGTGCCGGGCGGCTTGCTCGTCACGTCCAGCACCACCCGGTTGACCTCCGCCACCTCGTTGGTGATGCGGGTCGAGATACGTTCGAGGACTTCGTACGGCACGCGCGTCCAGTCGGCGGTCATCGCGTCCTCGCTGGAGACCGGGCGCAGCACGATCGGATGCCCATAGGTCCGGCCATCACCTTGCACACCCACCGAACGGATGTCGGCGAGCAGGACGACGGGGCACTGCCAGATCTGGTTGTCGAGCCCGGCGGAGGTCAGTTCCTCGCGCGCGATCGCATCGGCGCGACGCAGCGTCTCCAGCCGTGCGGCAGTGACCTCGCCGACGATCCGGATACCCAGCCCCGGCCCCGGAAAAGGCTGACGCGCAACGATTTCCTCGGGCAGACCGAGCTCGCGGCCCACCGCCCGGACCTCGTCTTTGAACAGCAACCGCAACGGCTCGACGAGCTTGAACTTCAGGTCGTCGGGCAGGCCTCCCACGTTGTGGTGGCTCTTGATGTTCGCGGTACCCGAACCTCCGCCGGACTCGACGACGTCGGGATACAACGTGCCCTGCACCAGGAAATCGACATCTGGACCGCCGCCCTCGACAAGCCCCCGCACAGCCCCTTCGAAAGCCCGGATGAACTCCCGTCCGATGATCTTGCGCTTGCCTTCGGGATTCGTCACGCCGGACAACGCCTCGAGGAACCGGTCGGCGACGTCGACGGTGACCAGGTTGGCGTGCGTGGCGGCGACGAAGTCGCGCTGCACCTGGGCCCGCTCCCCCGCCCGCAGCAAGCCGTGGTCGACGAACACACAGGTCAACCGGTCCCCGACGGCGCGTTGCACAAGCGCCGCGGCGACCGCGGAGTCCACGCCACCTGACAGCCCGCAGATCGCCCGCCCCTCACCGATCTGCTCGCGGACCTGCTCGACGAGCGCGTCGGCGATGTTGGCAGGCGTCCATGTCGAGTCGATCCCCGCGAACTCGTGCAGGAAGCGGCTTAGCACCTGCTGGCCGTGCGGGGTGTGCATCACCTCCGGGTGGTACTGCACACCCGCCAGCCGGCGGCCGCGATGCTCGAACGCCGCGACCGGCGCACCGCTGCTGGCGGCCACCACCTCGAAGCCGTCGGGCGCCTCGGTGACCGCGTCGCCGTGACTCATCCATACCGGCTGGGTAGCCGGCAGGTCCGAATGAAGCTCTCCCCCAGTGACTTTCAGCTCCGTACGGCCGTATTCACGGGTTCCCGTCCGCGCGACGGTACCGCCGAGCACCTGCGCCATCGCCTGAAACCCGTAGCAGATTCCGAACACCGGAACGTCGAGGTCGAACAGCTCCGCGTTCAGTTGCGGGGCGCCGTCCTCGTAGACACTCGCAGGCCCTCCGGAGAGCACGATGGCCTGAGGGTCGCGCGCCTTGATCTCCTCGACGCTGGCGGTGTGCGGGATCACCTCGGAATACACCCGCGCCTCGCGGACCCGTCGGGCGATCAGCTGCGCATACTGCGCCCCGAAATCGACAACCAGTACGGGTCGGGGAGATCCTGATGTCACCCGGTCAGTCTAGTTGGCCGCGAGGACGTCAGACGTGCAGCGCGGTGAACGGCTCAAACGGCAAGTTGCGCATGACGAACCACGCCGCGGTCAGCACCACCGCCACCGGCGCCGACCACCGCAGGTGCTGCCAACTGCGCACCCGTCTGCCCGCCAGAGACCCGTAGACCCAGGTCCCGTATGCCCACAGCAGGAACACCAACGCGAGCACGCCGAGTGCGTTGAACCGGACCGCCGCGGCGACGTCGAGGTGCAGCAGTGAGTAGATCATCCGCAGGCTCCCGCACCCGGGGCAGTCGATGCCGAGCAGCGCCTTGGTCGGGCAGACGGGCAGTAGCCCGCCGGACACGGTCGGATCCGCCAACCAGATCGCCGCGCACCCGCCCACCGCGGCGGTGGCGACCGCCAGCGGCGCGGTGAGCGAGTGCACGTGGATCACATGTAAGCCAGTCCGCCGCCCGCCAGGCCGATGACGAGATAGATGACGATGACGATGACACCCGCAATCGCACCCCAGATCGCCCACTTCTTGGCATCGTCGGACGCCTTCTGCGCCTGCGCGTACTGACCCTGGCTCCACAGGCCGGACACCTTGGCGGCGTTGATGATCGACACGATGCCAAACGGCAAGCAGCACAACACCGTAACCAGGATTCCCCATACGAGGTTGCTGTCGGGCTGCTGCGCTGGGTAACCACCCCCGGGAGGCGGACCATAACCCTGCGGCGGTGGTGGCGGCGGAGGCTGAGGCGGATAGGTCATGGGGGTCCCTTTTCTCGAGTAGCACCCTGTCGGACGGACAAGCTCGCTCAATATAAGGCAATTGTTTGCTGAGTGCGTCAATTTCAAAGCTGCAGTAAGTTCATCGACGCGCAGGTATGTCTGCGCGTGATAACGGGAATGGGTGGTTTGTGCCTGAAACCGAAAGACTCGGTCTACCCGCTGGGATCCGCGCCGCATTGTTCGACCTCGACGGCGTGTTGACAGACACCGCGAGTGTGCACAAGAAAGCATGGAAGGCGATGTTCGACGACTTCCTCCGTCGACGAGCGGAGCTCACCGGCGAGGTGTTCACACCGTTCGACGTGCAAAGTGACTACCTCACCTATGTCGACGGCAAGAAGCGTGAGGATGGCGTGCGGTCGTTTCTGGCGAGTCGGGGCATCGAGATACCCGAGGGCGATCACGGCGACCCGCCTCAGAACGAAACCGTCCACGCACTGGGCAACACCAAGAACCAGATGTTCCAACAGATTCTGCGGACCGACGGGGTCGAGGTGTTCGAGGGTTCGCGCCGCTATCTCGAAGCGACCGCGAATGCGGGGCTGGGCATCGCGGTGGTGTCGTCCAGCGCCAACACCCGCGAGGTGCTCGACATGACTGGGCTGGCCGAATTCGTCCAACACCGGGTGGACGGTGTCGTGTTGCGCGAAGAGAACATCGCAGGAAAACCCGCGCCCGATTCGTTCCTGCGCGCAGCCGAGCTTCTCGACGTGACACCCGAACAGGGTGCTGTGTACGAAGACGCGATCTCCGGCGTGGCGGCAGGACGGGCCGGAGGATTCGGCCTGGTTATCGGCGTCGATCGGGTAGGCCACGCAGAAGCGTTGCGGCACAACGGGGCCGACATCGTGGTCACCGACCTGGCGGAGCTGCTCACGTGAGCCTGCACGACGACGTCTACCCCGTAGAACCGTGGCAGATCCGCGAGCAATCGCTCGACCTCGACATGCTCGCACAGTCGGAGTCGTTGTTCGCGCTGTCCAACGGCCACATCGGCATGCGTGGAAATCTCGACGAAGGCGAACCACACGCTTTGCCCGGCACCTATCTCAATTCGTTCTACGAGGTTCGCCCCCTTCCGTACGCCGAGGCAGGATACGGCTGGCCTGAGGACGGGCAGACAGTCGTCAACGTCACCAACGGCAAGTTGGTGCGCCTGTTGGTCGACGACGAACCGTTCGACGTGCGTTACGGCGAACTGCTCGACCACGAACGAGTTCTGGATTTTCGGACGGGCACGCTCAGACGCACCGCCTGCTGGTGTTCACCGGCAGGTAAGCGGATCAGAATCACTTCCACGCGGATCGTTTCACTGACCCAACGCAGCGTCGCGGCCATCGAGTACATCGTCGAGGCGCAGGACGAATTCGTCCGTGTCACGGCGCAATCGGAACTGGTGGCCAACGAGGAGTTGCCGCCGTCGACGAAGGACCCGCGGGTCTCGGCCGTCCTGGAAAGACCGTTGGAGCCGGTGCAGTACGAGCACTCCGAACACGGCGCGATCCTGCTGCACCGCACCCGTGGAAGCAACCTGATGATGGCCGCGGCCATGGACCACGACATCGAGGTTCCCGGTCGTGTCGAGGTGGACACCGGCGCCGGCAAGGACTGGGCCAACACGACGATCATCTGCGGGCTGCGTCCCGGCCAGCGTCTCCGCATCGTCAAGTACCTCGCCTACGGCTGGTCCAGCCTGCGGTCGCGCCCGGCACTGCGCGACCAGGCGGCGGCGGCGCTCAGCAGCGCGCGTTACACCGGCTGGCAGGGGTTGCTCGATGCCCAGCGGGCCTACCTCGACGATTTCTGGGACGGTGCGGACGTCGAGGTGGAGGGCGACCCCGACTGCCAGCAGGCGGTACGGTTCGCCCTCTTCCACGTCCTGCAGGCCAGCGCGCGCGCCGAGCGCCGCGCGATCCCCGGCAAGGGTCTCACCGGAACGGGTTATGACGGCCACGCCTTCTGGGACACCGAGGGTTTCGTCCTGCCGCTGCTGACCTACACCCAACCCTCGGCGGCTGCCGACGCATTGCGTTGGCGCGCTTCGATTCTCCCGCTGGCCAAGGAGCGGGCGACGCTGCTGGACCTCGACGGCGCCGCATACCCGTGGCGCACCATCCGCGGCGAGGAGTGCTCGGCTTACTGGCCGGCGGGCACCGCGGCCTTCCACGTCAACGCCGACATCGCAATGGCGTTCGAGCGCTACCGCATTGTCACAGGGGACCATTCGCTCGAAGAGGAATGTGGGCTGACGGTGCTCATCGAGACCGCGCGGCTGTGGGCGTCACTCGGTCACCACGACCGTCACGGGGTGTGGCACGTCGACGGGGTGACCGGACCCGACGAGTACACGGCCATCGTGCGCGACAACGTGTTCACCAACCTGATGGCGGCGGCCAACCTTCGGGCGGCCGCAGAGGCGTGTGCGCGCAATGTCGACGCCGCCCAGACAGCCGGGGTCACCACCGAAGAGATGGCGGTGTGGCGCCACGCCGCCGACACGGTCCACATCCCGTTCGACGAGGAGCTGGGCGTGCATCAGCAGTGTGACGGTTTCACGACGTTGCGCGAGTGGGACTTTCACGCCAACACGATCTATCCACTGCTGATGAACGAGCCGTATGTTCGGCTCTACCCGGCGCAGGTGATCAAACAAGCGGACCTGGTGTTGGCGATGCACTGGCAGGGCCATGCGTTCACCGCCGAACAAAAGGCCCGCAACGTCGACTATTACGAACGACGCACCACACGGGATTCGTCGCTGTCGGCGTGTACACAGGCGGTGATGTGCGCCGACGTCGGTCATCTCGAACTCGCCCATGACTACGCCTACGAGGCGGCGATGATCGATCTGCGCGATCTCCACCACAACACCCGCGACGGCCTGCACATGGCGTCGCTCGGCGGTGCATGGGCCGCGATGGTGGCAGGATTCGGCGGGCTCCGTGACGATGAAGGGGTACTCGAGCTCAACCCCCGACTGCCCGACGGGATCTCTCGCCTACGATTTCGGTTGAGGTGGAGGAACTTTCGCCTCACTGTCGATGCCGATCACGACGAGGTCACCTATACGCTGCGTGACGGCCCGGAGGGCGAACTGCTGATCCGCCACGGCGGCGAAGACCTGCACCTGGATTCCCGGGAGCCCACAACCGTTCCGGTTCGCCATTGCCGGCCGCTACTGCCGACGCCTCAACAACCGCCGGGGCGCGAGCCGGTGCGCCGGCGCCCGACCTAGGTCCTGCTACCCGATCTGCTTGTGACCGGGCAGACCGCCGGTCGCCTCGAACACCACGCGCTTGCCGATCTCGACGGCGTGGTCGGCGAACCGCTCGTAGTAGCGCCCCAGCAGCGCCACATCGACGGCCGAGCACACCCCGTCCTGCCACTTGTGGTCGATCAACAGCGTGAACAGGTGCCGGTGCTCGGCGTCGACGGCGTCATCCTCGTCGCGCAGCCTCGCCGCCTTGTCGGGATCGGGCGACAGCAACACCTCCTGTGCCGTCTTCGCCAGTTGCACCGCGCGCGCACCCATCTCGGCGAAGCTCGCGCGCACGTCGGCAGGCAGCGCGCAATCCGGGTGCCGCAGCCGCGAGATGCCGGCCACGTGGGCCGCCAGCGCGCCCATCCGGTCGATGTCCGCGGCGATGTGGATGGAGCCGACCACTCTGCGCAGGTCACTGGCGACCGGTTGTTGCAGCGCGAGGATCCGCAGCGCCGCCTCCTCGGCTTGCCGGTTGAGCTCGATGATGTGCTCGTGGTCGGCGATGACCTGCTCGGCGAGCGAGAGATCCGCGTCGAGCAGTGCTTCCGTCGCCCGCTCGAGTGCACTGACCGCCAGCCCGCACATCTTGCCGAGCTGGGCGCTCAGTGCGGTCAGTTGCTCTTGATAAGCGGTCCGCATCGGCGACTCCCCTCACTCGCAAGATGTGCGGTCGCGATAGCGGGAGTTAGTTACCCGAATCGGCCGCTTCTCAACCAGCCGAGGTGACGGGTTGGATCGGCAACCAGCGCAGCGCAGCGGGTGCGTGGGCCGGGACGACCGGGTTCTGCGGCGCGACGGGCGCCAACCGGCGGTACGGCTGCCCCTGTTCCGGCCGCAGGTCGGACTCACCCTTGTTCGGCCACAGCGAGGCCGCGCGCTCAGCCTGGGCGGTGATCGAAAGTGACGGATTGACACCGAGATTCGCCGAAATCGACGCACCATCGTGCACCGAGAGCGTCGGATAGCCGTACACCCGGTGATACGGATCGATGACGCCGTGCTGCGCGTCGTCGCCGATGGCGGCGCCGCCGAGGAAGTGCGCGGTGAGGGGGATGTTGAACAACTCGCCCCAGGTGCCGCCCGCGACGCCGTCGATCTTTTCGGCGATCCGGCGGGTGACCCGATTCCCGACGGGAATCCACGTCGGGTTGGGCGCCCCGTGGCCCTGTTTGCTCAGGTAGCGCCTGATACCGAGCCTGTTGCGCTTGGTGAACGTGGTGATCGAATTGTCGAGGTGCTGCATGACCAGTGCGATCAACGTGCGTTCGCTCCACCGCCGGACGTTGAGCAACCGCACTGTGCCGCGAGGATCCTTGCGCGCGTTGAGGAACAGCTGTTTCCACCGCGGCGTATCGGTACCTTCGGGGCCGTCGCCGTCGGTCATCAGCGTCTGCAGCAGGCCCATGGCATTGGAGCCCTTGCCGTAGCGCACCGGCTCGATGTGGGTGTCGGAGGTGGGGTGGAACGACGAGGTGATCGCCACGCCGTGCGTCAGGTTGAGGTCGTCGGTCACCTCGAATCGTCCGGCGCCGACGATGGATTCGGAGTTGGTGCGGGTCAGCACACCGAGCTTGTCGGACAGGTTCGGCAACTTGCCCTTGTCGCGCATCTTGAACAACAACCGCTGCGTGCCCCAGGTGCCGGCCGCCAGCACGACGTGTGACGCGGTGAAGGTGCGCTTCTGCTTGCGAACCCAGCGACCGGTCCGGACGGTGTGCACATTCCAGAGCCCGTCCGGGCGCTGCTCGAAGCCGGTGACGGTGGTCATCGGGTGGATCGTCGTGCCGAACTTCTCGGCCAGGTACAGATAATTTTTGACCAGCGTGTTCTTGGCGTTGTGGCGGCAGCCGGTCATACATTCGCCGACCTCGATGCACCCCTTGCGCGCCGGTCCGGCGCCGCCGAAGTACGGGTCGGGCACGGTCTCGCCGGGCGCTTTGGTGCCGTCCGGGCCGAAGAAGACGCCCACGGGCGTCGGCACGAACGAATCGCCCACACCCATCTCCTCGGCGACCTGCTTGACCACGCGGTCGGCGTCGGTGAACGTGGGGTTGGTGACGACGCCGAGCATGCGCTGGGCCTGGTCGTAGTGCGGCATGAGCTCCGCGCGCCAGTCGGTGATGTCCTTCCACTGCGGGTCGTTGAAGAACGGGTCCGGCGGTACGTAGAGCGTGTTGGCGTAGTTCAACGAGCCGCCTCCGACACCCGCGCCTGCCAGGATCATCACGTTGCGCAGCAGGTGAATCCGCTGGATGCCGTACATGCCCAACTGCGGCGCCCACAGGAACTTGCGCAGGTTCCACGAGGTCCTGGCGAAGTCCTCGTCTTCGAAGCGCCTGCCGGCCTCGAGCACACCGACGCGGTAGCCCTTCTCGGTGAGCCGCAGCGCCGTGACGCTGCCGCCGAACCCCGAACCGATCACCAGGACGTCGTAGTCAGGTTCCATACACCCAGTATGACGTTACCGCGGGGTAACTTTCCACGTCGGTCAGACCGCGACGGCGGTGCCGCAGATTCCGCACACCTCGAACTGGCGACGGTTCCAACGCGCCACCGGAATGAAGAACAGCGAGAACTGCTTGAACTCGCGAATCCGCGACCACTGGGTGGTGTTGTGGCAGCGCGGGCAGGTCCGAACCTCCCCGGCACCGAGATGCTTCTGTTTGGTGCCATAGCTGAAGAGGAAGAAGAACACCTCGTCCAGGGTAGGCGCGAAGACTAGCTCCCGACGGTCAGGCCGACCTTCTGGAATTCCTTGAGGTCGCAGTAACCGGCCTTGGCCATCGAGCGCCGCAGCCCGCCGACCAGGTTCAACGAGCCGAACGGATCGTCGGAGGGACCGGTAAGGACCTGTTGCAACGACGGGCGCTCGCCCATCGCGACTTGCAGGAACGCACCCCGTGGCAGCGACGGATGCGCGGCGGCGGCCGGCCAGTACCAGCCTGCGCCCAGCGCTTCGGCCGAGGTCGCCAGCGGAGTTCCGAGCACCACCGCGTCCGCACCGCACGCGATGGCTTTCGCCAGATCGCCGGAGGTGTGCATGTCGCCGTCGGCAAGGACGTGGACGTAGCGTCCGCCGGTCTCGTCGAGGTACTCGCGGCGCGCAGCGGCGGCGTCGGCGATCGCGGTGGCCATCGGGACGCTGATCCCGAGCACCTCGTCACTGGTGGTCACGCCGCTGGTCGAGCCATAGCCGACGATGACGCCGGCCGCGCCGGTGCGCATCAGATGCAGCGCGGTGCGGTGGTCGAGGACGCCGCCCGCGACGACCGGCACGTCGAGTTCGGAGATGAAGGTCTTGAGGTTCAGCGGTTCCCCGTTGGAGGCCACCCGCTCGGCGGAGATGATCGTGCCCTGGATGACCAGCAGGTCGATTCCCGCGGCGAGCAGTGTCGGCGTCAGCGCGCGGGCGTTCTGCGGGCTGACGCGCACCGCGGTCGTCACACCGGCCTCGCGGATGCGCGCCACGGACGCGCCGAGCAGATCCGGGTCCAGCGGGGCGGCGTGGAACTGCTGCAGCAGTCGGATCGCGGCCGAGGGCTCCGGTTCCTTCTCCGCCGCCTCGATCACCTGCGCGATCTTGGCTTCGACGTCGGCGTGCCTGCCGATCAGGCCTTCGCCGTTGAGGACACCGAGCCCGCCGAGCCGACCGATCTCGATCGCGAACTCCGGCGACACCAGCGCATCGGTGGGATGGGCCACCACCGGGATCTCGAATCGGTAGGCGTCCAGTTGCCAGGCCGTCGACACGTCCTGCGACGACCGGGTGCGCCGCGACGGCACGATGTTGACGTCGTCGAGTTCGTAGGTGCGGCGGGCGGTTCTGCCCATGCCGAGCTCAACCATGTCTCGCATGGCCAGTTTCTCCTGTCAGTACGTTCTGTTCCTCGCGCAAGCGCTCGTCAGCGGGTGTAGTAGTTCGGCGCCTCGACCGTCATCGTGATGTCGTGCGGGTGGCTTTCCTTGAGCCCCGCCGCGGTGATCCGCACGAACTGGGCCTGCTGCAACTGTTCGATCGTCGCCGACCCGGTGTACCCCATCGCCGCGCGCAGCCCGCCGGTGAGCTGGTGGATCACCGTAGCCAGCGGACCGCGGAACGGCACCCGGCCCTCGATGCCCTCGGGCACGAGCTTGTCCTCGCTGAGCACGTCGTCCTGGAAGTAGCGGTCCTTTGAGTAGGACCCCCGCAGCGCCCCGGCCGCACCGCGGCCCTGCATGGCGCCGAGCGAGCCCATGCCGCGGTAGCTCTTGAACTGCTTGCCGTTGACGAAGATCAACTCACCGGGCGACTCGGCGGTGCCCGCGAGCAGCGAGCCCAGCATCGCGGTCGACGCGCCCGCGGCCAGGGCCTTGGCGATGTCGCCGGAATACTGCAGTCCGCCGTCCGCGATGACCGGCACACCATACGGTCGACAGGCCGCTACAGCTTCCAAGATCGCGGTGATCTGCGGTGCTCCCACGCCTGCGACCACGCGGGTGGTGCAGATCGAGCCCGGCCCGACCCCGACCTTCACGGCGTCGGCGCCGGCCTGCACCAGCGCAGCCGCTGCCGCACGCGTCGCCACGTTGCCGCCGATCACCTCGACCCGGTCGCCCACGGCGGCCTTGACCCGGCTGACCATGTCCAGCACGCCGCGGTTGTGCGCGTGCGCGGTGTCGACCACAAGCACATCGACTCCCGCGTCCACCAGCGTCATCGCCCGCGTCCAGGCGTCGTCACCGACACCGACAGCCGCCCCGACGAGCAGCCTGCCGTCCTTGTCCTTGGTCGACAATGGGAACTGTTCGGTCTTGACGAAGTCCTTGACGGTGATCAGCCCGGTCAGCTTGCCGTGCCCGTCGACGATCGGAAGCTTCTCGATCTTGTTGCGCCGCAACAGCCCTAGCGCCGCCTCGGCAGAGACGCCCTCGCGGGCGGTGATAAGCGGGGCCTTGGTCATCACCTCGGAGACCGGCTTGGACTGGTCCACCTCGAAGCGCATGTCGCGGTTGGTGATGATGCCGACCAGCTCGCCGGTGTCGTCGACGACGGGCAACCCGGAGATCCGGAATCGCGCGCACATCGCGTCGACCTCGGCCAGCGTGTTGTCTGGCGAGCAGGTGACCGGGTCGGTGACCATCCCCGCCTCGGACCGTTTGACCGTCTCGACCTGGCCGGCCTGCTCGGCCACCGGAAGGTTGCGGTGCAACACGCCCATCCCGCCGGCCCGGGCCATCGCGATCGCCATGCGCGATTCGGTGACGGTGTCCATCGCGGAGCTCACCAGCGGCACCTTGAGCCGGATGTTTCTCGTCAACTGGCTCGAGGTGTCGGCGGTCGCGGGCACCACGTCGGAGGCGGCGGGCAGCAAAAGCACGTCATCGAAGGTCAGGCCGAGCATGGCGACTTTCGTCGGGTCATCCCCGCCGGTAGGCACCGGCACCGCGATGGGGATGCTGCTTTCGGCGATCGACATGGTGGGGGCCTCCAGATACAAACGCAGCCGAACACTGTCGTCGAGCTAAGAAACCATCCTATCGGCTGGCGGCCGGCTTCCCGGTCTCACGTGCCATGACGCACATAACTCTTGGTTCGTCGACGACGTCGGCGTGACGGCTAGCGTTATCCCCGTCCCGCTGCGTAGTGTGGACTCGTGCGTGACCACCTGCCACCGGGTTTGCCACCGGACCCGTTCGCCGACGACCCGTGCGACCCTTCGGCCGCCCTCGACGCGCTCGAGCCGGGCCAGCCGCTGGACCCGCAGGAGCGGACGGCAGTCGAGGCCGATCTCGCCGATCTGGCGGTGTACGAGGCGCTTCTGGCGCACAGGGGCATCCGCGGACTGGTCGTGTGTTGCGACGAATGCCAGCAGGACCACTATCACGACTGGGACATGCTGCGCGCCAACCTGCTGCAACTGCTCGTCGACGGCACGGTGCGCCCGCACGAGCCCGCCTATGATCCCGAACCCGACGCCTACGTGACGTGGGATTACTGCCGCGGCTACGCCGATGCCTCGCTCAACGAGGCGACGTCGGAGTCCGACGGCTATCGCTGACTAGCTCGGTTCCTCGACCGCATCCGGGACGGTCACCGTCGTAGCGGCCGTTCTCGGCGCTGGCGCCTGCACGGTCGGTTGCTGTGACGTCGGCGCGGCCGTCGGTACCTCATCCTCCTGCTGCTCGACCACCCGAGGGCTCGGAGTCGGCAGCGGTGTATCCGCCGTCGCCGTCGGCCGTGGCGTGGCCGACGGGGTCGGCTGCGCCGTCGGTGTCGGCAGCGCCGTCGGCGAGTTCGGAGCCGACGTCGGCTGCGGCGTGGCACTCACTGTCGGCGGCGGAGTGCCGGACACCGACGTGGGCGACGGTGCGCCCGGCGCAGCCGTCGTCGACGGCGTCGGGGATGGCGCCGGCGAGGTCGACGGTGTCGTCGGCGCGGACGTCGAGGGAGTGGTCGGGCTGGTCGGCGCGGGCGTCTCGGAGGTGCTGGTCGGCTCAGAGGTGCCCGGCGGCACAGTCGTCTCCGACGAGGTCGCGCCGTCGCTCGGAATCACCACGACCTCGGGGAAGGTCGGCGGCGGCGCATTCGGCGGCAGGGTCGCCGCCGGGTCCTGGGCCTCGACCTTGACCGTCAGCTCCTGCCATTGCGTGACCAACTCTTCTTTGCGCACAGTGTCGTTCACCGTCGCCACGGTCGTCGTCAACGTCTCGAGCTTGTCCTGGGCGGCTTGCCACTGACCGTCATCGATCAGTTGCTGCACCTCGGCCATCTGCGTCTGCGCGGCCAGGACGACTGCGTCGTCGCGGGTGTCCTGCTGCTCGCCGAACAGCATGGTGCGCAGGCCGTACAGCGAGTCGCCCGGTCCGGAACCGGCCACCACCGCGCCGAAGCCACCGATGCACAACACCGCGGCCGCGGCGGACCCCACGACCGCCAAGGACGTGCGCGTGCGGCGGCGCGATGCCGCGGCCCGGTCGAGCGCCAGCACCGCGTCGCGCGGCGTGACCGTGGCGGTCAGAGGTGCGCTGCGGACCTCGTCGCGCCAGCCCTCCAGCAGCTGGGCAAGTTCCGCCTCACTGGGATCGGTCGAGTACACCGGCTGCTGCGTGGCCAGCGAATCGAGGAACCGATCAGTGCGGTTGATCTCGTTGAGCGAGGGATCTCCCCCGTTCGAAGTCCAGCGTCCGAAGTCAGGCATAGTCACGCCCCGTCGCGACGATCTCGGACTTCAATTTCGCAAGTGCGCGGTGCTGGGCGACGCGTACCGCGCCCGCCGTGCTGCCGACCGCTTCAGCGGTCTCCTCGGCGCTCATTCCCACGACGACGCGCAAGATCAGGATCTCGCGCTGTTTTTCCGGAAGCACGGCCAGGAGCTTCTTCATGCGTGCCGACGCCTCGGCATCGAGCGCCATCTGCTCGGGTCCGGCGTCCAGCGAGAACCGCTCCGGCACGACATCGGTCGGGTCGGATCGATTCCTGGCTGCTGCGCGATGCGCGTCAGCAACCTTGTGGGCGGCAATGCCGTACACGAAGGCCAGGAACGGTCGTCCCTGATCCTTGTAACGCGGCAGCGCCGTGATGGCGGCCAAGCAAACCTCCTGCGCAACGTCGTCGGCTGAGAGGCCACTGCGCTCTGTCGCCCCTACCCTCGCCCGGCAGTACCGAACGACGATCGGACGAATGGTCTCCAGTACCTCCCGGAGCGCGTCTCGGTTCCCTGCCACGGCCTCAGCAACGACAGCATCGAGACGTTCTCCCGAAAATGTCATCGTGGGCGATCTCTCCAACGTTACGAACAGGACCGAGCTCGGTAGGTCGGTCAGCTAAACAATAACTTTCACTTCCCCGTGGACCCGGTTACCGCACCGACCACACGCCGCCCCGCCGACGCACTGTATCGGCACAAGCATCGCGGAGCGCCACCATGTCGAGTGCCGGATGCTTGGCGCTGCCGATGTCGGCCAGCAAGCAAGCCAACGCCCATTGCAGTGGAACCATTCCGAAGCGCTGCGTCTCGTCGAGAGCCGTATCGGCCACCGACCGCGCGCCGTCGAGGTCACCCGCACTGCACCGCGCTGCGGCAAACACGACCGCCGACTTCACCTCGTGGCGTACCGAGCCAAAGGCGGCGGCGGCGTCGACGGCGCGTTCGGCGTGACCCACCGCGGTCCGGCCGAGGCCGCGAGCCATGGCCAGTTCGGCCGACACCCATCCCAGCCGAACCCGCAGCCTCGGCGGCGCCGGATCGGACATCAGGTCGGCGGCACGGGCCAGCGCGCGCGCCGACGCCTCGAACCGGCCGACTCCCAGCGCGTCGGCGGCCAGTCCGATCAACGCATCCGCAGCCGCTTCGGTATCCGATCCGGCAAGCGCCAGCGCCCGCCCGTCCCATCGCCGCGCTGCAGCGTGCCAGCCGAGTTGACGCAGGCACGACGCCTCGGTGCTGTGGGCCAATGATCGTTCGGGTCCTGCGGCCCGGAAGAGCTTGGCCAGATCGACACGGGCGCTGGCATAGCGGCCCTGTCCGCCCGCCGCGACGGCGCGCAGCCACAACTCGCGCGCAGTGGCGCCGGCAGGCAACGGCCAACGGCCGGGATCGTCACCGAATGCGGCTGCGGCCAGAACGGTCTCTGCGGACATCGAGTCGCGACGGTATCAATTGGCTCGGCCACGGGTTAACAATTGGTGCTCGCAATGTTACTTCCGTGTAAGCGGGCGGAGTTTGCCCGCGAACGGGTAATCGACGCGAACTGGAAAAATGGGTTCCGTGGTCGACCTCGTTCGGTTCGTTTAGCACCGTTCTCGTTGTCTGTGCGTCGCAATGATGAACGTGATGTAAATTCTGGGCCTGCGGTTATGTCAATAAGCACATGTGCAGGCTATTGACGAGGTTTCGTAAGCGCCCATACTTTGTCCACGAGTGGTCATCGGTGACTTGAGCTCGAATCGGTTTTTGAACTCACTCATCCGTTCGTTTCCGAAATGGATGTGCAGAGAGGGGTTTCCAATGCCACAACCGCAGCAACTGCCCGGACCCAACGCTGACATTTGGGATTGGCAGATGGCCGGGCTCTGTCGAGGCGTCGATTCCTCCATGTTCTTTCATCCCGACGGAGAGCGCGGCCGCGCCCGCGCGCAACGCGAGATGCGCGCCAAGGAGATGTGCCGTAAGTGCCCGGTGATCGCTCAGTGCCGCGCACACGCCCTCGCCGTCGGTGAGCCCTACGGCATCTGGGGCGGGCTCTCGGAGTCCGAACGCGAACTGTTGCTGAAACGCGGTATCCGGCGCGCTTCCTGACCGCCGCAGACGCCTACCCGCGGTCGGCAAGCGTGCGCAGCACCGAATCGGTTGTCGCCCAGTCCATGCACTTGTCGGTCACCGACTGCCCGTAGGTCAGGGGACGGGCTTCGGGGGCCTGCGCACCGGCCACCAGGAAGCTCTCGAGCATCACCCCGCTGACCGGTAAGCCGTCGCGTACCAGCTGCGCGACGTCCGCGGCGACCTGGGCCTGGCGGACGTGATCCTTTCCGGAATTGGCGTGGCTGCAGTCGATTACGACGCGGCCGGGCAATCCTGCCGCGGTCAGCTTGGCCGCGGTCGTCCGGATGGCTTCGGCGTCACAGTTCGGCCCATTGGTACCGCCACGCAGGATGACGTGGCAGTCCTCGTTGCCCGCGGTGTTGACCAACGCGCCGCGCCCGAGATCGTCCATGCCGAAGAAGACGTGCGGTGCGGCGGCGGCCTTGACCCCGTCGACGGCGACCTGGATGTTGCCGTCGGTGCCGTTCTTGAAGCCGACGGGCATCGACAACCCGGATGCCAGTTGGCGGTGCACCTGGGATTCGGTGGTCCTGGCGCCGATCGCACCCCACGCGACGGCGTCGGCGATGTACTGCGGGCTGGTCGGCTCGAGGAACTCACACCCGACCGGCAGGCCGATGTCGACGATGTCGAGCAGCAGGTGACGGGCGATGCGCAGACCGCGGGCGACGTCGAAGGTGCCGTCCATGCCGGGATCGTTGATCAGGCCTTTCCACCCGATCGTGGTGCGCGGCTTCTCGAAGTACACCCGCATCACGACCTTGAGGCGGTCGCTGAGCTTGTCGGCCACCCTGGCCAGCCGGCTGGCGTAGTCGAGTGCCGCTGACGGATCGTGCACCGAGCACGGTCCCACGACGACCAGCAGCCGGTCGTCACGGCCAGCGAGGATGTCGGCGATCTCCTCCCGGTCGCGCACCACCCGCTCGGCGCGCCGGGCTCCCAGCGGGAACTCGGTGAGCACCTCGTGCGGGCTGGGGATCTCGCTGAAACCGCGGACCCGCCGGTCCGAGGTTTCGGGCGGGGTGGCGGTCTGCGCCAGGTTCATGTTCGGGTGCCTTTCTGGAGAGATTGTGGGCGCCCGGTGAAAGCCCAGGGCCCTTGAATGACGAAAGGCAGCGACCTGGTGGTCACTGCCTGGCTCCGGGTGGATGCGTCGCTTAGCGCTGCGCTTTATCGGCTCCGCCCGGAGCCTCGATAAAGCGCCAATAGCCGGCGCGCGTCGCGATGTTCACGCCGACCAGGTTATACGGAGGGCGAAGGTGGGCCAAATTCGATGCTGCTCGAGCCCGGACGTTGTTAGCGGCGGGGCAGCCACGAACCGTCGCGCATCACTGTATGGACACCTAGATTGTTATCCAGCACAACACAATTGGCGTCTCTGCCGGTGCGTAGGCTGCCGACATCGTCGAGCTTCAACGCACTGGCGGGGGTGGTCGCCGTCATCCGCACCGCGTTGGCCAGCGCCTCGTCCGAGCCGCCGAGTTGGCCGACCACGGTCCGGAAAAGCTGATCCATGGTCGCCGTGCTGCCGGCGATGGTCGGTCTCCCGCGCACGCGGGCGACGCGCTCGGTGACCTCCACCTCGACTGCGCCGATCCGAAACGAGCCGTCCGGCAGTCCGGCCGCCGCCATCGCGTCGGTGATCAACGCGACCCGTCGAGGCCCGGCCGCCTCGATGATCTGCCGCACGAGCGCGGGATGGAGGTGTACGCCATCGGCGATGAGCTCGACAGTGATTCGCGGGTCTTCCAGCAGCGCCAACGCCGGCCCCGGGTCGCGATGGTGAAGTGGCCGCATCGCGTTAAACACATGGGTGCCGACGGTCGCGCCCGATTCGATCGCACGTTTCGCGTCGTCGTAACTGGCATCTGTATGCCCGACGGCGACGACCACATCCGCGTCTATGATGCGGGTGATGGCGTCCAGACTGCCGGGCAGTTCGGGCGCCAGCGTGACCATCCGGATGGTGCCGTCTGCGGCCTCAAGCAGAGCGTCGATCTCGGCGGGGTCGGGGTTGCGCATCAGAGTCGAGTCGTGGGCACCGCAGCGCACCGCGCTGAGCCAGGGGCCTTCCAGGTGCACGCCGGCGACGATGTTCTGTCGAGTCATCTCGGTGAGCACCCGCACTTGGCGCAGAAGGTCGTCGGGCGAGGCGGTGACAAGGCTGGCCACCGTCGTGGTGGTGCCGTGGCGCAGGTGGAACTCGGCGGCCTGTTCGATCTCTGAGCTGACGCCGTCGGTGTAGGACGCACCGCCGCCGCCGTGCACGTGCATGTCGACGAACCCGGGCACCACGACGTGATCCGGGAAGTCGTGGTCGGGCGGTCGAGGCGCCGGGCCCGGTGCGCAATCGATGATTCGACCGGCTGCTGTAGCCAACCAACCCGGTTTGCAGACCCGGTCTTCCAAGACCATGGTCCCCGCGGCGATGAGCGTCACTTCAACATGCCGGCATCCTCGGGCGCCTCGCCGGCTTCATCGGGCCAGCGCCCGCCGTTCTCCCAGAAATGCCGGATCTCCTCGAGCGGGCGCCCCTTGGTTTCCGGCGCGAATCGGTAGACGAACACGAGGGCTGCCAGCGCGAAAACGCCGAACAGCGCAAACGTTCCGCCACCACCCAGCGAATTGAGCATCGTCAGGAAGAAGGCGGCGATGATGGCATTGGCCACTAAATCGGAGGTGAGCATCGCACTCGAACCCGTCGACCGGAGCCGGGTAGGAAAGCTTTCACCGGCGTATACCCAGACCAACGCGCCGAAGCCGAAGGTGAACCCGATCGTGAACAACAGCACGCCGAGGAACCCGACCGCGGTGAGCGCACCACCGAACTCCGTGCCCGCAACAAAAACGCCGATCAGCATGGCGTTAGCGGCGACCATCATCGCGATGCCGCCCAGCAGGATCGGTCGTCGACCTACCCGGTCGACCAGCATGAGCGAGACGAACACCGCTACTAGGGCGGCGACCTGGATCAGCGCTGGAAGTATCAGCAGCGCGAAGTACCCTTCGAAGCCCATGGCCTCGAACAGTCTCGGGCTGTAGTAGACGATCGCGTTGATGCCGGTGATCTGGATGAAGAAACCGAGCACCACGACGAAAACCGTGGCGCGAAGGTAGGGCCGCCGGAGCATCTCGCGCACCGCGCCGCCGGTTTCCTCCTTGAGCGCGCGCCTGATTTCGGCGAGTTCGGCCTCGACGTCGGCGCTCGGCTCGACCCGGCGCAAGGTTTGCCGGGCCTCCTCGACCCGGCCCTTGAGCATGTACCACCGCGCAGTGTCCGGCATCCACAGCAGTAGCAACGTCACGAGCACTGCCGGTATCGCGGCCAGGCCGAGCATCCACCGCCAACTGCCCGAGCCGGCCAGGAAGTACGCGACCAGGTAACCGATGATGATGCCGACGACCGTGGCCACCTGGTAGGCGACCAACAGCGAACCGCGGACCTTCGCCGGTGCTGACTCGGCGACGAACACCGGCACGACCACCACCGACACACCGATGGTGAGGCCAAGCAGAAAACGCGACAGCAGCAGCATGGGCACCGACACCGACAACGCGCTGAGAAGCGCGAAGGCCGCGTACGCGACGGCGACGAGCACCATCGACTTCTTGCGCCCGATCGCGTTGGCGAGCATCCCGCCGCCGACCGCCCCGGCGATCTGGCCGATGACTATCGCCGTGGTTACCAATTCCTGCTGCCGAGTGGTCAAGCCGAACTCGTCGGTGATGAACAGAAGCGCACCGGCGATGTTGGAAAGGTCGTAGCCGTAGATGACACCGACACTGGCCGCCGCGATGGCCACCAGCAGGCCCAGGCGGGGGGACCGCCGGATAGCAATGTTGCCCACATTGATCCTCTCGCCGGTGAGCAGAAAGTCTAAGGAAACGGCAGGAGCGGCACTGACAGACGCGCCGCCGCACTCGGCTTGAACCTGAGGGGCAACGGATCGTTGCCATCGCGAGAAGTACACCAGGGTCGCGATTTGAGGTTGACCGACAGCCCTGGTGTAACTCTCGCGAACTGAACCGGCACTCCCAGAGAGCTTCGGGAGACCGTCTCGGTGGCTCCAGATGTAAGCCGCCGCCGCGTCACTGTTGAGGGTCGAGCCCAAAGACGTGTACCGCGGCTGACTTACCTTTCAGCTCGTAAGATCCTCGATCGACGAGTACGGGTCGAGAACTCAGCGCACCGACGGTCTCATGCGTGAGAAGGATTGGGTCGCCGGTGATTTTCGTAAGCTGCTCGACGCGGGCGGCGACGTTGACGGTGTCGCCGATCAAGGTGAACTCCAGCTTGCCACCCCCACCGATGGTGCCGGCGATCACACCACCGGTGTTGATGCCGAAACCGATACGCAGCGTGCCGTCAAATCGCTGGGCAACCAGGCGATGAATCAGCACAGCGGTGCCCACCGCGGCGTCGGCGTGATCGGCCAGTTCGTTGGGTGCGCCGAAGACCGCCAGCGCGCCGTCGCCGAGGAACTTGTTGATGTGCCCACCGGCATCCACGACTGCAGGCACGACGATCTCGAACAATGCGTTGAGACGCGCGACGACGTCCTCGGCGGGGTTGGCCTCTGCAAAAGGCGTGAAGTCGCGGATGTCGACGAAAATCACCGTCACCTCGCGGCGCTCTCCGGTGAAGACATCGTCACCCTGTTCGAGCAGACGCGCCGCCAGCGCTGGATCGACGTAGGTTCCGAACGCCGACTGAAGTCGTTGTCGCTCAGCCAAACCCGCCTGCATTCGGTTGAACGACGCCGCCAGCGCACCGAGATCATCGTCCTGGACCACCGGTAGACGCCGGCTGTAGTCGCCTGCGGCGACACGTTTGGTTCCCTCGGCGAGATCGCGAATAGGTTGCAAGGAGCGGGAAAACGCGGCACCTAACGGTAATCGGCACTGCAAAGCCGACTGCCAACGCACAGCCGATCACGACGGATAGTATGGGCAACTCTCTCGTCCGATCGAGCACGCTCGCCAGGAACGCGCCCCCGGCGGCGAACACAAACGCGACCGCGACCATCGACACGTTCGACCAGGCGGCAAACGTCGGACGAGGACGCGGCAGAGCATCTCCTATGCCCGTATCACCGGCGATGGCCACCCTAGCCGGCCGCAGTGCTGCTTCGACGAATCCATGCACGGCGACCAGTTGCACAAGAGTGCCGAAGACGGCACCCGTGATCGAATACTGGACTAACCGGAAAACCGTGGCTCCGGCGATCGCACCGACGGCGACCCCTTGCAAGGCGCCGAATACAGCATTGGCGACCACCGCTCGGGCCACTGTCGCCCGAGCCCAGCTGTAGGTGGCGTCCAGTGCCCTTACCCGATCGACGTCGCGGCCGGCTGCCCACCGCTGTATTGCGCGCCAGCCGCCCACGCCAGGCAATGCCATCACGTACACGAGCACGGGCACAGCCAAAGCGCTGACGACGACCGCCTCGACGTAGTGACTGGACCCCTCGTAGGCGACAACGAGAAGTGACCATACTAGGTAGATGGGCAGCAGGACAGGAATGCTGATTCCGTAGAGCGCCCACGAGTACTTGGTGCCGTGCCGGTTCCACGCCCATTGCCAGATGCGTTCCATGCCGAAACAAAACACCCCCGGTTCGGTAACCGGGGGTGTTTCGCACTACTTCTCAGTGATGGTGATGGTGGCCGTGGCCGTGGCCGTCGTCCTCCGGCTCCTCGGGCTTGTCGACCACCGCGGTCTCGGTCGTCAGCACCATACGGGCCACCGACGCCGCGTTGAGCACCGCCGAACGCGTGACCTTGACCGGGTCGACGACGCCGTCGGCCGCCAGATCGCCGAAGGTGAGTGTCGCGGCGTTGAAGCCTTGTCCCGCAGGCAGATCCGCGACCTTGTTCACCACGACCGCGCCGTCCAGGCCGGCATTGGTGGCGATCCAGTACAGCGGGGAACCGAGGGCGCGCGCGAACAACTCGACACCGAGACGCTCGTCGCCGGACAGGCTGTCACGCAGCCTCTCCAGCGCGCCGCGCGACTGGAGCAGTGCCGCACCGCCACCGGCGATGACACCCTCTTCGACAGCGGCCTTGGCCGCCGCGACGGCGTCCTCCACTGCTTCCTTGCGCTTCTTCAGATCGGTCTCGGTCGCGGCACCCACCTGGATGACGGCAACGCCGCCGGCCAGCTTGGCCAGCCGCTCCTCGAGCTTCTCGCGATCCCAGTCGGAATCGGAAGCCTCGATCTCGGAGCGCAGCTGCGCCTTTCGCGCCTCGATGGCCTCCTTGGTGCCGCCACCTTCGACGATCGTGGTGCTGTCCTTATCCACCACGACCCGCCGAGCGGTGCCCAGCACCTCGAGACCCACCTCGCGCAGCACCAGGCCGACGTCCGGATTGACGACCTCACCGCCGGTGACGATGGCGAGGTCGTCGAGGAACGCCTTGCGGCGGTCGCCGAAGAACGGCGCCTTGACCGCAACGGCCTTCAGCGTCTTACGGATGGCGTTGACCACCAGCGTCGAGAGCGGTTCGCCTTCAACATCTTCGGCCACGATCAGCAGCGGCTTACCCGCCTCCGCGACCTTCTCCAGGAGCGGAAGCAGGTCGGGTAGCGAGCTGATCTTCTCGCGATGCAGCAACACCAGCGCGTCCTCGAGCACCGCCTCCTGGGCATCGAAGTCGGTGACGAAGTACGCCGAAAGGTAACCCTTGTCAAAGCCGACGCCGTCGGTCATCTCCAGGTAGGTCTCCAGCGTGGAGGATTCCTCGACGGAGACGACGCCGTCAGCGCCGACCTTCGTCATCGCCTCGCCGACCAGCTCGCCAACCGTCTCGTCACGGGACGACACCGTCGCGACCTGGGCGATGGCGTTCTTCTCCGAGACCGGCGTGGCCGCGGCCAGCAAGGCCTCCGACACCGCGTCGGCGGCCTTGGCGATGCCCGCGCCGAGCGCGATCGGGTTGGCGCCGGCGGCGACGTTGCGCAGCCCGCCCTTGACCAAGGCCTGCGCCAGCACAGTCGCGGTAGTGGTGCCGTCGCCGGTGACGTCGTTGGTCTTGGTGGCGACCGACTTGAGCAGCTGGGCCCCGAGGTTTTCGAACGGGTCCTCCAGGTCGATCTCACGGGCGATCGTCACACCGTCGTTGGTGATGGTCGGCCCGCCCCACGACTTGGCCAACACCACGTTCCTGCCGCGCGGCCCAAGGGTCACGCGCACCGCGTCGGCCAGCTTGTCCACGCCGGCTTCCATTGCGCGGCGCGCAGTTTCGTTGAACTCAATCTGCTTACTCATAGGTGTCTTTCTTTGAGTCGCAATTCGCTATAGACGCATGCCGCCCCGGAAATCACCCGTGAGACGGGGATTCCCGGGGCGGAACACGGGTGCTTACTTGTTGACGACGGCCAGCACGTCGCGTGCCGAGAGGATCAGGTACTCCTCGCCGTTGTACTTGATCTCGGTGCCGCCGTACTTGCTGTAGATGACGGTGTCGCCCTCGGAGACGTCCAGCGGGATGCGCTTCTCGCCGTCCTCGTCCCAGCGGCCGGGGCCAACTGCGACGACGGTGCCTTCCTGCGGCTTTTCCTTGGCGGTGTCGGGAATGACCAGACCGGATGCGGTCGTGGTCTCGGCCTCGTTGGCCTGAACGAGGATCTTGTCCTCGAGTGGCTTGATGTTCACGCTCGCCACGATGGAGCCCTCCACTAGTTCGGGTGTCGATCCGGGTATCCGGATCTCTCAGTTACCAGGTGTTCGGCATGCGTCCGTGCCCACGCACCGTCGTCGCGGGTGCCGGCGCAGGGATTGGTCGCGTGCCACCTAGCACTCTATACACGAGAGTGCTAGCACTCAAGGCCGGGTATCGACAAGATCAGACCACTTGTGCCTGCACGACGGGCAGACCCGGATCGCTGGCCGCGTCCAGCGGGGAAGGCCGGGCCCCCGCAGCGATCAGGTGCGCCGCGAACGAGGCGATCATCGCGCCGTTGTCGGTGCACAGGCGTGGTCGCGGAATGCGCAGCGTCAGCCCGTTGGCGGCGCACCGCTCCTCGGCCAGCTCGCGCAGCCGCGAGTTCGCCGCCACGCCGCCGGCGATGAGCAGTGTGTCGACCCCCAAGGTGGTGCATGCCCGCACCGCCTTGAGCGTCAGCACGTCGGCGACCGCCTCCTGGAAGCCGGCCGCGACATCCGCCGTCGACGCTTCCGGGTGACTCTCGACGTAGCGGGCGACTGCGGTCTTGAGCCCCGAGAAGCTG
The DNA here is from genome assembly GCF_002245615.1 of Mycobacterium neumannii. Taxonomy (NCBI): domain Bacteria; kingdom Bacillati; phylum Actinomycetota; class Actinomycetes; order Mycobacteriales; family Mycobacteriaceae; genus Mycobacterium; species Mycobacterium neumannii. The sequence goes on along the minus strand of NZ_NKCO01000016.1, from coordinate 32,744 downwards.
AACGCGTACGGATCGTCGCGCGGGCCGGTCATGCCCCTCGGGAACACGATCGCGTCCCGGTCGCCCTCGCGGGCCAGTTCGTCGAGCACTTTGCCGCCGGGATAGCCCAGGCCCAGCAGGCGCGCCACCTTGTCGTAGGCCTCCCCTGCGGCGTCGTCGACGGTGCTGCCGAGTTCGACGATCGGCTCGCCGAGTGATCGCACGTGCAGCAGGTTGGTGTGCCCGCCCGAGACAAGCAGACCGATGCTCTCCGGCAGCGGGCCGTGGTCGTAGACGTCGGCGGCCAGGTGCCCGCCCAGGTGGTTGACGGCGTAGAACGGGACCTGCCACGCCGCCGAATAGGCCTTGGCCGCAGCCACTCCCACCAGCAGGGCACCCGCCAGGCCCGGCCCGATCGTCGCGGCGACGACGTCGGGTCTGGTCACGTCGGCCGCCTGCAGCGCGCGGTGCATCGTCGGGCCCAGCGCCTCCAGGTGCGCGCGGGACGCGATCTCAGGAACGACGCCGCCGAACCGGGCGTGTTCGTCGACGCTGGACGCGACCTCGTCGGCCAGCAGCTGCACCGAACCGTCGGCCCCCAATTCGGCAATGCCGACGCCGGTTTCGTCGCAGGAGCTCTCGATGGCCAGGATGATCGTCATGTCGGGTCTCGCCGCATCGTATAGGCGTCGGCGCCGCTGGCCCGGTAATAGCGTTTGCGCAGCCCCACATTGGTGAAGCCGAAACTCTCGTACATCTTGATCGCCGCTTCGTTGTCGGTGCGAACCTCGAGGAACACGCACCCGCCCGAGGCGTGGTCGAGCAACTCGGCCAGCATGCGCTTGCCGATCCCCTGGCCCCGGTAGGCGGGGTCTACGCCGATGGTGTGGATCTCGTATTCGTAGGGCTTCTTTCGGCCGAGGCGGGCGATACCGGCGTATCCGACGAGCTTGTCCTGATCGCGTGCGGCGACGTAGCGGATGTGCTTGGCGGCGAGTTCGGCGAGGAAGGCGCGCTCGGGCCACGGATCGTCGCCGTCGAACAGCTGGGCCTCCAGCTCGGCGCATCTGGCCGCATCCGACGGCTTCAACGGCCCGTACTCGATGCTCATCGCTTGGCCACCGACGGTTTGGCGTCGGGCCGGCGTAAATACAGCGGGACGAGCGGGGCAGGTTCGGCGTTCCAGTCCGCCACTACTCGCACCAACCCCGACGCGGTCGGATACACCGGAGCCTGGCGCGGCAGGTCGAACAGCGCCGCGTGCTCGGGTGACCCGGCGACCGCCGTGGCGCCTGGTGGCACGTCCGCGGCTGCGCAGACGGCGGGTCCGTCGGTGCGCGCCCCGTCGCGGTAGCGCGCCCAGTAGACCTCTCGACGGCGCGCGTCCGTCACCACGAGCACGTCGCCGACGGTGTCCACACCGATCGCATCCAGGCTGCAGACGCCGTGGACCGGGATGTCCAGCGCGTGCCCGTAGGCGGCGGCGGTCGCCATCCCGACGCGCAGGCCGGTGAACGGTCCCGGGCCACACCCGACGACCACCGCGTCCAATTCGTCGACACCGAGCCCCGCGTCGGCCAGCGCGGCCACTGCATTCGGGGTGAGCTGCTCGGCGTGCGCCCGAGCGTCTACCGTCACCCGCTCGGCGAGCACCTGCACTCCGTCGAGACGGACCACGCCCGCCGTCACCGCGGGTGTCGCGGTGTCGATGGCCAGTACGTTCACGCCTTGCTCCACTCCCACACCGCGGTGCGGACCTCGGTGTCGCGGGCACGCTCGAGCCGCACGTCGAGGTGGCTGTCGGAGAGCCGTTCGGCCAGCCCCTCACCCCATTCGACGACCACGACGGCGTCGTCGAGATCGGTGTCCAGGTCCAGCGAGTCGAGTTCGGCGAGCAGGTCGACCGACGGGTGGTCGAGGAGCCGATACATGTCGACGTGGATCATGGCCGGCGCACCCGATCGGCGCGCCCGGTGTACGCGTGCCAGCACGAAGGTCGGCGAGATCACCGGGCCCTCCACCTCCATCGCCTGAGCAATACCCTTGGCCAGCACCGTCTTTCCCGCACCGAGCGGTCCGGAGAGGACGACGACGTCGCCCGCGTGCAGTTGTCTACCGAGTTCGGCGCCGAGCGCGACGGTGTCCTCTGCGGTCGACAGTTCGGCCGTACCCGAGCTGCGTTCACCCATTGTGGCGGACCTTCTCGCGCACCCGCCTCGTCAACGCGACGAGCTTGGACGGTGTCGCGCGTTCGACGAGTCGGACCAGTGCCTCGTTGATCGCCTCGGGTTGTTCGAGTTGGACGAGATGTCCAGCGCCGCCGACGATCACCACTTGCGCCTTCGGCAGAACCGCGGCCATGGCCTGCGAGTACTCCATCGGCGTCAGCAGGTCGCGGTCGCCGCACGCGATCAGGGTCGGCACCTTGGCCAGCGTGGTCAGGCCGTCGATCTCGTTGTGCACCTCCAGCGCGTGCAGGAATTCGACGAGCGTCGCGATCGGAGTGTCGTGCATCATCCGTTCCGAGAACGCCACGACGCTCGGGCTGATCTTCTCGTCGCCGTAGGACGCGGCGCGCAGGATCGGCGCGATCACCGACTTCGCGGCGCCGCGGGTTCGGTGCACCATCTTGGGCGCGTACCGGACCGCGAATCGGGCCGCCTCCAGTGCCGGGTTCTTCAGGATCTCACCGAGTGGCGAGCGCGAAACCCCTTCGGCGGCAGAGGCGATGATCGCGGCGCCGACGATCCGCTTCGGATAGTGGTGCGGGAACTGGCGCGCGTGCGACAGTACGGTCATCCCGCCCATCGAGTGGCCGACCAGCACCACAGGGCCACGCGGAACCACGACCGCCAGCACAGCCTCGAGATCCTGCCCGAGCTGGGCCACCGTATAGGTCTCCGGCGGCGCCTCGTCGGACTGACCGTGTCCGCGCTGGTCGTAGAACACCATCCGGACCTGGGGTCCCCACTGCTCGGTGAGCCTGACGCGCTGAAAGTAGAAGGCGCCCATGCACAGACAGAATCCGTGCGCGAACACCACCGTCAGCGGCGCGTCTTGCGGGCCGACCTCGCGGACCGCCAGCGACACGCCGTCGGGTGTGGTGACGACGGAGCTGCGGTCGGCGTCGAGGAGTACGAAATCCTCGTCCTTGTAGTGGTCTACGGTGTCGAGTCGACGCCGCAGCGAGCGCGCCGCCGACATTCCCGCCGCGCTGCCGACCGCGGTCAGGCCGGCTGCGCCCGCGAGCCAGCGCCCGTTCGCGTTGCGGCGGCGGCGCGGAATCGGAATCTCGTTGTCCATCAAGATGTCTTGTCCATCGATCCGGTGTAGGTCCGCACAAAGCGGCCACGCGGGCTGGTCACGACCTCGTAGTTGATGGTGCCGAGCAGGTCGGCCCACTCCTGGGTAGTCGGCTCATCGTGGGTGCCCGGCCCGAAGAGGATCGCGTCGTCACCTTCTGCGGCCCCGCCTTCCGGTCCGAGGTCCACGACGAACTGGTCCATGCAGATCCGGCCGACGTTGCGGCACCGCCTGCCGTTGATCATCACGTCGATGCGGTTGCTCAGCGGGCGGAACACCCCGTCGGCGTACCCGACGGGCAAGAGCGCCACGGTGGTGTCACGATCGGCGACCCAGGTGTGCCCGTAGGACACGCCTTCGCCCGCGCGCAGCGAACGGACCAGCGCCACAGGGCATTTCAAGGTCATCGCCGGACGCAGACCCATGTCCCCGCGCTCGGGTATCGGGGTCTGGCCGTACACCGCGATACCGACGCGCACCAGGTCCATGCCCAGGTCTGGCCGTGTCATCGCAGCCGGGCTGTTGCTCAGGTGGGTGATCTCGAACTGCACACCCTGTTCGGCCGCGTAGGTCCGCATCTCGGTGAGCCGCTGCGCCTGTATGCCGTTGAGCGGATCGTCGGGCCGGTCACCGTGCACGAGGTGCGACATCAGCCCCCGTACGCTGATCGCTCCGGCGGCCTGCGCCCGCTCGACCGCCGCGATCATCGCCGGGTAGTCGTCACGACCGACGCCGTTGCGGCTCAGCCCGGTGTCGACCTTGACGGTCACCGAGGCACTGCGCCCGGTCCGTGCGACGGCGTCGAGCAGTTCGTCGAGTTGGCGCACCGACGACACCGCGATCTGCACGTCGGCGGCCAGCGCGGGCGCGAAGTCGGTGCCCGGCGGATGCAGCCAGGCCAGCACCGGAGCGGTGATGCCGTCCCCGCGCAGCGCCAACGCCTCGGCGACGGTCGCCACCCCGAGTTCGGTGGCGCCCGCGGCGAGCGCGACCCGGCTCACCTGGGTGGCGCCGTGTCCGTATCCGTCGGCCTTGACGACGACCATCACCTGCGCAGTGCCCGCGAGGTCGCGCAGCAGCCGCACATTGTGGGCGATCGCGTCGAGGTCGACCACCGCCTGGGGGGCCGCGGTCGCGGTCGGCGTCGTCAGCTCGGTCGTGTGCATCGTCGTTTCACCACGGCCGATTGTCCCAGACGACGGCCGGGGGCCCGACGGTCAGTGCGCGAATGGCTGGATCTGGTTGAAGTGGCCGCGCGGTTTGAGCTCGTCGAGGTGGGAGAGCGCGGTGACCATGTCGTCGTGCAGCGCTCGGGCCAGGTCCGCCGAGAACCCCTCCCGCACGACGATGCGCAGCATCGTGACATCGGTGGCGCCCTCCGGCATCGTGTAGGCGGGTACCTGCCAGCCGAACGCGCGCAGGCCCTGCGAGATGTCGAACTCCGTGTAACCGAAATCGCCGGCGAGCTTGAAACTCACCACCGGGATCGCCGATCCGTCGGCGACGACCTCGAAGTGTTCGCTTTCGCGCAGTTGGTCACCAAGCCACCGCGCAGTTTGCGAAAGCGACTGCATCACTTGTGAATAGCCCCCACGGCCGAGCCGCAGGAAGTTGTAGTACTGCCCGACGACCTGGTTGCCGGGCCGGGAGAAGTTCAACGTGAACGTTGGCATGTCGCCGCCGAGATAGTTCACGTGAAAGACCAGGCCCTCGGGCAGGTACTCGGCACTTCGCCACACCACGAAGCCGATCCCGGGATAGGTCAGGCCGTACTTGTGGCCGCTGACGTTGATCGACACCACACGCGGAAGCCGGAAGTCCCATTCCAGGTCCGGATGCAGGAACGGCACCACGAAGCCGCCGCTGGCGGCATCCACGTGGACCGGGATATCCAGGCCGCCGTCCGCGGCGAGTTTGTCGAGCACCGCGCAGATCTCACCGATGGGTTCCAGCTCCCCGGTGTAGGTGGTGCCGAGAATCGCCACCACACCGATGGTGTCCTCGTCGATGTTCTCGAGCACCTGCTCGGGTGTGATGACGTAGCGGTCCTCGGCCATCGGCAGGTATCGCGCCTCGACGTCGAAGTAGCGGCAGAACTTCTCCCAGACCACCTGGACATTGGCGCCCATCACCAGGTTCGGTGTGCGCCCCTTCCACTTGTCGCCGACGCGGTCTCGCCACCGCCACTTCATCGCGAGCCCGGCCAGCATCACCGCCTCGCTGGAACCGATGGTCGAGACACCAATCGCACTCGACGGGTCGTCGTCGCGCAGCCCTTCGGCGTGGAACAGATCGGCCACCATGCATACGCACCGCTGCTCGATCGCGGCGGTCGCCGGGTACTCGTCCTTGTCGATCATGTTCTTGTCGAACGTCTCGGCCATCAGCCGTTCGGCCTGCGGGTCCATCCACGTCGTGACGAACGTGGCCAGGTTCAGCCGGGAACTGCCGTCGAGCATCAGTTCGTCGTGGATGAACCGGTACGCGGCATCGGGATCCATCGCATCGTCGGGCAACCGCAGCGACGGCACCGGCGCCATCGCCAGCCGTCCGGTGTAGGCGGGGGCAACCTGCGGCGCGTGAGGACGCGTGGGCGACATGGGATTTCCTCTCGTTACAACTGGCTTACAGACTGGCTAGGGCGGTTCGGACGTGAGCGAGGATGCGCGACGCCGAAGTCGGGGCGGGATGCGGCCCTGGATCGGAAGCAGCGAGGTTCGCGGCGCGGGCGTGGACGAACGCGGCAGCGGCGGCGGCCTCGCCGGCGGGTAAACCCGCGGCAAGCAACGCGCCGACGACGCCGGTCAGCACATCACCGGAACCCGCTGTGGCGGCCCACGATTGGCCTGCGGGGTTGAGGTATACCGGGCCGCCCGGTTCGGCGATGACCGTCACGTTGCCCTTCAGCAGCACGGTGACGCCGAGCCGGTCGGCCAGCCTGCGGGTGGCACCGACCCGATCGTCACCGGGCGGCGAACCGGCAAGTCGCGCGAACTCGCCCGCGTGCGGCGTCAACACGGTCGGCGCCTTCCGACCGTCGACCAGATCGGGATGGGCGGCCAGGATGGTCAGCCCGTCGGCGTCGACGACCACCGGCAGCCCGCTGTCCAACGCGAACCACAAGGCAGCCGCGCCGGTGTCGTCGGTACCCAGGCCGGGCCCCACGGCCCAGGCCTGCACCCGCCCCGACGCGCTGGCGTTCGGTGCGGCGATCACCTCCGGCCACTGTGAGAGAACCTGCCGCCCGGCGGATCCGGCGTACCGGACCATGCCCGAGGTCGCCGCGACGGCCGCACCGGTGCACAGCACCGCGGCGCCGGGGTAGGTGGCCGAGCCGGCGAGGATGCCGGTGACCCCCTGGGTGTATTTGTCGTCGGTCGGACCGGGCACCGGCCAGCGAGCGGCTACATCGGCGGCGTCGAACGACATCATGTTGGATGCCGGCAACTGCAGACCGATGTCGATCAACTCGACATGACCGCATTCCCCCAGTGCGTGAACGGGTTTGAGACCCCCGAAGGTCACGGACAACGCGGCCCGCACATGGGGCCCGTCGGTGGCGCCGGTCTGCACGTCCATGCCGCTGGGGATGTCGACGGCCACCACCGGAACGCCCGCTTTGTCGACGGCGGCGAACACCTCGGCGGCGTCCGGCCGCAGCGGCCCGGACCCGGAGATCCCCACCACGCCGTCGATCACCAGAGCGGTGTCCGCCGGAATCGATCCGACGACACGCCCACCGGCGGCGCGGAACGCCGCCAGTGCCTTGCGGTGGGTGCGGTCCGGATTGAGCAAGATGGCGGCGGAACCGGCGCCGCGCCTGCGGAGGAATGCCGCCGCCCACAGCGCGTCGCCGCCGTTGTCGCCCGAACCGACCACGGCACAGATGCGTCGCCCGGAGATTCCGCCGGTGCGTAGCACCAGTTCGCGAGCGATCGCGACGGCAAGACCGTTGGCGGCGCGGCGCATCAGGGCACCGTCGGGCAGGGACGCCAATAGCGGCGCTTCAGCCTCGCGAATCTGGTCCGCGGTGTAGTAGTGCCGCATCGCTGCTCACGTTAGTGGCAAACAGTGCCGCGAGGCTCAGTTTCGACCGTCTGCGTCGGCCCAGAAATCGACTGCCTGTTCGGCGATCTCGACCGCGTACTCACCGTTGATCGCATGCGAGGCACCGGGCCACACTTCGACCCGGCCCCGCGGAAGCAGGCGTCGCGCCCGCTGCGCCGCCCGGTCGGCGTCGTGCATCACGCTGCGCCCCCCGAGCAGGGCCAGCACCGGTATATCCAGTTCGCGCAGCTGTTCGTCGGTGATCATCTTCGGCATCGCCTTGCGCACGGTGTAATCGGTTGAGCCGGAGGAGATCAGTGCCGCTTCGGTTACCGCCTCGTCGATGTCGGCGCCGCCGGAGATCCAGCGGAGCACGCGCCTGCGCAATTTCTCGGGCACACCGGGGAGGAACAACGCTGGCGAGGCCAGTACAGCCTTGAATGCGACCGGGGCGAAGGTGAACACGGGATCGAGTAGCACCAGCGAGGCGGCTCGGCCGCAGCGGCGGGCGGCGTAGTTGGTCGCCGTCCATCCACCGATCGACACTCCCATCAGATGCACTCGGTCCAGCCCGGCGCCCGCGAACGCCTCGTCGAGCCATTGCGCCTCGTCGTCGGGTCCGGTGATCGGCTTCTCCTGTACCGACAGCCCCGCCTCCCCGAGCAGGTCGATCCCGATCACCGGCCAATGCCGTTGCAGCAGGGGGATGTTGCTCCGCCACATCGGGACCGAAGCGTTGCGACCGGGGAGCAGTACGACGGGCGTCAGATCGGGCGGCCCGGCGAACCGGTACACCCGCACGGACCCGAATGACGTTGCAGCGTCGTGCATTTCGGCAACCTCGGGCAGCTCTGCCATCGCGGTTTGGTAGACCTCGAGGAAGTGGCGGCGAGCCCGATCGCCCTTGAAGTCCCCGACCCGGCCCGCCACTACTCGACGGTGACGGACTTGGCCAGGTTACGGGGCTTGTCGACGTCATAGCCGCGTGCCTGCGCCACCCCCGCGGCGAACACCTGCAGCGGGATCGTCGACAGCAGCGGCTGGAGAAGTGTTGACACCGCCGGGATCTCGATCAGGTGATCGGCATAGGGGCGGACCGTGTCGTCGCCCTCTTCGGCGATCACGATGGTGATCGCGCCGCGCGCCTGGATCTCGCGGATGTTCGACAGCAGCTTGGCGTGCAACATCGGCGCGTTCTTCAGTGACGGCATCACGACGATGACCGGGAGGTCGTCCTCGATCAGCGCGATCGGACCGTGTTTGAGCTCACCCGCCGCGAAGCCCTCGGCGTGCATGTACGCCAGCTCCTTGAGCTTGAGCGCACCTTCGAGCGCGACCGGGTAACCGACGTGCCTGCCGAGAAACAGCACCGTCTGCGACTGGGCGAAGCGGTGGGCCAACGCCCTGACCGGTTCGACGATCTCCAGCACCCGGGCGACCAGCTCGGGCATGGCCTCCAGCTCGCGGTATTCGCGCTCCACCTCGTCGGGGTACTTCGTGCCGCGCGCCTGCGCGAGCGCAAGTCCGACAAGGTAATTGGCCGCGATCTGGGCGAGGAACGTCTTTGTGGACGCCACCCCGATCTCGGGTCCGGCACGGGTGTAGAGCACAGCATCGCATTCGCGCGGGATCTGGCTGCCGTTGGTGTTGCAGATCGCCAGCACCTTGGCCTTCTGCTCCTTGGCGTGCCGCACGGCCTCCAGGGTGTCGGCGGTCTCGCCGGACTGCGAGATCGCCACCACCAGGGTATGGCTGTCCAGAACCGGGTCGCGGTAACGGAATTCGCTGGCGAGCTCGGCCTCGACGGGCAGCCTCGTCCAGTGCTCGATCGCGTACTTGGCCAGCAGCCCGGAGTGGTAAGCGGTGCCACATGCCACCACGAAGACCTTGTCGACCTCACGCAGTTCCTGATCGGACAACCGCTGCTCGTCCAGGACGATGCGGTTGTCGACGAAGTGGCCCAACAGCGTGTCGGAAACCGCGGCGGGCTGCTCGGCGATCTCTTTGAGCATGAAGTACTCGTAGCCGCCCTTTTCGGCGGCCGACATGTCCCAGTCGATATGGAACGACCGCGCGTTCGCACCGTCGTCCACACCGTCGAAGTCGGTGATGCGGTATCCGTCGGCGGTCACGACCACCGCCTGGTCCTGGCCAAGCTCCACCGCGTCGCGGGTGTGCTCGATGAACGCGGCCACATCCGAGCCGACGAACATCTCGCCGTCGCCGACGCCGACCACCAGGGGCGTGGAGCGGCGCGCCGCCACGATCGTGCCCGGATCGTCGGCATTGGCGAACACCAGCGTGAAGTGTCCTTCGAGGCGCCGCAGCACCGCGAGCACGGACGCCGGGAAATCTCCGGCGGTGGGGCCGTGGTGGTACTGCCAGGAGACCAGGTGCACCACGACCTCGGTGTCGGTGTCGCTGGCGAACTCCACCCCGGTCTTCTCGAGTTCGGCCCGCAAGGCGGCGTAGTTCTCGATGATCCCGTTGTGGACGACGGCGATCTTGCCCGCGGCGTCACGGTGCGGGTGGGCGTTGCGGTCGGTGGGCCTGCCGTGGGTGGCCCACCGGGTGTGGCCCAGGCCGGTGTTGCCCCCGAGGCTGGACGCGTCGGTGTCGGCCAGCGCGGCTTCGAGGTTGGCCAGTCGCCCGGCCCGGCGACGGACCGTGAGCCCGCCGTGTCCGTCGAGCAGAGCCACACCCGACGAGTCGTAGCCTCGGTACTCCATCCGGCGCAGTGCGTCGACGACGATCTCGCAGGCAGGGCGCTGCCCGACGTAGCCGACGATTCCGCACATAGCCATTCAGGGTAGTGCAAGAGCGGCTCAGAACCCCGTCGGCTACGGTCGTCTGGTGGCCAGCACGAAGAAGCTCTTCAAGGCCCTGACCCGCCGCGGTCCGCACCGCGTTTTGCGAGGTGACCTGGCGTTTGCCGGACTTCCCGGTGTCGTGTTCACCCCGGATTCCGGTTTCAGCCTGCCTGGCGTGGCGTTCGGTCACGATTGGCTTGCCGCAGCCGACCGCTATTCCGGCACGCTGGAGCATCTGGCGTCCTGGGGCATCGTCGCGGCGGCGCCGGCGACCGAGACGGGATTGGCGCCGTCGGCGCTGAACTTCGCCTATGACCTGGGCACGACGCTCGACATCATCACCGGGGTCCGGCTGGGACCGGGAGAGATCAGCGTGCATCCCAACAAGCTCGGCGTCGTCGGGCACGGGTTCGGCGGGTCCGCAGCCGTGTTCACCGCGGCGGGGTTGCCGGTCAAGCCGAAAGCCGTCGTTGCGATTTTCCCCACAGTCACGTCACCACCCGCCGAGGAGCCCGCGGCGGCGCTGCAGGTCCCCGGCCTGGTGCTCAGCGGTCCGGGTGACCCGATGACGCTGCGCTCCAATGCGGTCGAGCTGGCCCGGACGTGGAACAAAGCCACGCTGCGCACGGTGAACGGGGCCAAGCCGGGCGGGCTGATCGAGGGTCGTCGGCTGGCCCGCGCCGTCGGCCTGCCAGGAGCCGACCGCAGCACCCAGAAGGTGGTGCGGGCGCTGATCACCGGCTACCTGCTGCACACCCTGACCGGCGACAAGACCTACCGCGACTTCGCCGATCCCGACATCGCCCTGCCGAAGGCCCCGAACGTCGACCCGTTCGCCGAAGACCCGGTGGACCTGGAGAACAAGGTCGTCGCGCTGCTGAAGCCCTGAGGGTGACCAACCAACCGGTTGGGTGTATAACTCGATGATGCGCACCGGGATCTTCCTCAACTACACCGACGGGTTTCTCCAGGCCGTCGATCAGGTCGTCGAGCTCGAGAAGGTCGGCGTCGATCTCGCCTTGGTGGCCGAGGCGTACTCCTACGACGCGATCAGCCAGCTCGGTTTCCTGGCGGCCAGGACGACGCGCATGGAACTCGGGACGGGCGTGGTGCCGATCTACATCCGCACGCCGACGTTGTTGGGGATGACGGCCGCGGGTCTCGACTATGTCTCCGGCGGCCGTTTCCGGCTCGGCATCGGTACGTCCGGCCCGCAGGTGATGGAGGGCTTTCACGGCGTGCCGTTCGACGCGCCGCTGGGGCGCACCCGCGAAGTGGTCGAGATCTGCAGGCAGGTGTGGCGTCGCGAGCGTGTGCAGTTCGACGGAAAGCACTATCAGATTCCGCTGCCCAGCGAGGGACCCGGGGCCCGGGGCACCGGCCTGGGCAAGCCGTTGCAGTTGATCAATCACCCTGTACGCGAACGTATTCCGATCACAATCGCCGCCCTGGGGCCGAAGAACGTCGAACTCACCGCGGAGATCGCCGAGGGATGGCAGCCGGTGTTCTTCTTCCCTGAACAGGCCGACGCCGTGTGGGGTGAGGCGCTGCGCGCCGGGTTCGCCAAACGTGACCCCTCGTTGGGCCCACTCGACGTCATGGTCAGCGCTCCTCTGGCCATCGGTGAGGACGTCGGCGACCGGCTGTCCTGGGTGAAGCCGCAGTTGGCGTTGTACATCGGCGGTATGGGCGCGCGCGGCCGCAATTTCTACCACAACCTGGCCACCCGCTACGGGTATGGCGAGGTCGCCAACACCATCCAGGACCTCTACCTTGCGGGCAAGAAGACCGAGGCGATCGCGGCGGTGCCGGACGAACTGGTGCGCAGCGTGTCGCTGGTCGGACCACGTGGGTACGTCAAGGAGCGACTGGCCGCATTCGCCGAAGCCGGTGCGACGACGCTTCTGCTGCAGCCGCTTTCCGTCGACCGCAGTGAAATCGTCGGATTCGTCGAGGAACTGCACGGCTTGCTGCCTTAGCCGATTACGCCGATCGCCGATCCCCCTGTACAGTGGGCACAGCGGCATCTTCTGTTCTGCCTTTTGCCGCATCGCCGAAGGCGATAATCGACCCCGTTCGATCGTCACACCGAGCGCCGCGGATCATCCGCGCCGGGCAGGACGACCACACTGAACTTTCGGAGTTTCCACTTGTCTGTGCAAATCCCCAGTGGCACAACCGTGCCCACTTTCGCCGACCTCGGCCTGCCGAAGGCCGTCGTCGACACTCTCGCCGCCGACGGCGTCGAGTCACCCTTCCCGATCCAGGCGGCGACGCTGCCCGACTCACTGGCCGGTCGCGATGTCCTCGGCCGCGGCCGCACCGGATCCGGGAAGACCTACGCCTTCCTGCTGCCTGTGGTGACCAGACTCACTGCGAGCCCGGCCAAACGCGTGCCCGGCCGCCCGCGTGCCCTCATCCTCGCGCCGACGCGCGAACTGGCCGCCCAGATCAGCGCGTCGCTGGCACCGTTGGCGGCGGCCACCAACCTGCGCTCGGTGACGATCATCGGTGGTGTGGGTCCCAACCCGCAGATCCAGGCGCTGCGTCAAGGCGTCGACATTGTCATCGCCTGCCCGGGCAGGCTCGAAGATCACGTCAAATCGCGCCATGCCGACCTGTCGGGCGTCGAGATCACCGTGCTGGACGAGGCCGACCACATGGCCGACCTCGGCTTCCTTCCCCCGGTGAAACGCCTGCTGGACAAGACTCCTCGCAACGGGCAGCGCATGCTGTTCTCGGCCACCCTCGACGGCGGCGTCGACGTGCTGGTGAAGCGGTACCTGACCGATCCCGTTGTGCACAGTGTCGATTCGGAGCAGTCGCCGGTAACCGCGATGGAACACCATGTGTTGCACGTCGACAAGGCCGCCCGCCTCGGTGTGTTGGCCGACCTGGCCGCATCGCCCGGCCGGACCATCGTGTTCGCGCGCACCAAGCACGGCGCGAAGAACCTTGCCCGACAGCTTAACTCGCGCGGTGTGTCGGCAGTGGAGTTGCACGGCAACCTGTCTCAGAATGCGCGCACCCGCAATCTCGCCGCGTTCTCCGACGGCTCGGCAACCGTGATGGTCGCTACCGACATCGCGGCGCGCGGGATCCACGTCGACGACGTGAGCCTTGTCGTGCACGCCGACCCGCCCGTCGAGCACAAGGCGTACCTGCATCGGTCGGGCCGCACGGCGCGCGCGGGGGCCGACGGCACCGTGGTGACGTTGATGCTCGACGAGCAGGTGTCCGACGTGCGACAGCTGACCCGCAAGGCCGGCGTGAAGCCGACGATCACCCGCTTCAGCGGCTCGTCGCATCCGGTCCTGAGCGAAATCGCCCCGGGCGAGCGGACATTCGGTGATCCGATCGTCGCCAGCAGGCCCGAACCCACGCGGCCGCACCAGCCGTCGTCGGCCAGGGGCCACCAGCAACGGCGTCGGCGCGCGACGCGGTCGCGGCGTCCGGCACGCGCCTAGCGCGGCGAGTTCCTGGCCGCGATCTCGGCCAGTAACGAGACCACCACACCGAACGCGAAGTAGTACAGCGGCACCAGCCACGGCGCGACGCCGAACAGACCGTCACAGGCGTCGTGATACGCGAACAGGCCCGCTTTGGCGATCACGATCTCGACCACGGGGCCGATGACCGCGGCCAGTAAGCCGCCGACGATCGAGGGACCGTCGCCCAGCGCACACCAGGTGATGGTCGCGAGCGTGACGATCAGTGCGGTCGCCGGAACGACGGGCGCGGTGTGGATCAGTGCGGTCGTGACGTAGATGCCGAGCACCGCGGCCACACCCGCGAGACCTTGACGCGCCGTGACGTCGGCGCGCGGCGACGGTAGGCGCAGCCGAAGTTCGGCCAGTGACACCGTTGCCAGCGCGACGAGCACCGGAAACCAGATCGGGCTGCTCCACACGAACGGCACCGCATCGGTGAAGTACTCGGTGGTGCCGGTGACGACATGGCTGTGGTCGCCGACGAGCGACGCCCCCGCGCCCAGGATGAGGAAGAACAGAAGCTCCCGCGGCCGCAACTTCACCAGAGGGACGCTACCGGGAAGACCTCGCAAAGATCCAAAATTGTAAACTCAGCAAACTTCTACCAGTGGTCAGCCCTGAATTCCGTTGCGCCAACGCCGGATTGTCATCATTTTGGTTACCCAACCGTGACACAGATCCAGTTATCTTCATGCAGCCTTGGGTATCCGGGGTTCACTCCTGAAAGGGGGTGCAGCAATGGGCAGGATCACCTATCCGCCGCATGCCAAATCCGCGCGTGGTGTGCAATTTCCCGCGACTTGCCGGAATTTCAACCGTCGCATGGGCGACCGCGAGACCGTCCACTTCTGGTGTGATCACTGCGGTACGAACCACAGCAACCGGTTGATCGTCGCCGAGTGCGTCCGGCTGCTGGTCAACGGACCCGACTCTGGGTTCGGTTCTTAGCCGTCGCTCACTCGCCGACCTGTGGTAGCTCATCGGCGGCGATCTCGCACGGGGTGCCGGCGTCCGGCGGTTTCGGCGGCGCCGCTAACGGCTCGGGCGTCACCGCCGGTGGTTCTTCAGTCACGGTCGGCGATTCTGGAGGCACCGTCGCGGCCGGCTCTTCGGGAGGTGCGGTATCGGAATCCGGTGGCGGCGCGGGTTGACACATCGGCTCGGCGGCCGCGGGATCGGTGACCTCGCCGGGCACGGCCGAGTCGTCATCGCTGTCCTCGCCAGCCTCGCTCGCCTCTGACGCCTCGTCAGTCTCTGTCGTTTCACTGTCGTCGATTTCGCCGAGATCCGATTCTGGCAGGCCGTCCAGTTCCCCGTCGTCGATGGCGGCATCGAGTGCACCGTCGCCCAGCAATCCGCCGAGCATGTCCCCCAATTGCTGACCGAAACTCGTTAGGCCGCCTCCGAAGTCGGGCATTCCTCCGCCGAGCGAGGGCACCGGCGAAGCGGTCGCCGGCTGCGTGACCGGAGGTTCGGTCGGGACCGGCGGGGCGGGCGGCGCAGGTGGCGCCGGCGCAAGCGGTGGGCTCGCAACGGATGCGCCCCATCCGGCCGGCACGACGGGAGCCGGTGGAGTCGGGTTTGCCGCAACCACCGCCCCCGGGGTTGCGGGGGCACTTCGCGCCGCGGTTTCGCCGACACCCGCCGTCGGGGTCTCGCCGACACCCACCGCCGACGGGGTCCACACCGGTCCGAGGTCGCCGGGAATCGCGAACGTCGCGCCCGCCTCGGATGCGAGTTCCGTCGCCACGGCCTCGTAAGCCGCGTTGATCGCGTCGGTGGCCGCCCGCATTGCCGCGAGCCACTCGCCGCCGATCACCGTGTCCACGAACGGCTTCACCTCCTGGTCCACCAACTCACTGGCGACCGCCCGATCGCCGGCGCCCGTGGTGACGGTGTGCGCTGCCGCCAACCAGTCCGCGCGTCTGGCGCGCACGCTGTCGCCGATGGCCAGCACCTTCGACACTTTGTCGTCCACCGCCCGCCACAGCCGCTCACGCAGATCGGCCAGTGCGACTGCCGCGGTGCGGACGGCCGTCGCAGCGACCGTCGCCGCTTCGGCATGGCTGCGCAGGAACTCTCGCGAGGCGTTCGCGCCCAGACCCTGCCACGCGTTCGTCAGCGCGGCCAGCTGAGCGTCTTGGCGTGCGAGCGTATCCTCGGCCACCGTCGCGGCGGCTTGCAGTGCGGCACAGTCCGCTTCGAGAGCGCTCAGGTCCATACCGTTCTCGGCGGCATACCAATCGTGCAGTTGCCCGGGATGCGTCGTCAGGTCTGGATGCCGGTAGCCCAGGCTCTGGCATGCCAGGACGTACTGCGTGACATCAACGACGCCGGGTGTGCCATCGGCCAATCGCGCTGCAGCATCGGAGGTTTCGCCCATGTCAGCCCAACCGGTCGGCAGCGCGGGCGTCGGCTTCGGCGTACCGGTCGATGCAGGTGCGAAGCGCGACGGCGATCTCGGCCGAGGCACGTGACCATCGCCGCAACTGATTCACCACGTCGTCGACCGCCGACCGCACCGCGTCACCACCCGCGGCATACGATCGGCCTGCACCCGCCCCGTCGAACGCCAGGCCGCTCAGATGTGTTCGCACGGCGGCGTCGAGGGCGTCGGCCGCGCCCTGGTACTGCCGTGCGACGCTCAATAAGGCGGCGGCATCGACGCGAGCCGCGTCCGTTCCTCCCATGTATGGGTTGGACGCGCGGCGACCGCGACCGGTTCCACTCTCAGCGTTGCGCGCTGACCTGCTCGGCCACCCGCACGGCCAACTGCCGGGCGGTATCTTCGTCGGCCGCTTCCACCATCACCCGCACGACTTGCTCGGTTCCCGACGGGCGCAGCAGGATTCGACCCGTGTCGCCGAGTTCGGCTTCCACCTCGGCAACGGCGGTGCGGACCGACGGCGCGTCGGCGACGGTCGCCTTGTCCGCGACCGCGACGTTGATCAGAACCTGAGGCAGCGTGCGCATCGGCTCGGCGAGCGCGGCGAGCGGGGTGCGCGTCTGCGCCATCCGCGACATCAACCGCAATCCGGTGACGATGCCGTCGCCGGTCGTGCCCCACGCCGGCATCACGATGTGGCCCGACTGTTCACCCCCGAGCGAATATCCGCCGGCGCGCAGTTCCTCGAGGACATAACGGTCCCCCACGCTCGTCGTGCGGACCTCGACCCCGGCCGCGCGCATCGCCAGGTGCAGGCCGAGGTTGCTCATCACCGTCGCCACCAAGGTGTTCGACGCCAGCTCTCCACTCTCCTGCATGGCGAGAGCGAGGATGACCATGATCGCGTCGCCGTCGATCACGCGCCCGTGCGCGTCGACGGCGAGGCACCGGTCAGCGTCGCCGTCGTGTGCGAGCCCCAGGTCGGCTCCATGCGACACCACGGCGGATCGCAGGATCTCCATATGCGTCGAGCCGCAGCGCTCGTTGATGTTCAGCCCGTCGGGGTCGGCATTGATCGTGATGACGTTGGCGCCCGCGGCGCGGTAGGCCTGCGGTGCGGCGGCCCACGCGGCACCGTTGGCGCAGTCGACGACGACGGTGAGCTGGTCCAACCTGGTCGTGACGGCCTTGCTGACATGCCGCAGATACCGGTCGAGGGCGTCCGCGGCGTCCACCACCCGACCGATCCGGGCGCCCGTGGGCCGGTTCCCTGGCCCTTGGTGCACCAGTTCCTCGATCCGGTCCTCGGTGGCGTCGTCGAGCTTGTGGCCGCCGGGGCCGAAGATCTTGATGCCGTTGTCGGGCATCGGGTTGTGCGAGGCGCTGATCATGACGCCGAAGTCCGCGTCGTAAGCGCTGGTCAGATAGGCCACGGCCGGGGTCGGCAGTACGCCTACGCGCAGCGCGTCGACGCCTTCGCTGGTCAGTCCCGCGATGACGGCCGCCTCGAGCATTTCACCGCTGGCCCGCGGATCGCGGCCGACAACGGCCACCCGCCTAGCGTGCCCACCGGCGGTGGCCAACCGTCGCGCCGCCGCCGAACCGAGAGCCAAAGCGAGTTCGGCGGTCAGATCCTGGTTGGCGACGCCGCGCACTCCGTCGGTGCCGAACAGTCGAGCCATGCCGACAAACTTCTCATAAATGGCCGCTTCAGGGCCAACCGCGCGTGTCGTGGGTCGTGCCGTCGCCCAATCGGTACCCAGACGCGACTCACCGCCCGCAACCGGTCGGATGCGGGCGGTGAGCCACCGATCGGGTTCTGAGGGTCAGCCTCCGAGGATGCCGAGAATCTGATTCAGCAGATCGATGATCGGCTGCAGCGGATTAGGCGGCACGGGCAGTCCACCCGCGAGCGAACACAGCAGCGAGCCGAGTAGACCGCCACCCGGATCCGCGGTGATGTTGAGAACCACCTGGTTCAGGTCCACGATCAGGCCGAGCAACTCCAGGTGCAGCGGCCCCAGCACCAGGTTGAGCACATCACAGACGGCCTGCTGGCTCGCAAACCGGACCTGGTCGCCGTTTCCGGTCGTCGCCGATGACGGCTGCGCTTCTCCGCCAGGTGCCGAGATCTCGTTGACGGGCATCGAGAAATTCGAGATGTTCACATCTTGGGCGGCGCCCCGATCACCCGGCTGATTTCCCGGTTGCGGTTGCCCGGGCGAGACCAGCTTGCCGATCAGCTGACCTGTCAAAGCGATGCCGGTGTTCGACGAGGTCGCCCCGTTTTCGTCGGCCGTGGCCGGTCCGTCTTGTTGGGTCACTTCCTTGGCGGCGGTGGCTACGAACTGCCCATTGAACTTGGTCCCGTTCGGGCCGGTCCCCTGCACCTGGACGACGTTCTTCTTACCCACGCCCGGCGGCTGCGCTGCAGCAGTTCCGCTGCCAGTCAACCCCCCCACCAGCACCAACATTGCGGCGCTCACCAAAACGGTGAGCAAACGCGTGATGTGAGTTTTCATGATCACTCCATTCTTTGGTTCAGGAAGCAGCGACCCGGCTCCCCGACCCGGCCCCCCGACTGCTCCTGACATCACGCCGGTGGCGGCAACTGACCGCCCTGCGTAGCATCCGTGCTCCCACCGCGGTGGTTAACTCGTGGTCAGCAAGCTAAACGGCAATACCCGAAGAGATTTTCGGCTCCGCAAGTAAAGCGAAGCAGCCTAATTAGCTGCGCCGTCAATAGATTGACGCTTGTCCCACGACCGAGCACATGTAGGCGCTCTCGCTAAGGTTTCCCGACGCAGCAAAAAAATTTGGGTTGCCGGTGCACGCCGATTGGCATCCCGAAACGACTCACCGCCCGCATCCGGTCGGATGCGGGCGGTGAGGGTGCGGTCTTAGCTGCCGTTGTTCTCAGCGGTCGGGGCCGTCGGCGAGGTCGTGGGCGCCTCGGACGTCGGCGTCGCCTCCTGCTGCTCGGCCTGGCCCGGTGCGTTCTCCGAGTGGCCGGGGCCGTTCTGCTGGATCGTGACGGTGCCGAGGTTGTTCGTACACACCCTCTTCTCGGTGCCCTCGGTGTCGGTGGCCTGCGCCAACGCGTTGACCGAGTTCACGTCGGTGTGGCACACGTCGGCGGCGATCTGCGCCGCGGCGGTCACGTCGACGTCGTGCAAAACGCCGGCGTTACCGATCGAAACGTTGACGCGGTTGTCCTGAGCCGTGTCCGGCTGCGCCATGGCCATACCCAGGCCGGCGGTGAATAGCAGCGATCCGCCCATCACGGCGCCCGCGGTCAGTGTCTTCGCGTTCTTCATCAATTGCTCCTTCTCAGTCAGGAGACGACGGTCCGATCCCCCAACGAGGTGACTGGCTCGTACCGGTGGCAGTTGCGGTCTGCCGCGCGTGCAGCGCCGCCGCCTCCAGCCCCGGTGGGTTCACGACTGGCCGTTCAACGAAACCGGAACGCCGCAATTGTGAGATAGACCGCAGCGTGTTGAATACAAAAACCGCCGGTGTGCGGTGCACATCCGGCGGTTTCTGCGAATCGATCAGCGCTTGCTGTACTGAGGCGCCTTACGGGCCTTCTTCAGGCCGTACTTCTTGCGCTCGATGGCGCGCGGGTCGCGGGTCAGGAAGCCGGCCTTCTTCAGTGCCGGCCGGTCCTCGGGCTGCACCAGAATCAGGGCCCTGGCGATCGCCAGACGCAACGCGCCTGCCTGACCGGAGGGGCCGCCACCGTCGAGGTGGGCGTAGATGTCGAAGCTCTCCAGCCGATCGACGGTGACCAGCGGAGCCTTGATGAGCTGCTGGTGGACCTTGTTCGGGAAATAGTCCTCGAGGCTGCGGCCATCGAGGTTGAACTGGCCCGTTCCCGGGACCAGGCGAACCCGGACGACGGCCTCTTTGCGGCGGCCGACGGTCTGGATCGGACGGTCGATGAAGACCGGCTCGCGGGGCGTGGCCTCGGCTGCCGCCTCGGTCACGGCATCAGTGTTGGCTTCGGTGTTGTCAACGGTCGTCTCAACTGGCTGAGTCACTGCGCCACCTGCTTGATCTCGTACGGAATCGGCTGCTGGGCGGTGTGCGGATGCTCCGGCCCGACATAGACGCGCAGCTTCTTCTTCACCTGACGGCCCAGCTTGGTGTGGGGAATCATGCCGAGGATCGCCCGCTCGACGACGCGGTCGGCGTGCTTCTCCATCTCCTCACCGAGCGAGCGCTTGCGCAGACCGCCGGGGTAACCCGAGTGGCGGTAGAAAAACGTGCGGTCCGCCTTGTTACCGGCGATGGCGATCTTCTCGGCGTTGATGATGATGACGAAATCGCCACCATCGACATTCGGCGTGTATGTCGGCTTGTGCTTGCCGCGCAGCAGATTGGCTGCTGCAACGGCGAGCCGGCCGAGCACCACGTCGGTGGCGTCGATGACGTACCACGAACGTGTGGTGTCACCCGCCTTCGGCGTGTACGTAGGCACAGCGCTACCTCTCCTCTATCGGGTTTCCTGTCCCGGTGGCCCGGGGGCCGGTCAGGCGCATCCGGTGGGGTTGATCTCGGCGACCGACGTTGACCCGAGGACCCGTGCTTACCGCACGCCAACGAGGCAGCTTACCCGGGCGCGTCGCCGCAGGTCAAAACGGTGCATCGGCCAGAACCCGAGGGTAAAAAGCCAAAGCCGTCCAGAAACGTGTCGAAACATAGGGAAACCCCTGATTCATTTTCGTTTCCTGGCCCTTAGCGTCGTCGCGGGGGTTACAGCAAACCGGCTGTCTCACATCCGGAAACACAAGATCTCAATGGAGTGAAAATGATTCGTGGCTTGATCGTTGCCGCATTCGTCGTCGCGGCAACCGCCGCTGGCGCCGCCACCGCGTCTGCGGACACCTACTACAAGAACTGCTCCGCTGCGCGCGAGGCCGGCGTGACACCGATCCTGCAGGGTCAAGACGGCTACGCCGAGCACCTGGACCGCGACGGCGACGGCATCGCCTGCGAGTAGTCGACGGTGTTGCGCCACCGTGGCCGCTCTCCTCGACCACGGTGGCGCTTACCGTGCGGTCCCCTGGCTCCCCTCCAGCCGGACCGCACAAGTCTCTTTCAGTCAGGTGCCCCACGCTCCTGCGGCACTGCGGTCGGTGGCGGCAACGTCGTCGGCGCCGTCGCGAACCGCGTTGCCGAGGCTGAACAGAATCTCGTTGAGCGCGCCTGCCGCTTGTTCCCACCGGGCCTGTTCGAGCCGGTATGCCTCGGCCGCCTGGCGGGTCCACACCTGCTGAAGCGGCGCGATCTGCGCACGCAGCTCCTCGAGGGCGCCGTTCAGCCGGGCAGAGGTGGCGTGGATCTCTTGTCTGACGGTGTATTCGATCTCGTCGAAGTTGTACGACAACACGTGGTCCATCACGGCTCCTCTACAGGTTGTTGGCCACCGCGTCGATGCGGTGCGAATGGCTCTCGTTGGCTTCCCGAAGGGTCTGCTGGTTGAGCCGGATGGTCTCGGCGATCCTCTGTAGCGAGGCATGCAGCTTCAGCGACTCGGCATTCCATCGGTCGACGACGTCGCGGAAGCGGGCGGCCGCAACGCCGCCCCAGACCGACGGTGGCACGGCGGTCATCCGACCGATGAACGACTGCAGCATCGCGCGGATCTCCTCGTTGCGCGCGTCGGTCTGGCCGGCGACCGCGGCCATCAGATCGAAATCGGTGGTGAGCGAACCGCCTTGCGGTGTCGTCATCGGAATCCTCTCGTTGCTCGCTTCGGTTCTGACTGGTACGACGCACCGGGTGTCGGTCCGGTTCCACTGGATTCAAGAAATCGCGTGGGCGGATCTGATCGCCTGATCGCAGACCTCGCGGACCGTGGACTCGCGACCCGGTGCGCTCTGGCAGCCGATGGCGATGCGGACACCGTCATCGACCAGAACGGTCCATGCGACGTGATGGTCCGGGCGCAGTTCCCGGTAGGTGACGCCTGCTCGTCCGGCCGGCGTGCCGGCTGCGTTGAAGTCGACGAAGACGTCGTCGGGCTCACCTGCCAGGGCGCTTCGCAACGCGGCCGCAGTCTGCGCGAGGTCCGCTTGCGGCGGGCCCACGGACTGGGTGAGGTGAAGCGCGACGTCGGCGTCTGACGGCGAGGTGATCTGCGCGCGAGCCGAGCCCGGGCCGGATGTGATGTGCTGCACCGACCACGCGGCGGGCACCGTCACCTGCACTCGCCCCTCCATCAACAGGGTTGACGCGAAGTTCGGTTCCCGGTCGCCGTCACCACGCAGGGCGAACCCGCCACATATCGCTATCGTCGAGGCGACGACGATGGTCAGCACCGCCGCTCGTCGTGGCTGGTACGGATCGCTGCCGGCGCTGACGGCATCGGGAGCGGGAGGTTCGGCTTCTGGTCGACGAACTGTGTCTTCGTGGGCGAAGCGGACCTCGATACCGTTGCCGCGCAACCGTTCAGCGATCACGTTGGCCAGCGGTTCGAGGCCGGCCGGGGCGTCGATCAGCGCCGGCCCAGCGCACCCGACCGCTGCGACCACCCTGTTCGCCACTTCGTCGTCGACATTGGCGATGACGACGGCGGTGGCGGCGGGACGGGTGACAACCACCAACTCCGCGGCGATCTCGACGACGGTTGCGCCTATCTGCCGCTGGAGCACCGCGGTGCGCCGGATCACCTCGACGCTGGTCGCCGTCGTCGCTTCGCGTACGCGATCGATGCGTGCGCTCGGCCACCACGTCGGGCAGACGAGAACGACATGGTCGGCGCCGCCCACCGCGGCTGCCATCAGCTGGGACCAGAGTTCGGGCGCGGGCACCGCCTCGTCGCCGACCAGTGCGAGATCGTCGTCGATGGCCTCCAACGCCGACGAGACCAGTTCGGAATCAAGCGGATTGGCTCCGCGTATCGAAGCCGGTCCGACCTCGACGACGGTGCGGCTCATGGCGGTTCCGCCCAGCCGACCTGGATCAGGCGTTCACCTTCGCCGCGCGTGATCAGCGTGGCGCGCCCCGGCGGCAGCGACGAGGGCCGGACCGAGCCCATCAGCACACCGTCGTCCGCGCTTGCGCTCATCATGACGCCCAGGCACCCGATCTCCCGCATCCTGGCGAGAAGTGGGTCGAACATCGCCCGCGCGGCACCTCCCGATCGGCGAGCGACGATGACATGCAGGCCGAGGTCGGCGGCGTGCGGCAGGAAGTCGGCAAGCGGGGTCAGCGGATTGCCCGTCGATCCGGCCACCAGGTCGTAATCGTCGACGACGAGGAAGATTTCGGGCCCGGACCACCACGATCGGTCGCGCAACTGCTGTTGTGTCACGTCTTCACCGGGCATGCGCGCTTCGAGCATCCCTAGGAGCTTGGGAATCCTCGCCGCCAGAGCCACCGGTGATGCGGCGTACCCGGCGAGGTGCTCGGTTTCCACGACGCCGAGCAGAGAGCGCCGGAAATCTACGATCTCGAGGCGCACCTGGTCGACGCGGTGAGTCCGGACGATCTCCTGACACACCACGCGCAGCAGAGAGGTCTTGCCACAGCCGCCTTCCCCGAGGACCAGCATGTTCATCTGCTCGGCGAAATCGAGAGTCACAGGGGCTAACTCGTGCTCGTCGAGGCCGAGCACCATCGTCTCGGCCGGTTGCACGCCGCGCGCGACCAGTTCGGGATGTCGCACGAGCACCGGAAGCAGCTGGATGCGCGGGGCGAGGCAGCCGCGCCACCGCTGTCGGTGCCGCCCGACGGTTGCGGCCAACGCCTCGCCGAGCCCCTCGGTGCTGGGCACACCGTCAAAGCGCGGCAGCGCGATCATCATCTCGCACCCGTCGGCGGTGATACCCCGCCCCGGAGGGCAGTTGGTCAGCGCCCGGGCGCGGCGGCGGTCCATCTCCGACTCGGCCGGATCGCCGAGTCGCAGTTCAATGCGCGTCGCGATCTGATCCTTCAACGCGGGCCGCAGTTCGGGCCACCGCGAGGCGGTGATCACCACGTGCACGCCGAATGCGAGTCCCTGCCCGGCTATCGCGGTGATCGGCGTCTCCAACTGTTCGAGCTCGCGACGCAGGTGAGCCCAACCGTCGACGACGAGGAAGACGTCACCGTGAGGGTCGCCGGCCGAAGCGGGATCCTGCGCGGCGCGACGGGTGCGATACTCGGCCATCGACCCGATTCCCATTGTCCGGAAGAGCTTTTCCCTCGACCGGATCAGTGATTCGATGACGGCGACCGTGCGACGGCACAGGTCCGTATCGGCTCGACCGGACACCGCACCGACGTGCGGCAGATCCGCGAGGCGCATGAGCGCCCCACCCCCGAAATCGATTATGTACAGCGAGATGTCTTCGGGGCTGTGTGCCTCCGCGAGGGCCAGCATCAGCGTTTGCAGGGCCGTCGACTTGCCCGACTGAGGAGCGCCGACGATGGCGACGTTCCCCGCGGCCATCTGCGCGACGAGCAGATCGCGGCGTTGGTCGAACGGAATGTCCACCAGACCCATCGGGACACTGAGCGGATCCTTCGCCGCTGTCGACATGATCAGGTCGAGCGTCGGAGGCGCGGCGAGCGGCTCCAGCCACACCCGGTGCGCGGCGGTCCCTCGGTCCGCGACTCGATCCAACACCGCGTCGAGGAGGGCCGGTGCATGTTCGGCGTGCTCGTCATGGTCCGTCGGCGGTGTGGCGGTGAAGATCATCGGCACCGCAATGTCGCCCCCGTCCTCGGCGTTGGGTCGAGGACAGGGTCCGGAGACGAACGCCGTCTGGAACCGGATCAGGTCCCCGGCGGCCGTCTTCAGCAGGGCCGCGCCGGGCCTGCCGGGCAGCGTGTGCGCATCGGGCACACCCAGTACGGCTCGGGACTCGCCGGCGGAGAACGTCTTGAGGCAGATCCGATACGACAGGTGGGTGTCCAGACCGCGGAGCCTGCCCTCGTCGAGTCGCTGACTGGCCAACAGCAGGTGGATGCCCAACGACCGGCCCAGCCTGCCGATTGCGACGAACAACTCGGCGAAGTCGGGGTGCTGGGCGAGCAGCTCGGAGAACTCGTCGACGACGATGAACAGCGCGGGCAGCGGCGGCAGGCGAGCGTCATTTGACCGAGCCCGGGCGTAGTCCGCGATGTTGACGAAATTGCCTGCCGCGCGCAGTAACTCCTGCCTGCGGTGGATTTCCCCGGCCAGCGCGTCGCTCATCCTGGCCACGAGGTGGGCTTCGCCTGCCAGGTTCGTGATCACGGCCGCAACGTGTCGAGACCGTTCCACGCCGAGAAACGTCGCTCCGCCCTTGAAGTCGACGAGGATGAAGTTGAGCACCTCTGGCGGGTGTGTCGTGATCATGCCGAGCACCAGCGTGCGCAGTAGCTCGGATTTTCCGGATCCCGTAGCGCCGACGCAGAGACCGTGGGGGCCGATGCCGTTGCGGGCGGCCTCGTTGATGTCGATCAGAACCGGCGTGCCGTCGTCCGCGACGCCGATGGGTACCGGCCGCACCTGTCGGGTTTGGGACCACACCTTTTCGGGCGTCAGCCGGTTCGGTTGGTCGATGCCCATCAGGTCGAGCCAGCCACGGACCGCCGACATGCGGTGCGTTCCACCGGCGGGTGCGGCGTCGGACCCGTGGGCCGCCAACTGTCGCGCACACATCGTGGCCTGCGTCAGGGTCAGCGAGTCCGGCTCGCAAACCGTCTCACGGCGGTCACCGATGCGCACGGTCAGGTGCTCGCCGTCAACACGCAGACACGCCACGGATTCAACCGGGTCGGCTCCGATCGCGAGGACCGTGACGCCGCTCGTCTCCGTCACGACCTCGCCGGTCCGGCTTCCCTCCGCGACCACCACGAGGTGCCTACCGGTAGGACCACCACGAGTGCGAGATGAATGCTCGTGGTGCGGCAGCCATTTGAGCCACTCCCAGTCCTGACACGTCTCGTGATCGGTGACCGCCGTTATCGCCACCTGGCGAGGGTCGTGATGTGTCGCGAGTTGGCACACCATCGCTCGCACAAGACCGCGTGCAGAATCGTCATCGCCGCATACCGCGATGACGCCATGTTGTCGGAGCGCGACCGTGACCGGTGATCGCGGCACGACCGAGCGCCGCCGAATCAGCGTGCGCACCGCGGACACCGTCACCGGATCCCGATCGTCGAGCGCGCCGAGATCCGGCTCCACCAACGGGGTGCACAACGTCTGCGCACCGACGCCGACCCGGACGCAGCAGAAGTCGTCATCGTCGCGGTCCGCTCGCACCGTTCGCCGGTTACCCACCGACGCCCACAGCGACTCGGGTGTCGGATGGCGCGAATACTGTTGGCGGCGTTGCTCGACAGCCGCCGCCACCACCTCATCGTCGAGCCCGTCGAGATAGCGCAGATAGCTCCGCCGATTGCGGTCGATCTCGGCGGATCGGTCCGCCCCGCCGCGGGCTCCGTACAGTGTCGTGCCGAGCACCGACATGACCATCATCACCGGAAAGAATGCGAACATCGGCGTGCGGTTCGCGCTGGCGCCTGAGGTGAAGTACACGGCCATCATGCCGACCGCTGCGACGAGCATGGCCAGCGGCAGCAGCCGCGCGACGGGGTTGGTCGAAGGCGCTTTCGGCAGCGCCGGCGGCAATTTCACCACGACGCCGAGTGTTTTCGCAGATGAGTCCATCGAGAGATGGGACGCGGCCGGGATCGGTT
Organism: Mycobacterium neumannii; assembly: GCF_002245615.1. Lineage (NCBI taxonomy): Bacteria > Bacillati > Actinomycetota > Actinomycetes > Mycobacteriales > Mycobacteriaceae > Mycobacterium > Mycobacterium neumannii. Next base: position 6,051 of record NZ_NKCO01000016.1, on the reverse strand, counting down.
CGGTTCCATCCACAGCCGACCAAACAAGTGTCGAGGCCCCGTCGTCGGCGGCGTTACGGTGACCACACGGGCACCGTAGGGGGGATGCGATGGCTCATTCAGGCTGCCGAGTCAGCATTCACCTCGATCGGGCGGGTACGGCCCAGACTGTGGATCTGGCGCTTCCCCGCCGGGCCTACCTGGGCGACATGCTCCCGTCAATCGTCGAGCTTGTTCAGCCCGATCACCGGGAGGCCCAAGAGCGGTGGCGGCTACACCGAATCGACGGATCGTCGCTGGACGAGTCACTGACGTTGCCCGACAACCATGTCCGCGACGGAGAGGTGCTGTGGCTCGGCGCTGAGGACGTTCCAGACCCGGTCTTTGCCGACCGCAATGCCACTCGCACGGTGACCAGGCGGCAGCCCGCGACCGGTGGTGTTCCGCGCATACTGTGCGTGGCCGGCAGCGCGGTCGCTACGGGAATCGGCGGTACCGCGCTCTTGTGGTCGGCCGGCCCAGCTGGCCGCACGCTTCCGGTTCTCATCGGCGCCACACTGACCTGCGCCGCGGTCACCGCCGCCGCCATCAGTGGGCGTACGCACTCGGAACCGTTGCTGTGCACCACATTAAGCGTGATCGCGGTGATGATGGCGGCGGTGACGGGTGCCGTCGCGGTACCTGGCGGCCCGCTCATCGCGCATCTGCTGCTTGCTTCCTCGGCGGCGTTGGCCACCGCGGTGGTCTCGTTGCGCCTCAACGATCGTGGTCTTGTGCCGCTCGCCGCGATCGCCACCACGTCACTGCTGTGCACTGCGGCCTCGGCGGCCTCGGTCGCATGGCGCCTCGGTGGGACGGCTTCGGGCGCGTTGCTCGCGGTCCTGGCGCTGGCGACGCTGAGTCTGGCCCCGCGGCTGGCCATTGCGCTCACCCGCATCGGCCCCGCCCCGCCCGACGACGACTTGAATCGTCTTCCCGACTGTGTTGAGGAGAGCGAGGCGGCGCGCGCTCACGACCTGCTGACCGCGATGGCCGCCGGCGCATCGATCGCCGCGGCCATCGCCGCCGTGTCCGTTGGCTTCGGTTCCGTCGAGGCGCGCGAGTTCTCCGTGCCGGCTGCGGCGTTCGACGGTGTCGTCGGTGCCGCGCTGTTACTGCGCACCCGTACTCATATCGGGACCGCGCGTCGCGCCGCGTTGGCAGCGAGCGGCTTCGTCGCGCTCACAGCGGCGTTCGTGGTCCTCGCCGTAGCCTTTCGGCAGCACGCCCACTGGTTGGGGGCTCTGGCGGCTGTGGCAGGCACCGGACTTCTGATTCCGCTCCTGCGCTTCACACCCGGCCTGGCGGCGCGCCGCGCTGCCGAGCTGACCGAGTACGCGGCATTGGCGGCCGTGGTACCGCTGGGCTGCTGGATCGCCGGCGTCTTCGGCCTCGTCCGCAACCTGGCGCTGACGTGACACCGCTCTTTCGTATGATCATCGCCGCCGCATTCGCCGCCGCTCCGCTGATCGTCACCCCCGAGGCGGCCGCGATAACGCCGCCGCGCGTCGATGATTCGCTGCTTCCCCACTCGCAATCGCCGTCACCGCCGCAACCCACCGAGCAGACGGACCCATGCACGATCGCACCGAAGGCCACCCGCGGCGGCGACCCCGGCGGCCAACTGCGCGAGCTGGATCTGCGGTCGGTCTGGCAACTCACCAGAGGAGCCGGTCAGAGCGTCGCGGTGATCGACACCGGCGTCTCGCGCCATCGACTGTTGCCTCGCCTGGTGCCCGGCGGCGACTACGTGTCCAGCGGCGACGGCACCGACGATTGCGACGGCCACGGCACGATCGTCGCGGGGATCGTCGGCGCCGCACCGGATTCGGCTACCGCCGGCGCGTTCAGCGGTATCGCACCCGAGGCCACGATCATCGCCATCCGCCAGTCGAGCACGAAGTTCAGCGCCGAAGATGCCAGGGGAACATCCGGTTTCGGCGACGTGGACACCCTCGCTCGCGCGGTCCGCACCGCGGCGGACGTGGGCGCCACCGTGATCAACGTCTCGACCGTCGCCTGTGTCACCGTGGGCACGGCTTTGGACGACGGACCTCTGGGCGCCGCATTGGCGTATGCGGTCGACGTGAAGAACGTCGTGGTGGTGGCTGCCGCGGGCAATGCCGGCGCGCCGGGACAGTGTGAGCATCAGAATCCGGCCCGACCGGGACGACCGGACTGGGACGACGTCAAAGCGGTGGTGAGCCCGGCCTGGTACGACGACTATGTCTTGACGGTCGGATCGGTCGGACCGAGTGGTGCGCCTTCGGAGTTCACGTTGGCGGGTCCCTGGGTCGACGTCGCCGCTCCCGGGGAGCGGGTGGTGTCGCTGGATCGCGCTGGCGACGGGTTCGTCGCCGCGCTACCCACATCGGCCGGTGAGAAGCCGCTCGCGGGAACCAGTTACGCCGCACCCGTTGTCAGCGGGATCGTTGCGCTGCTGCGGTCACGTTCGCCGCAGTTGACCGCCCGGGAGGTCATGCGCCGTATCGAAGACACCGCGCGGCACCCGGCCGGCGGCTGGAATCCGCTCGTCGGTCATGGCGTCGTCGACACCCTTGCCGCGGTCACCGGCGGCGCCACCTTCCCCACCGAGCCCGGCCACCCGACGGTGGTGTCGCTGTCGCGACAGCAACCACCGGACGGGCACGCGGCGCGTACCGCCACCCGCGGAGCCATCGTCTGCCTGGCGGTCGTAGGCGTCATCGCGATGACGTTGTCGGTGAGGCGGTTACGTCGGCCCCACTCCGCCGCTCGCGACTGACGCGGCCTCGACGCTCAGCTCCGGCCCGCGCGGCAGTCGCGCCAACAGGGGCCACGGCGCCGGCAGGGGATCGCCGGTCAGCCCGAGTCGCTCGGCCGTCTCCTGATCCCGGATGCCGAAGACCACCCCGGCGTCGTTCACCAGGAAAAGCGTTCCACTTCGTGCACCGTCACCAGTCACGCCCGCCGCTCGCACGTACGCGCTGCGGCCCCCGCTCATCGCGAAGGCGTCGATTCGGGGTCCTTCGGTGTCGGCGTGCGCCAGCTGCGCCGGCCGCAGCTCAGCGCTGTCGGGTATCGCGTCGCCCGCGAGGGTTTCCGTGACTACCGATTCGGCGGCCGCTGACCACTGCCACCGCGCGCATACGACCGGATCGGTTGCGGGACCGGCACGTTCGGGGAACTGTCCGGTGGGTAGCTCGTCAACCACGGGGACGGTGCCGATCGCGCCGGGCTCGACGGTGACGATCTCGTGTGCGGCCTGCGGCTGGGTGAACCGGATGAGATCGGCCGCCACCATGCCGATCCGCTGCACTCCCGTCCGCAGTACCACGTAGTGCTGCGACGACTCGGCATGCGGCACACGGATCACGGCGCCGACCCGCAGTCCGTGCAGCGGCGGGGGCGCGGGCGCTCCGGCGCCGCGGATGGCGGGCGCAGCGAGTTCGGGCACCTCCGGCACGGTGTCGAGCAAGGTGCGGGTGACCGGCCGTGGCGCAACGCCGTCGAGTTCGAGCGCACGCACCACGGCCGGATTACGCAGATCCACTTTCGCGCGCCGCCCGTCAAAGAGCAGGTACGTCGTCGCCGCACCTTCCCCCGCTGCGCTCACGAGGACGCTGTCCGCCGCGGCGCGCTTCTCGTCGGCGTACCCCACCAGCACCGTCGACATCGACGAATCATCGTCGCACACAAGCCATCCCGAATTGTCCTGCGTCAGTGGCACGCCGATCATGTCAGGGGCGCCGGGGATGCCGAGCGACGCGCCCCTCGAGGCCCGGTCGACGGCCGACGAGCTGACGAGCCGGGGTTTGGCCGCCGAAGCGGTGATCAGCCGGGCCGACGCGAGGTTCGGGACCGGGTGCAGATTGTGGTCGATCCGCACGTAGAGGGCGCCGGTGTCGCGCACGATCACGATCGGAGCGTCACCGAGTCCGCCTCGGGGCTGGAGAAACGCCAGGACGGCGGCCACCCCGAGCCCGATGACTGCCAGGACCGATCCGACCGACAGCGAAAGTGCTTGCGCGCGCATCGGATCGTCGAGCATCTGCACGTCGCCGCGGACGAGGGCATGCTGCATGCGCCGCAGCAAGAAGCGGTGTCCGCTGGTCTGCAGTTTGGTGGTCGATCGCCCCGTCATCACTCCCCCGCCGAAAGCCTAAGGCCTGCGGGGAGCCCACACCGTCACCGCTTTCGGCCGTGCTCCATGGCTCGACGCTCCCGGTACGCCGCCACGTGTTGGCGGTTGCCGCAGTTGCCGGTGTCGCAGAACTTGCCCGACCGGTTGCGGGACATGTCGACCAGCACCGCGTCACAGTCTGACGCCGCGCACGTCTTGAGGCGGCGTAGCTCGCCGATGCGGATCAGGTCGGCCAACGCCATCGCCATCTCCGCGCCCATCCGCTGCCACAGCGGGTCGTCCACCGACGCGAGGTGCAGGTGCCACTCCGGCATCTCCGGATGCCGGGTCAGCCACGGCGAGGCGTTGGTGTCGGCCAGCAATGCGTTGACGTGAGCCACGGTGCTCTCCTCTTCGTCGGCGACCGCCCAGATTCGGCCCAGGCGGTCGCGAAGCCGATGCACCGACTCGAGTTCCTCGGCGTCGCGGTCACGGCGGCCCGTCCAGCCGAAGCTGTCGAGGTAGGTGTTCAACGCCGCCATGTCACCCAGCCGCTCACCGTCGACGCGATTGCTGTTGATGAGCTCACACGCGGCCCGCAGGGTGAGCTCGGTGTCATGACTGAAAAGCATTTGACTCATGACGCCTCTCGTCGTTAATGTCAGGAGCGTAGTTTATTTTACTCCTTACTTTCCCTCGGAGGTCGACCATGGCCGTGACGGCATCGGGCACGCGGCCCGCTGCCGACCACTTCCGGCTCGGGCTGATGCTGACGGTCGGTTCGGCGGTCGCGTTCGGCTCTTCGGGTCCCTTCGCGAAGGCGCTGATGACCGCGGGCTGGAGTCCGACCGCCGCGGTCGTCGCCCGGCTGGCGGGCGGCGCGCTGGTGATGGCGATTTTCGCCAGCATCGTCAGGCGCGGGTGGGTTCGCGAAGCGCTGCGCCACCCGACGACGGTGCTCGCCTACGGCGTCGTCCCGATCGCGGGTGCGCAGCTGTTCTACTACAACGCCGTCGCGCACCTGTCCGTCGGCGTCGCGCTGCTGTTGGAGTACACCTCGCCGGTCATCGTCGTCGCCTGGGTCTGGGCCACCACACGCCGTCGCCCGACCACCCTGACCCTGGCCGGTGTCGGGCTGGCGATCGCCGGGATCATTCTGGTGCTCGACGTGTTCTCGGGCGCGCACATCAACGTTGTCGGCGTGGGCTGGGGGCTGGCGGCCGCCGTCTGCGCCGCCGGATATTTCCTGATGTCGGCCAGCGCCGGCTACCCGGGCCACGGCGACGGAATCAGCCCGGTCACGCTGGCCGCGGCGGGGCTGATCGTCGGCTCGGTCGCGGTCACGCTCCTCGGCCTGATCGGGATCATGCCGTTGACGTTCACCGCCTCCGACACCGTCATCGCCGGATACACGACCTCGTGGTTCGTGCCGGTCATCGCCCTGGGCGTCATCGCCACCGCGGTGGCCTACACGCTGGGCATCATGGGCATCGCCCGGCTGCGGCCACGCTTCGCGTCGCTGGTGGGCCTGTCCGAGGTGATGTTCGCGGTGCTGGCGGCCTGGATCCTGCTGGGCGAAGCGATCACCCCTACGCAGGCGGTCGGAGGTGCCATCGTCCTGGGCGGCCTGGCGCTGGCACGAGCAGGCGACCGTTCCGAAGCGGTTGCCGAGGCGACGTGGCCGGACGGCCCACCCGAGGAGTCGTCCGTGCGAGCGAACTGTTAGCCCGCAGACCCCTTGGTATGTGAGTATGTCCGCGTGACTTTGCTGCGCGAGACGGCCCGAGCGGCGGCCGCGGTTGCCGCAGTCGCCGCACTCGTCGGCGGCGCGGCCCCGCTGGCGGCCGCCCAGCCCGGCCCCCCACCTGTCCCTTATACACATCCGCCCCTGCCGACCACGCCATCAGGCTTCGCTCCCCAGCGACCGCGTG
>NZ_NKCO01000015.1:0-132760 GCF_002245615.1 Mycobacterium neumannii | reverse complement strand
TGGGCCTCGCCTGCGGGGCAGACAACCGCAGCGTCAACGAGGACGGCGGCTGGACCACCCGAATGAACGAGCGCTGCGAGGTCGAATGGCTTCCGCCGCCCGAACTGGACACCGGCCAGGCGCGGCTCAACTACTACCACCGCCCCGAACGGCTCCTGCGCCCACCGGACGAGCAGGAAGCTCGCAGCCACAACGACAACGCAGCTTCGACCGAACCGGCTGAGGTCAGTGAGCCTGGTGACACGCCATCGAGCGTCACACCGCCCGAACCCGTTGAGGCCAGCCAGCCCGGCGACACGCAAACGAGCACGGCACCGCCCGAACCGGCTGAGGTCGGTCAGCCCGGCGACACGCAAACGAGCACCGCCTCACCCGTCGACGGTGCCGGCGAGCCCGGTGGGCCCGCGCCGCCAGGAGATTGGGCGGCCTGACGGCCCGAATCTCGAGCACCGTATTCCGACTCAGCCCTGCGCCTCGACCGCAACCGGTTGCCATTCCTCCCATGTCTTGAGCCGGTTCTCGTAGTCGGCCTTGGCCAACTGCAGCGGAAGTTCACCGAAAAATACTCGTAGCGGTGGGTTTTCGGCATCGACAACCTTGAGCAGAGCCCGCGCCGACGCCTGCGGATCGCCGGGCTTGGCCACGCGCTGACTGCGAATCCGGTCGGCTTCCTCGTGTACCTCTTGGTAATCCGCCAACGGCGTCGAGCGGCGAGACGACGAGCCCGCCCAGTCGGTCGAGTAGCCGCCCGGTTCGATCAGCGTGACGTGCACCCCAAACGGGGCCACTTCCTGCGTCAGCGCTTGCGAGAAGCCCTCAAGGGCCCACTTCGACGCGTGATAGATGCCGACGTTCTGGAACGCGACGATCCCGCCGATCGACGACACCTGGATGATGTGTCCGCTGCGCTGCGCCCGCAGGTATGGCAGTGCGGCCTGGGTGACCCACAGCGCACCGAAGACGTTCGTCTCGATCTGGTCGCGCGCCTCCTGTTCGGTCACCTCCTCGATGAAACCGAAGTGCCCATAGCCGGCGTTGTTGACGACGATGTCCAGCCGGCCGAAGTGGTCGTGGGCCTGCTTGACCGCGGCGAAGTCCGCCTCGCGATCGGTGACATCCAACGCCAGGGGCAGCAACGCGTCCCCGTACCTCTCGACAGATCGTCCAGTGACGAGACGTTGCGCGCCGTCGCCGCGACCTTGTCGCCGCGCTCCAGCGCCGCGATCGCCCACTCGCGCCCAAAGCCCCGCGACGTTCCGGTGATGAACCAAACCTTTTCGCTCATGCTCCCTATATCTCCTCTAGACGGACTCCGCATTCCCGCTTCAAGCATCTTCACAGCTACGGTTGCCTCATGAGCCGGGCGACGCTGGAGAAGGACCCCCGCGATGTGGCATCGATGTTCGACGCGGTGGCCCGGCGCTACGACCTGACGAACACCGTGATGTCTCTGGGCCAGGACCGGTTCTGGCGGCGGGCGACGCGAGCAGCACTGCGCATCGGCCCGCAGGACAAGGTGCTCGACCTCGCGGCGGGCACGGCCGTGTCGACGGTCGAGTTGGCCACGTCGGGTGCGTGGTGCGTGGCCGCGGACTTCTCGGTCGGCATGCTGGCCGCAGGTGCCTCGCGGGATGTGCCCAAGGTCGCCGGTGACGCGACGAGACTGCCGTTCGACGACGGTGTGTTCGACGCGGTGACGATCAGCTTCGGTCTACGCAACGTCGTCGACCATGTAGCGGGGCTGCGCGAGATGGCGCGCGTCACCCGTCCCGGCGGACGGCTGGTGGTGTGCGAGTTCTCCACACCGACGAACCGGTTGTTCGCGACGGTGTACAAGGAGTACCTGATGCAGGCGCTGCCGAGAATCGCCCGGGCGGTGTCGTCCAACCCGGAGGCCTACGTGTACCTCGCCGAGTCGATCCGCGCATGGCCCGATCAGACGCAGCTGGCCCGTCAGATCGCCGACGCCGGATGGTCCTCAGTGCGCTGGCGCAACCTCAGCGGGGGCATCGTCGCGCTGCACGCCGCCACCAAACCCCAGCGCTGATTGTCGGTCGGGAACCGCGATCGCGCGCTACGGTCTGGGCATGTACGGACGCCTGACCGACCCGGACCGCACTCTCGGAACCGATCCCCGCTCCGACCCCCGAATGGTCAAGGCGTTCGCGCAGTTCGGTCTCGACGGCCGACTGCCCGCCGCACCGCTGAGCGTCGACTCCCCGCTCGAGGACCGCATCGCCTTCGCGACGATGAGCGAGGAGGGGATGGGTGTGATCCTCGAGGCGCTGGGCAAGGACCTGCCCGCCGTGTCCGGGGTGGCCACATCGACGACGACGATCACCGGACCCGACGGCAATGACATCACGCTCTACATCAGCCGCCCACAGGACGACGCCGACGGCCCGCTGCCCGCCGTCGTCCATCTGCACGGCGGCGGCATGGCCATCGGCAGCGCGGCCGACATCGGGTACGTCCGAATCCGCGAATGCCTAGCCGCCACAGGGCTCGTCGTGGTCGGTGTAGAGTTCCGCAACTCCGGCGGCAAACTCGGACCGCACCCATTCCCCGCCGGTCTCAACGACTGCGCGGCCGCGGTGCGCTGGGTGGCCGCCAACCGCACAGAGCTCGGTGTCAGCCACCTGATCGTCTCGGGGGAGTCGGGCGGCGGCAACCTCACACTGACCGTGGCGCACAAAGCCAAACGAGAGGGTTGGCTGCACGAGATCGCCGGGTGCTACGCGCAGTGCCCGTACATCTCCAACCGCTGGCTCGACGAGTGCGAGGACCTGCCGTCACTGGCGGAGAACGACGATTACTTCGTCAGCCGCCACCAACTCGCGCTGCTCGGTTCGATCTACAACCCCGACGGCTCCCACGCCGGCGACGCCACCTGTTGGGCTGCGGTCGCGAGTGATGAGGAACTCAGCGGGCTTCCGCCACATGTCATTTCGGTCAACGAACTGGACCCGCTGCGCGACGAGGGCCTCGCCTACTACCGCCGCCTGCTCCGCGCGGGCGTTCCCGCGGTTGGCCGGGTGGTGGCGGGCACCTGCCATGGCGGTGACCTACTGTGCGGGGCTTACATGCCCGAGGTGTTCGACGCATCAATCCGCGACGTCAGCGGGTTCGCGAAATCGCTAGGCTAGTCGTCGATGTCGATTGCCGCTTGCTGGCTGCCGCCCGCCGGAGGGGCGGTGTTGACGACCGGCAGGGGCGGTTCGGACTTGGCGTTCGAGGACGGCTTTCCGGTGGCCCCTCGATACGGTGTGCACACACCGACGTAAGGCACGTCCTGACACGGCCCCTGCGGCAGCGCGGGCGCGACGGGGGCAGAGAGAAGCGCGGCAGCGGCGACCGCGATCGCGGCAACTGCCGATCGAACCGTCACACCGAGCATCGTGGTTTCCTTCCGCCGATGCATACATGAACGCCGCTGTGCTCCAGGATAATCCCCGCACGCTGCCGAAAACAGGTCATCTAGCTGCGCTTACAGTTAGCCTGGTTACGAATCCTGATCCCTGCGGGTATCCCAGATGCGTTCCGACTGCGGGCCGACATCGGGGTCGTGCGTTTGCTGAAAGTTGCGCCCGCCGCGTGCGTAGGTCGCGAGAACCGCTGCGGGAACGTCGGGTTCGAGGACAGGCTCGCTGAGCCAGCGGCACGGCCGCACATGAACCAGGTCGACAGCGGAGGCCTCGTCGGTGTCGTCACGGCGGTACGGACCATCGATACGGCCTAACCAGAAAAGACCATCCGCGTCGCGGGTCCACACGAAGGACCCATCCTCGACATCGGCGAACCGGTCCACGCGACGAGCCAGCCGCTCGCCAAAACCCGCGTCGCCGAAACCGACGACGCCCAGCGCCAACGCCCGGTCGAGCGATCCCTGTGGGTCGATGTCGTCGCGACGGGATCGCATCGGAGCCCGGTACACGGCGGTCATCCGCGATATTCTGCCTGCGCCATGGAGACGTTCAAGCGCTATTTGATGTTTCAGGGCATGATGTTCGTCTTCGGCATCATCGGCCCGATCTTCCTCGTCTTGTACTTCGCGTCCCAACCGGACCCCACCATGCGGTGGGCGTACTGGATCGGGTTGTTCGTCACCGCGGCCGACATACTGATTGCCTTGGGGCTCACCGCTTCTGCGCAGACGAACCGGGACCCGGCGCCCACCCGCGTCGCCCTGAAGCTCGGCGAGCGGCGTCGGCGCGACTGACTAGCTGAACGGTGTGCGGGCGTCGATGCGCCGCGACAGGCGGCCGGCTCCGCGCCAGACCCGGGCCGTCCAGTCCTCGTCCTCGTCGGTGACGAAGTTGCCCATGACCCGCACCGCGACATTCATCAGCGTCTCCGACCGCATGGCGAGCGGCCCGGTCGACGGCAGGAACCGCGGGAACGTCAGCAGCAGCGCGAGCCGCCTGGCCACCGAGAACCCGCGCGCATAGTGCGCCGTCAGCACGGCGGGCCACGCCTGCGTGAGATCGCCGGTGCCCAGCAGTTCGGCGGCCAGCCTGCCGGTTTCGAGCCCGTAGTCGATGCCCTCGCCGTTGAGCGGGTTCACGCAGGCGGCCGCGTCGCCGATCAGCATCCAGTTCGGTCCGGCCACCCCCGACACGGCGCCGCCCATCGGCAGCAGTGCAGACAGGCCGGCGCGCGGCTCCCCGACGAAGCCCCACTCCTCACGACGTAACCCGGTGTAATAGGACATGAGGGGCCGCAGCGCGGCGTCGGCCGGGCGCTTGGCCGTCGCGAGCGCGCCGACGCCGATGTTCACCTCCCCATTGCCCAGCGGAAAGATCCAACCGTATCCGGGCAGCACCGCCCCCTGCGGCGAGCGCAACTCCAGGTGCGAGGTGATCCACGGTTCGCTCGCGCGCGGCGTCGCGATGTAGCCGCGGATCGCCACGCCGTACACCGTCTCCTGATGCCATTCGCGGCCCAGGACGCGGCCCAGCGTCGAGCGGGCTCCGTCGGCGACAATCAGCTCGCCGCACCCGATCTCGGCGCCCGAGTCGAGGATCACCGCCTCCACGCGCCCGGAGGCGTCACGACGCACGTCGACGGCTTTCACGCCGAGCATCATCTTCGCGCCGTCGTCGACGGCGACCATGCGGATCCGGTCGTCGAGTTCGGTGCGGGGGACCGCGCTCGACGTTGACGGGAACGACGGCCCCGGCCATTCGATTTCGACATCGGCCCCGAATCCGGACATCCGCAGCCCGCGGTGCTGCACCCGGTCATCCAGCCACGGCCCGAGTCCGAGGCGGCGCATCTCGAGCACCGCGCGCGGAGTCAGGCCGTCGCCGCAGGCCTTGTCGCGCGGGAACTGCGCTTTGTCGATGACGAGGACATCGCGGCCGTTGCGTGCCGCCCACGCTGCGGCGGCCGAACCAGCCGGCCCGGCCCCGACGACGACCACGTCCCCCTTCATCGATCCCCCGGTCGTCCCCTGCCCCTTGGGCGTGGGCCCTGCGCTCCTGCCCGCCGAACCATCCATGGTTCCCAGTATGTTGGCAGGGTGAGGACGCCAGCGACGGTGGTAGCCGGGGTGGACTTCGGAGATCCCGAATTCGCGCAGGAAGTGCGCGACGGGGTCGCCCGCATCGAAGACCTGATGGCCACTGAGCTCGGCAAAGCCGACGAGCTGATGGCCGAAGCGGTACAACACCTGTTTCAGGCCGGCGGGAAGCGGTTCCGTCCGCTGTTCACGGTGCTCTCAGCCCGGCTGGGTCCGGACCCGGACGCGTGGCAGGTCACCGTCGCGGGCGCGGTCATCGAACTGGTCCACCTCGCGACGCTGTACCACGACGACGTGATGGACGAAGCGCAGGTCCGCCGCGGTGCCGACAGCGCCAACGCGCGCTGGGGCAACAACATCGCGATCCTGGCCGGCGACTACCTGTTCGCCACCGCCTCGCGTCTGGTCAGCAGGCTCGGGCCGGACGCCGTGCGCATCATCGCCGACACCTTCGCCCAGCTGGTCACCGGACAGATGCGGGAAACCCGCGGCGCGGCCGAACACGTCGACTCCGTCGAGCACTACTTGAAGGTCGTCTACGAGAAGACCGCATGCCTGATCGCGGCGTCCGGCCGGTTCGGGGCGACGTTCTCCGGCGCCGACGAAGAGCAGATCGAGCGGTTGAGCCGGCTGGGCGGCATCGTCGGCACGGCGTTCCAGATCTCCGACGACATCATCGACATCGACAGCGATCCTGACGAGTCCGGCAAGGTGCCGGGCACCGACCTGCGCGAGGGAGTGCACACGCTGCCGGTGCTGTACGCGCTGCGTGACGACGGTCCCGCCGCCGACCGGTTGCGCGAGCTGCTGGCCGGGCCGGTGGAGAACGACGACGACGTGGCCGAGGCGCTGCGGCTGCTGCGGGGCTCGCCGGGCATGGCGAAGGCCAAGCAGACCGTCACGCAGTACGCGGTGCGGGCCCGCGAGGAGCTCGCGCAGCTGCCCGAGGGGCCGGGCCGTCAGGCCCTGGCGACCCTGGTGGATTACACGGTCAACCGGCACGGCTGAGCGCCTGGAACTTGCGGAGCCCGACTAAGCGTTGACTCAGCGAAGTCTTTCTTTCTGGAGGAGGAAGCGATGACCTGGCATCCGCACGCGAACACCGCCAAGACGTTCGCTCTGCTGGTGGGGTTCTCGGCGCTGATCGTGTTCATCGCGGCGCTGTTCCGCAATACGGCGCTCATCGGCCTGGCGGTGCTGTTCGCCGTCGGCATGAACGCCTACATGTATTTCAACAGCGACAAGATCGCGTTGCGGGCGATGCACGCCCAGCCGGTCACCGAGATGCAGGCGCCGGTGATGTACCGGATCGTGCGCGAGCTGGCCACCACCGCCCGCCAGCCGATGCCGCGGCTGTACATCAGCGACACCGACGCGCCGAACGCGTTCGCCACCGGGCGAAATCCGCGCAACGCCGCGGTGTGCTGTACGACCGGCATCCTGCAGATCCTCAACGAACGCGAACTGCGGGCGGTGCTCGGTCATGAACTGTCGCACGTCTACAACCGCGACATCCTGATCTCCAGCGTCGCCGGCGCGATGGCCGCGGTCATCACCGCGCTCGCCAACCTCGCCTACTTCGCGACGATATTCGGCGGTAACCGCGAGGGCGCGAATCCCTTTGCGATCCTGTTGGTTTCGATGCTCGGACCCATCGCCGCGATGGTGATCAAGCTGGCCGTTTCGCGGTCGCGGGAGTACCAGGCCGACCAGTCCGGCGCGGAGCTGACGGGCGATCCGCTGGCGTTGGCCAGCGCGCTGCGCAAGATCAGCGCCGGCGTCGAGCAGGCGCCGCTGCCGCCCGACCCCAAACTGGCCGATCAGGCGCACCTGATGATCGCCAACCCGTTCCGTGCGGGCGAGAAGATCGGCAAGCTGTTCTCGACGCACCCGCCGATCGGGGACCGCATCGCCCGCCTCGAGTCGATGGCCGGCCGCGGCCCGGGTTACTACTGACGCCTCACCGGTCAGGATCTGTCAGCCGCAGCTCGACCATCGGCAGGGCGGTGTTCAGGGTCGTGATCGGTGCGCCCAAGGTCGATTCGAGGACCTGCTTCATCGCCTCCCACGCCCGGCGGTGCCGGTCGACGTAACGACGTAGCGCGGCGTCAGCTTCGCCGCATCGAAAATCCTCCTTCGCTGTTCGTACGCGCCACCCCCTTGGGAGTGCGCTGTGTGAGCGGTCCGCGGAGTCCTTGTCTGCGTGCGACAAAGGGGAGTAGAACCGACAGTACGGACCACCCCGACGGACGGCGAAACCCCAACGAAAGGGCGGTGGGTCGGTATGTCATCGGCTATGTCGTTGAGCGGGCCTGCCCGGTTGGAACAGCGGGTCGCACGCATCTGTGCCCGGGCTCACGATCCGCTCGAACTATTGGCTGCGGTGGCTGCCGCCGTGAGGGGGGAGATCTCCTACGCCGCTGCGGGCTGGCTGCTGACTGACCCCGACACGCTGCTCATCACCGGGGTGCACGCCGAGAACGTCACACGTCAGCAGAACCTCGCCCTCATTGAATGCGAGTTGACCACCGACGACGTGAACAAGTTCGTCGACCTCGCGCGGCGGGATGTCCCGGCGGCGTCACTCGGCATCGAGACCGCCGGCGACCTGAACCGCAGCACGCGGTGGTCGAAGATCTACCAGCCCAACGGGTACGGCGACGAGATGCGCGGCGTCTTCAGTTCCGGGTCGGCCACCTGGGGGCACTTCTGCCTGACCCGGCGGGCCGAGGACGCGTTCTTCACCGAGGGCGAGGTCGCGACGATGGCGAGGCTCTGCCCGCACGTGGCCAACGGCATCCGGGCATCCCTTCAGCTCGGCGAGAAGCCCCTGCCCAGTGTTGCCGCAGCGCCCGCATTGCTGATGCTCGCCGACGACGGCAGCATCGAGTCGATGACACCGCAGGTCACCGAGTGGCTGGGTCCCGTGGAAGACGAACGTCTGGAGAGCGCCATCGTGCTGCACGAGGTCGCTCACCAGGCACGTGTTCTCGCCGAAACCGGTGTCGGTGAGCCGGCGATGGCGCGCACCAGGGCACGCTCGGGTGACTGGCTCGTGGTGCGGGGCGTCCGTATGGAGCGGGAAGGCTCGCAAACAGATTGCACTGCAGTGGTTTTGGAGCAGGCACGGCGTTCGGACATTGCGCCGCTGCTGGTTCACCTGAGGCAGCTGACCCGTCGTGAGAAGGAGGTCACCCAGCTGCTGTTGACCGGCATGTCCACCCGGGAGATCGCCGGCCGGCTGTGGATCACCGCCGAGACGTTGCGTGGTCACATCAAGGCGATCTTCGCCAAGCTCGGTGTGAACAGCCGTCCGGAGCTTGCGGCACTACTCTCGCAAGATCTCGTCCTTCGGCGATGATTCTCGAAGGAGCAGCCAGCTGTGCGGCGATGTCGTCGGCTACCCGTCTGGCCAGCGTTCCCACGAATCTCGTCAGCCCCGGCCGGTACACGTAGCCGACGAAGCGAAGACCCGGCAGCACCTCGCCACCACGCCCGTCACGCGGCATGCCCCGCTGCTCGAGGACACCGAGGTGAGAGACCATGGCGTCCAGCCCCGTTCGGTACCCCGTCGCCGCGACAATGGTGTCGACCTGGACGGTGGTGCCGTCTGCCAGGACCGCCCCATCGGGTTGCAGTCGGTCGACGGCTGCTACCACACGAAGCGAGCGGTCGCGGATCGCGTCGATCACTTGACGGTCGACGATCGCCGTTCCGGCGCCGCGGCGTTTGAGACCGGCGATCGGCCCCTCCGGCGGCTTGGAGAACCCGAAATCGCTGAGATCGCTGATGATTCCGCGCTGCACGACGAGCAACATCTTGTCGACGAGGCGGGCGGGCAGCCGGAGGAAGAGCGGCATCGGCAGGTCGAAGGGCAGCCCGCCCACTTCGCGCAGAAGGATGTTCGGCGGAGTGCGCACCGCCAGCAGCACCTCCCGGCAACCCGATCGGCTCAACTCGTAGGCGATCTCGAGTCCGCTGGAACCCGCGCCGGCGACCAACACACGCTCGCCGTAGAACGGGTCGGCGTTGCGGTATTGGGCGGCGTGCACGACCCTTTTGGCGAAGCGGTCGCCGGCTGCCCAGTCGGGGAGAGCGGGCTGATTGAAGATGCCTGTGGCAACGACGACATGGCGCGCTTTCCGCAGACCGGCGTTCGTCGTTACGCCCCACCCTCCCTCGGGGACCGGGTCGAGCCGCTGAACGTCGACGCCGAGCTCGACGGCAACATGATGGCGTCCGGCGTAGGTCTGCAGATAGTCGACGTACTGGTCGCGGGTCGGAAACTGCCCGAAGTGGCGCGGGAACGGAGCGCCGGGCAGGGCCGAGTTGCGCCGGCAGGTGTTGAACCGTAGGGCGTCGTAGCGGCCGGACCAGGCGGCGCCGATCTGCCCGCCGCGCTCGACGACGGTCACATCGATCCCGCGCGCGTGCAGTTCAGCGGCGCAGGACAGTCCGGCCGGACCGCTGCCGATCACCAGCACGGTGTGCGCGGTTCTCATTCGGTTCCTCCGTGACTTTGCCTGACTACAGCGTCGGTCGAAGCCGCTCTCGGCACCACCCCGCAGGTGGGGGGTTCACACCCGCAGGTCGACGCAGGTAACAGCGCGCCGACCTGGGGCGATGTGATTCGTATGCTGCGAGTATCAGCCGCACCCCTTAGGGTGTGGACCGTGCTGAACCGGGTGTTGATCGGCGTCGTCGGGTCCGCGGGGGCGGCCCTGATCGGTGCACAAGGTATCGCCGTAGCTCAACCGTCCGAACCACCCCCGCCACCGCCGCCGAACGTCAATGCGCTCGCACCGGTGAAGCTGTCGGAGTTCGCGAAGATGGACGGCCACTGGTACGCGTTCAAGACCCCGGACGGGTTGACGTGCGTCCTGCAGCGCAACGGCGGCTACGGCTGCAGCGGCGCCATCCCCGCGGCACCGGACGGCGCAAACTTCGTCAGCGGCGGCCCCGGTGTTCCACAGTTCTCCGCGACGACGGCCGATGTGTTCGCGGTCGTCGGCGACGCCAAGCCACTTCCGGCCGGTTCGCGGATCAGCTTCCAGACCGTCAGCTGCGGCAGTGACGGCGGTGTGACGACATGCTCGGACAGCCGAAACCAGTCCGGCTTCGTGTTGTCCCCGGCGGGCAGCTACATCATCAACGGCGGCAGGGATCCGCTGCTCGAGCGGCCCGAGGGCACGAACCCCTTCTTCAACTGAGCGCTAGAACCCCGCGCCGTGCACCTCGTGCCCCGGCTTTTCGACCATGAGGCCGCGGTAGGCCTCTTCGACACTGGAGCCGTGGTTGACCACGGCGTCGACCTCGCGAGCGATCGGCATCGAAATCCCGTACTGGTCAGCGAATTCCATGATGACGCTCGCGGCCTTGACGCCTTCGGCGACCTGGTTCATCGACGCGATGATCTCGTCGATCGGCTTGCCCGCGCCCAACTGCTCGCCGACGTGACGGTTGCGGCTGCGCTGGCTGGTGCACGTGACGATCAGGTCACCGATGCCGGCCAGGCCGGCGAACGTGTCGCGGTGCCCGCCGGTCGCCTCGCCGAGTTTGGACATCTCGCGGATCGCGCGGGCCATCACCATCGCCCGCGTGTTCTCGCCGATGCCAAGCGAGTAACCCATGCCGACCGCGATCGCGTAGACGTTCTTCAGTGCCCCGGCCATCTCCACGCCGACCACGTCATCGGTGGTGTAGGTGCGAAACCGCTTGGTGCGGAACAGTCGTGCCAGGTCCGCCGCGAGTTGCGGGTCGGGCATGGCGAGCACCGCGGCGGCGGCGTACCCCTCGGCCACCTCGCGCGCGATGTTCGGCCCGGCCAGGATCCCGGCCGGATGGCCCGGCAGCACCTCCGAGACGACCTGGCTCATCCGGAAGTTGGTGCCCTGCTCGAGACCCTTGACCAGCGACACCACCGGGACCCACGGCCTCAGCTCCCTGGCCAGTTCGGTGAGCACGGCGCGGAAGCCGTGTGACGGCACACCCATGACGATGACGTCGGCGCACGTTGCCGCCTCGGAAAAGTCCGTTGTCGCCTTCAGACCGTCCGGAAGCTCGACCTCGTTGCCCAGGTACTTCGAGTTGCGGTGGTTGTCGTTGATGTCGTCGGCGGTCTCCTGGGAGCGCACCCACTGCAGCGTCGGCCCTCGGCGGGCGCAGATGGACGCCACGGTGGTGCCCCAGGAGCCTCCACCGAGAACGACGACTTGGGGAACACGTTGCGCAGGTGCCATGCCGATCAGGGTAGGTCGGACGGCTCGAAACCAGGGCGTATTCGGAAACGACGGCCCAGTGTGCGCGCCGATTTCTGCGGCAGGGCGGTGATTGACCGGGGGGCCCGACCCTCAGGCAGAAGTGGGCGCACTCACGCTAGGTGGCTCCGAGCGCTCAGCGGTAATTGACGAACTGCAGCGCCACGTCGAGGTCGGCGCCTTTGAGCAGCGCGATCACCGCCTGCAGGTCGTCGCGTTTCTTCGAGCTGACGCGGATCTCCTCGCCCTGGATCTGCGCCTTGACGCCCTTGGGGCCGTCGTCGCGGATCAGCTTGGTGATTTTCTTGGCCTGCTCGCTCGTGATGCCCTGCTTGATCTGGCCGCTGACCTTGTAGGTCTTGCCAGACGCCTGCGGATCGCCGGCGTCGAACGCCTTCATCGAGATGTCGCGGCGGACGAGCTTCTCCTTGAACACGTCGACGGCCGCCTTGGCGCGCTCCTCGGTCGAGCTGGTGATGACGACGGTCTCCTCGCCCTGCCACTCGATGGACGTGTCGGTGCCGCGGAAGTCGTAGCGGGTGGCCAGCTCTTTGGCGGCCTGGTTCAGCGCGTTGTCCACCTCCTGGCGGTCGACCTTGCTCACGACATCGAATGATGAATCCGCCATGGATCGGTCCTCCTAGATGCTCGACTGAGGGTCTGGTCCCGTTTTCGTCTTCGGACCATCCTCGTTGTACCCTGCAAGTCGCACCAAACCGGGTCACCCGGCGGTGCAGCACCCAGGCAGGTTGCCCGAGCGGCCAATGGGAGCGGACTGTAAATCCGTCGGCTTACGCCTACGCAGGTTCGAATCCTGCACCTGCCACGCTATTCAGGTCGTTTGAGCGGGCCTGATGTGTTATGACCGCTCGCTTCCACCTCCTACGGCAATGCCCGAAGCACCACGCCTCGCTGCCGAGAGCCCTTTAGCGCAGCGAGCGTCTCCTCGGACGGCGCAGCGGTGAGCATGGTGACGAAGTCGTCGAGCAGTGCGCTCACGTGCAACGCGTACGACGCGACCGGTTGTCCGAAAGAGCGATATCGGTGCCGGTCGGCGCACGCGTGCACACACATTGCGGAGACCTTGTGGATCCGCTCGTCGCGGATGGCTCGCGGAATGTGCTTGGTGAGATCGCCGACCCTTCGGACGTACTCGCGATGGGACTGCGCGTGCTCCTCCGGTAGCGAGGCCAGCGGGCTGACTGACGAGTCATAGCGCAGTAGCTGTTCGAGGAACGATACGTAGAAGCAATTCTCGTCCTCGGCCATCTCGATGAGCGGCAACTGGTGCGCCTCGACAATGCCCCGTATGTCATCGGAGCCGGCGCGCGCCGCCAGCAGCCGGCGTCGCTGCGTCAGGTGTTCCAGCCGGTTCAGCAGGATCGCTTGCACCAGAGCCTCTTTGGACCCGAAGTGGTACTGCACCGCCGACTTGTTGGCCATGCCCGCCTCGGTGCCGATTTGACGAAGCGGCACACCGTCGAGACCGCGTTGGGCGAACAGCCGCTCCGCGGTGAGCACCAACTGTTGCTTCGGCGACAGTTCCACTGACACGGACATGGCAAGACAATCTCATACTGGACGGATTAAGTCTAGGGACTTAAAGTGCAGTCATTCGTCTTCACCGAGAGAGGTGCCTGTGAGCACGAACCCGCCTTATCAGGACGTGATGGTCGCCGACCCGGTCGTCGGGCCGGTGTGGGAACGGCCGGGGTTGAGTCGGCGAGACCGCCGGTTCGTCACGCTGACCTGCGTGTGTGCACTCGAAAGCGTCGACCTCATGAACCAGCACATGTACGCCGCACTGGCCAGCGGCGACATCACCTACGAGGAACTGCTCGAATTCGTCCTGCACTTCGCGGTGTACTGCGGCTGGCCGCGGGCGTCGGAAGCCGAAGGCGCGGCACGTAATGAGTGGGTTCGATTAGCTGAAGAGCGGGGTGAGGAAGTACCGCCGAGGCCAGAACTCCCGACGGAATCGCTTGGGCCGACGGATCACGACGTTCGCCTCGACGAGGGTGAGAAGTGCTTCGTCGACGTGAACCTGCTGCCGGCTCCGCCGCGGGACTCGCCGTACTTCCAGGCCGGCATCCTGGCATTCGTCTTCGGCCACCTCTGGCAACGACCGAACCTCGGCCGTCGCGAGCGCCGATTGATCACGGTCGCTGCGGTCGGGGTGTCCGGTGCGCTCGGGCCGATCTATTCCCATGTCGGATCGGCCCTGGAGTCCGGCGACATCAGCCGTTCGGAGATGAACGAAGTCATTTTGCAGTTCTCTGCCTACAGCGGATTTCCCAAGGGCCGGGTCCTCCAGACAGCCGCAGACGAGTCGTGGCAGCGCATCGCGGCCGCCATGCCAACCGCCAATGCGAAAGGAGTCTGATGTCGAAGTCACTGGCAGGAAAGGTCGCCTTCATCACCGGCGCGGCGAGAGGGCAGGGCCGTGCGCACGCCGTGCGGTTGGCTCGTGAAGGAGCCGACATCATCGGAGTCGATATCTGCGAGAACATCGCGTCGATGACGTATCCGAATGCCTCGATGGCCGACCTCGACGAAACCGAGAGGCTCGTCGAGAAAGAAGGTCAACGCATGGTGGCGCGCAAAGGCGATGTTCGGAGCTATCGCGACATGCTGACCGCGGTGGATGCCGGTGTCGAGCAGTTCGGCCGTATCGACATCATCATCGCCAATGCCGGAATCGTCCGTCTAGCAGGCGAATCAGACGATTTCATGCAGGATTGGCAGGATGTGATCGACACCAACCTGACCGGCGTCTACCACACCATCCGAGCCGCGTTGCCCGTCATGCGTGGGGGCAAACAAGGTGGATCGATTGTCATCACAAGCTCCACAGCGGGTCTGAAGGGCACCGCCTCGCTCAACGCCAGCGGAAACGCCTACGCCGCAGCCAAACGCGGCGTGGTCGCGCTGATGCAGAACCTCGCCAACTACCTTGCCCCCGAATGGATCCGGGTGAACACCATCCACCCCACCGGAGTGCTCAGCGGAATGACGCAGAACGACGCGATGAACGCGCTGATGGCGCAGGCGGCTGAAGGCGGCCAGAATGCGATCTCGGGCATGGAGAACGCGCTACCGCTGCCCATCCTCCAACCCGAGGATGTCGCCCACGCTGTAGCTTTCCTGGTTTCGGAGGAGGCCAAATTCATCACCGGCATTCAGTGGCCGCTCGACGCAGGCTTCACGGTTCGGTGAGGCAACCGTGAGATCACTGAACGGTGCGACGGCCGTCATCACCGGCGGAGCCAGCGGCATCGGATTGGCGACCGCGCACTCCCTGGCCAATCGGGGAGCGCGGCTCGTGATTGCCGACATCCACGCCGACAACGCGGATCGGGCAGTGGCGGACATCAGGGCCGACGGCCACACGGCAGAAGCCTTCGTGTGTGATGTCGCCAAGGATCAGGCATTCGCAGATCTCGGCGAATTCACGCGGCAGCGCTACGGATCGGTCGACATCGTCATGAACAACGTCGGCGTGTTGACCAGCGGCCGACCCGACCATCTCCCAGTCGGCGAATGGGAACGGATCATCAAGATCAACCTGATGTCCGTCGTTCGGAGTAACGCCGTCTTCCTGCCTCAACTCATTTCGCAGGGGCACGGCCATATCGTCAACACCGCCTCGTTCGCCGGGCTCTACACGTATTCATATGACCGGATTCCGTACGCGGCGACGAAGGCCGCAATTATCCAGATCTCCGAAGGCCTCCGGCTCTACCTGCACCCGCAGGGCATCGGCGTCACCGTAGTGTGTCCGGGTCCGGTGGCGACGAACATCCTCGCGACGATGCCCCCTACCTTCGGGCCAGAGGTCCAGACCGGCCTGCCCGGAGAACAATTCGGCATCCTGCAACCCGAGGAAGTCGGCGAGCAGGTCGCAGAGGCGATTCTCAACGACACCTTCATGGTCTACACCGACGATCAGGTGCGTGATGTCCTCGTCGAGCGCGCGACGGACTGGAACTCGTTCATCGCAAAACAGACCGAGAAGCTGGCTCAACGCTGAGTTCGGCGCGGCCGCGCGAGACACTTGACCGGCGGTCCAGCCAGGTCCAGTGTCTTTGGAGAGGCCGCCAACCGCGCCCCGGCCAGTGAGGACTGCTGATGAGCATCGACGACGATCCGGTCACCACGCTCGACGACCTGCGCAGCGATCTGGCGCGCCGGCACAAGTGGACACCCAGCGGCGGCGCCTCGGTGGACCCTGCGGTCGTCGACGCCGATATGGCCGCCCTCGACCGCGACGGCTACCTCATCTGGGAGAACCTGCTTGACGCCGACGAATGCCGGCAGATAAAGGCGACGGTCGCACCCTGGCTCTCGCACGCCGGACGCAACTCCTTCGAAGGACACCGCACCCAGCGCATCTACAGCCTGCTGAGCAGGACCCGCGTGTGCGACCGACTCGTCGATCACCCTCGGGTGCTCGCGGTCCTCGACCGGCTGCTGATGGACAACTACCTACTGTCGGCCCTACAAGCCATCAACATCCAGCCCGGCGAGACCGCGCAACTGCCTCATCACGACGACGGGTTCTATCCGATTCCGCGGCCCCGCGCTCCGCTCGCCGCCGCCACGATCTGGGCGATCGACGACTTCACCGCCGACAACGGCGCCACCGTGCTCTACCCGGGCAGTCACCGCTGGGGCAGGCGACGGCCCGAGCCGGACGATCCCGCGATCCCCGTCGTCATGCCTGCCGGCTCGTGCGTCTTCTTCGTCGGCACCCTCTGGCACGGCGGTGGCGCCAACACCACGGACAGCGCGCGACTGGCCGTCACCGCCCAGTACTGCCAGCCGTGGCTGCGGCCGATGGAGGCGTTCACGCTGTCGATCTCCCGCGACACGGCGCGAGAGGTCTCCGACGACATCCGGCGCATGATCGGCTACAGCATTCACCCGCCGTTCGTCGGCGCCGTCGACGGCCTGCACCCGCTGCGGCTGTTGGAGCAACCGTAGTCGGCCTTCACAGGCGGTCGGCGGGAAAAACCTGTTCCGCCAACGCCAACCAATCGATGGCGTCATTCTCCGTGGTGTGAATATCGGCTTGGGACATGATCGAACCTTCCGGTGGTGTCAAACCGCTGCGGGCGGCTCGATCAATGGTGGCCGCCGAATGGCTGCTGCCGTAATAGCGCTCGCGTCAGACTTTGCCGCGTCCAGGGGAAGTATCAGCTATCCGTGGGGTAAGGCATCAGCGCCGTCGGGCACAGGCCACATCGGTAGACCCTTGTCTCGTCAGCCAGTCTTCTGTCGTGACCGCACCAACATCGTCATCCCGGCAGCGAGGATCAGGACACCACCCGCCGCCAGTGTTATCGACAGAATCCGTCGGTCCTCCAGCTCCATTCGACACAACTCGGTGTAATCGATGCCGACGACCACCTCGTCGCTCTGCGGCAAATCGCTGACGTAGTCGTTTGCAGTCCGAGCGGCGGAGAAGTCAGGCGAAACCGCACTTCCGCAGCCGACTGTTTGCAGTTCCGGCGAGACGGACACGGGCGTGAGGAGCCCGACCACACCCACGATCAGCGTGACGGCTCCGGCGAGCACAAGGATTAATCGCATGCTGCTCCGTACCCCACAGCGCCGATCTCATACGCCAACGGCCACACAGATGCAGCCCTCTGCTCGGTATCGGCGCAGCCCCCGATGGGTACTTCCCTTCATGGACCGAATACATCTCACATCCACGGTCGCAGTCCTAAGCGCTGCAGTTCTTGTGACATCGGGATGTTCGACGGGCTACGCCGCGCTCGGTACCCATACGGCCACGGTGCTCATCAACGGCGTCGAAATCGGTGAGCGACTACCTGTCCGGTGTGAACAGGTCGAGTGGACCTGGCGCATCGAGACGCTCGAAAGCGCGCCCGGCTTCGTCGCACAGATCCAGACCGGCGACTCGATCATTGCGCGTGGAGTTCAGATCGAGGAGCTCGGCGGTTTCACGGGAAGCTACTGGGCGGGCACGGTCGGACAGGCTGACGCCGATATCTCCGATGGCACATTCCGGATAACCGGATCAGCTGAGGGCTACTACCATCACGACCCTTCGGAAGACGCCACAGCAGACTTCGTCATACGGACCGACTGCTGACGCGTCTTACTGGCGCCGAGCGACGCGCCGAACAGCGAGTTGCATTGGACGGCAACGGTGATGAAGATATCCGACATGAAAGCGCCGGAGAGGGACCGCACGGAAGAAAACGGGCGGATGGCCGAACAGGTCGATTCCGTACTTCGTGCGTCTCGTGCGCTGGTTGGGATCGCCGCGACGTCCCTGGCTGCCGTTGACGATGTGGTGACCGTCCCGCAGTGGCGTGTGCTGGTCCTGGTTCATACTCGCGGACCCATGAACCTGGCGTCGGTCGCCGCGGAGTTGAACGTCAACCCGTCCAACGCGAGCAGGACCTGCGACCGGCTGACCAAGGCGGGGCTGCTGAATCGGCGGGAATCCGAAGTCGACCGCCGCCACGTCACGTTGACTTTGACGTCCGCCGGCCAACGGTTGGTGCAGAAGGTGACTCGGCAACGCCGCGCCGCAATTCAAAAGGTGCTGGCCAGCATGTCGATCGCCGACCGAGACCGGCTGGCCGCCGCCTTGAAGACCTTCGCTGAGGCCGCCGGCGAGGGGACCGACGGCGCCCTTGTCGCCGCACTGTGGCCGCCGTCGCGCTGAAGTTCGCGTGTCATGGGCGACCGCCCATCTGCCCCTCCTTACCCATGGTGCCCGGCCGGTCCATGTCATTGCTGCAACACATTTATTGCGGTTTGGCAACGATTGCGTTCAGTCGTGTGTAGCTGGTTGTCGCCGGGTAGGCGCTCGGGAGATCCACCGCACATGCTCGACGAGGAAGCGAATCATGACCGTCGTTGCCAGCGACCCGCAGGCACCACTACGAACAGACACGGATCGCCGCCACCGGTCCGAGGAACACCGGCACGTGCGTTGCGGGCAAGAGCGCTGCGGCAGCGAGCGGGACTCCTTCGAGGACCTCGGAATCGATGAGCTCTTCGGACGACTCGCGCGCAGCACGGACTGTGTCGAACGGCAGCGCTGGCGGCAACGCATCGTCACGGCATGCGTGCCGATCGCCGACCGCATCGCTTCACGGTTCGCGGGCCGTGGCGAACCGTCGGACGACCTGTTGCAGGTCGCCCGGATGGGCTTGATCCACAGCGTGGACCGGTATCAGGCAGACAGAGGTCATTTCCTCGCATTCGCCGTACCAACGATCCGTGGCGAGTTGAGGCGGCACTTCCGGGACAAGACGTGGACGGTCCGGGTGCCGCGCAGAGTGCAGGAAACTCAGCTGCGGATACGCGAAGCCGTGAGCACGTTGTCTCAGCGGCTGAACCGCTCGCCCACGACGATCGAACTGGCAGAGGAACTGGGCGTGGACACCGAAGCCGTTTGCGAATCGGAAGCGGTGGCCTCGGCCTACCAGCCCGTGTCGCTCGATGCGCCGATCGCGTACAGACAGTCCGAGACAACCGAAGCGGTCGGCTCCCTCCGGGGCGCCGACGATCCGCGCTACGAGCAAGTCGAGGACATGTTGATAATCAAGGAGGCGCTCGCAGCGCTGGAACCTCGCCGACGGGCAATCGTGGGCATGATCTTCTTCGACTGCCTCACACAGTGCGAGGTGGCAAACAAGCTCAACGTCTCCCAAGTGCAGGTCTCCCGGCTGCTGAACGACACGTTGTCCCGGATCAGACAGCGGGTGTGCGTCGAGGTGCCCGCGGCGCTGCGCGTCTCCGGCCGCAAATGAATGGCGCGGCGGTTTGAAGACCGACGCGGTTGTCTACAGACGTGGAAGAGGAGGAACCGATGCCCGAGGTGCAACTACATCAGGACGGACACCCGGCATACCGTCGTCAGGTTCGCTTCGACTGGTCGAACCTGCCGCGGCATTGGGTGCCCGGTGATCCGTTTACGACCCACATGATCAACGTGTTGCATCTGCTGCTGCCCGAGGGCGAACGGCACTTCATCAAAGCCGTCCTCGAGGCGTCGTCACTGGTCGACGATCCGGAACTCGAGGCTGCCATCAAGCCCTTCATCCAGCAGGAGTCCTGGCACGCCTGGGCGCATCAGGTGGTGTTGGACCGGTTGGCCGAGCAGGGCATCGACACCGCTCCTTACACCGAACGGCTCGGCCGATCCTTGTCGATCATCCTCGGTGATGCGCCGAAGTTCTTTCCGGCGCCACTCAAGCGATGGTGGCTGTACCGGCGGCTGGCCGACGTGGCATCGCTGGAGCACTTCACCGCGGTGTTGGGGCAGTGGGTGCTGCGGAATGAGGGGCTGGAGAACGCGGGTGCCGACCCCGTCATGCTCGATCTGCTCCGCTGGCATGGAGCTGAAGAAGTGGAACACCGCTCGTTGGTGTTCGACGTTTACCAGCACGTGTGCGGAAGCTATTGGATCAGAGCCTTTTCGATGTTGATGACCGCACCGCTGTTCGTCGGCTGGTGGATCGCCGGAGCGCGCTATCTCATGAGCAACGACGACACGATCGACCAGAAATGGCGATGGCGGGACTGGCGGCGGGCCGCCCGCAAGGACCTGCTACCCGGGCCGTGGAACTTCATATTCGTCGTGCCCCTGCGGTACATGCGCCGTGGTCATCATCCTGGGCCCGAGGCCGATACGCAGCTGGCATTGGAGTACCTCGAGTTCTCGCCGACGGCCCGCGAGGCGCGCGAACGGGCCCAGGCGCACGAGCGGGCCATGGCCGCGCAGGCTGCGCACGACTGAACCGCGACCGCGACCAACCGAGAGGAGCGTCGATGATGAAGGTCTGGGTCGACTTCGACACCTGTGACGGCAACGGCGTGTGCATGAGCATCTGCCGGGAGGTGTTCGACGTCCGAGACGACGGTCTTCACCTCCTGCAGGAGGAACCGGGTGAAGAGTTGCGAAAACAACTGGTCGGCGCGGAAGTGTCGTGTCCAACCAGCGCTATCACGGTGGAGGACTGACGGATGTCGCCGAGTCGTCAGCTCAGCAAGGTCGTCGTCGTCGGGACCGGAGTGGCGGGCACGATGGCGGCGCAGACACTGCGGACAGAGGGCTATGACGGTGAGCTGACGATCGTCGGCGGCGAACGCCATGCGCCCTACCACCGGCCGGCCCTGTCCAAGAAGCTGCTCACCGGTGAGGTACACCGGGCCGGCATCGACATGGCGCCGCAGAACGCACTCGAGGCGCGCGCGCTGCGAGGGGCAACCGCCGTTGGTCTCGACATGGCGTCACGCATTGTTCGCGTGCGTGACGTCGGCCAAAAACGATCGCTGCCGTTCGACGGACTCGTCATCGCCAGCGGCGCGGTGGTACGCCAGTGGCCCGGCGGTCCAGTTCCCGATGGCGTGATGACGCTTCGGACGGTCGACGACTGCCTTGCCATCCGTTCGAAGCTCGGCAGGCGCACGCGCGTCGTCGTGATCGGTGGCGGCTTCATCGGTGTCGAAGTCGCCGCGAGCCTGCGTTCGATGGGACTGAAGGTCACCCTGCTGTCCCGGACGGATGCCCTGTTGCAGTCCGCTTTGGGAGAGGAGATGGGCCGCTACTGGACCGACCTGCATCGCCGCCATGGGGTAGATGTGCGATGCGGTCTCGAAGTGGATGGCTTCGTCGGTACCCGCCGCGGCCACGTCAAAGCGGTTCGCCTGAGCGACGGTTCGAAGGTGAAGGCCGATCTCGTTCTCATCGGGCTGGGAGTCGAGCCGGCCACCGATTGGCTGCAGGGCTCTGGGATCAAGGTGGATCGGGGTGTGGTATGCGACGCGACCGGTGCCGCAGAAGGCGCAACGGATGTCGTCGCCGCCGGCGATGTCGCGCGGTGGTGGCATCCGCTGTACGAGCAGCACTTGCGTATCGAGCACTGGGATCAAGCCTCCCGTCAAGGCATCACAGCGGCGCGCAATCTGTTGGTCGGACCCGGCAAGGCCCAAGAATACGATGCGGTGCCGTACTTCTGGTCTGACCAATACGACACCAAACTCCAATTACTCGGAGTGCCAACAGATTACGACAGAGTTGAGGTCATCGAGGGAAGCACTTCGAGCGGAGGGTTCGTTGCCGCGTACAACAGGGCCGGGCGGACGACCGCGGTGCTCAGCACCATTCCCGGCCGGGTGAACGACTACCGCCGCCCGATCGCGCAACGGGCGGCCTTTCCTCCGCACCTCCACGCCGATCAACCGGCGGCGAGTTCCCTACGCTGACTCAGAACGCGTCGGGATCACCGGGTTCGGTTTCGAGCACCTCACGGTTGAAGATCAACATCTTGGCGAAGTACAGCCCGCCCGCCGCCACGACGCCCAGGACGATCAGGTCGGGGACCAGTGAGTCCGAGGGCGACATCAGCGCCACCAACGAGAACACCGCCCAGATGATGGCGGCGATCGCCACGGGCACCTCGAAGCGTCCCAACCCGAACGCACCCTCCCTGCGGCCCAGCCGCTTTCGCACCGACAGGTACAACACGGAGATGGCTCCGTAGATCAGCGCCGGAAGGATCGTCGACCCGACAATCAGCTGCAGCAAGGCCTGACCCGGCAGCGCCACCATGAGAGCGACGCCCACGACGAACATCAGCACGGTCGCGGGAATCGGCGTACGGGTGCGCGGGTTGACTCGGCGGAACAAGGTGTAGCCCGGGAAGCGGGAATCACGAGCCATGGCGAACACGATGCGAGAGCAGGAGGCCAACATCACCATCCCCGCACCGAACATCGCAAACGCGATTCCCGACAACAGGATTCGCTCAGTGAGGGATCCCAGCTGATCGCGGATGATCGTCGCCACCGGCGATTCGCTGTTGCTGACCTCCGGAATGCTCTTGATCCCGACGGTGAGGGTGAAGATGAAGATGAACCCCAGGACGGCCGATGCCAGCACCGAGGTGACGATCGCCCGCGGGACGCTGCGGTAGGGGTCCTTGGCCTCCTCGGCCAGGTTGGCCGCCGAGTCGAAGCCGACCAGCGTCACCAGTCCCATGACCATCCCGGCCATCAAGCCGCCGCCGATCGCGAAGTAGTCGGGTGAGCCGGCGGCGATGCCCTGCGAGACCACGTTGTCGACGGTTCCGCTGCCGCTGAACATCATCACCGCACCGAGCGCGATCACCAGCACCACGACGATCGTCAGCTCCAGCGCCACCGCCGTTGAGGTGACCATTCCGAGCAGCCGGGTCGAAGCGATGACGAGCACCGTTTGCGTCGCCAACACCGCCAGCGTGATCACCCGCGCCACATCCTCGTCGGGCGCCATACCCAGCAGGGGCATGAGCGCCTGGCTGGCGAGCGCGTTGTCCATGGCCACCACGCCGATGGCCAGAAACCAGAACGTCAACCACCCGAAGAACCAGCCGACCTTTGGGTTCGCCAGCCTCGATGCCCACTGATAGGAGGAGCCGCTCAGCGCGATCCGAGCGGCAAACTGGGCGACGACAAGTGCCACCAGGGTCTGCCCGGCCGCCGCGACCAACCACAGCCAGATGCCGACGGGTCCTGAACTCTGAAGCACCGCACCATAACTGGCGAAGACGCCGACCGCAACCGAGATGAACGCGAACGAGATCGCGAACACCTGGAACGAGCCGAGACTCCGCTTCAGTTCGGGCGTATAACCGCATTCTCGAGACCCGTCATCGGCGGATTGACCCTGCACGACGCCCTCTGTGGTCATCCACCCATCCCTTCTGAAGTTCGGTGAACAGTATGGCACCGGATATTCCGCGGTCGTCAATTCGGTGATTATCTTCGCCGCTGATCTGTACGTTCGGAGAACTGTCCTCAGTCGTCGGAAGGTCAACGGCCATGACAGAGGTTGCACCGGACGAAACAGACGCAGACGAAACGGTGAGGATCGTGGCTACGAGCCGGAACTCAAACGCTCCCTCGGGGTTGACGGGAGACGTTGTGCGGCCCGGAGACTCGGGCTACGACGCGGCCCGAATGGGCTACAACCACCTGTTTGCCCCGCAACCCGACGCGGTCGTGTTCTGTGCCGACACACAGGAGGTGGTCGACGCCGTGTCATGGGCGCGGCGCAGCGGCGTGCCTCTGCGGGTGCGTAGCGGCCGCCACTGCCTCGAGGGCTGGTCGGCTGCCGACGAGGGCCTGGTGATCGATGTGAGCCGGATGAAGTCGGCCATGATCGACGCGGCCTCCCAGACTGCCACCGTCGGTGCCGGGCTCACTCAGCTGGAAATGGTCACCGCGCTCGGCGCGGCCGGATTCGCCGCGCCGACGGGAACCGAGGGCACCGTGGGGCTGGTCGGTGCGACGTTGGGCGGTGGCTTCGGGCTGCTCACCCGCCGGTACGGCATGGCGTCTGACAATCTGCTCGCGGCGGAGGTCGTCGTGGCCTCGACAGACGGTGGCGCGACGACGGTCATCGCCGACGAGCAGAACAACCCGGACCTGTTGTGGGCGTTACGGGGAGCCGGCAACGGCAATTTCGGGATCGTCACATCGCTGACGTACCGCATCCATCCCGTGACGCACGCCATCCATGTCGTGGCGACGTGGCCGGGGCTCGAGCAGCTTTCGCCCGCCTTTGACGCCTGGCAGCGCAGCGCCCCACATGCCGACGATCGGCTGACCAGCCAGTTGGAGATCCGCCCCGACAAGGTGGTGCTGGTCGCGGTGCTGGTCGACGGGTCCTCGGCCGAGGCCCAGCAGATACTGGCGCCGATCCTGGCAGTCGGCAAGCCACAAGTCTTGACCGACGACGCACGGTGGGCCGATGTCTACGCGGGCTTCCAGATACCACCAGCCGATGAAGCCGCGAACTGGAAATTCCTGTCGCAGTTCGTATATGCACCGTATCCGCCGCAAGCCATCGACCTCGTCGCATCGTTCATGGCGAAGGCGCCGACGCCGGATTGCAACTACTTCACCAACGCCTTCGGTGGCACTGTGCGAGCAAGTGAGCCGCCCGGCGGTTCTGCTTTCGCGCATCGCGATGCGCTGTTCTACGCCGAGCCCGGCGCGGGGTGGGGTGTTCGCGGCGGAATACCGGCCGCCGACGATCCGCTGACGGACGAGTGTCTGAGGTGGTGCGCCGAATTCGGAGAAGCCCTGCAGCCGTATGTGAGTGGTGCCTACGTCAATGTCCCGAATGCCGGTATGCCGGAATGGGAATCGGCGTATTGGGGGGACAACGTCGAAAGGTTGCGCGCGATCAAGGCGAAATACGACCCTCAGAATGTGTTCGCCTTCGAGCAGAGCCTTTCGGCCGACGGCGGCTGATAACGCTTCAAGCCGGTCTGAACCGCACCGCCGCGATACGTTCCCGGCGAACCACATCCGCGAAATCCTCGGCCGACGGTATGCCGTCGTCGCGGAACTTCAGCCCCATCATCGTCGGGGCACGCTTGGCGCCCCAGGCTTTCGCGCAGCGGTGCGACAACTCGGCGACGAGCGCGGTGTCGGTCAGCAGTTCACCGCGCATCGTCGTCGTCCCCCCGTCGAGCAGTATGTCCGCGGTCGCCCCGTCGCGGAAGTTGTTCTTCCATCCCGCTGAGGTCAACGCATACAGTTCGCCGTCAATTCGATGGGCGCTCACCGGGATTGAGTATCGGCGCCCGCTCTTGCGGCCGACGACGTTGACCACCATCATGCGGCTGCGCAGTGGTCCGGCCAGGGGAGTGCGCAGCAACCTGCCGATCAAGGGGTTCACGATCCGCAGCACCCTGTCGGACGGGTGCGCCGCCGTGACAGCGGGGGTTTGTTCTGCCATGGATGTCACGGTATGACGGGGCGGTCCCGCAGAAGCGGTTCTCGCCAAAGTCGAAGCGCATGTGCCCAGCACCGTCGATGAGCGGCCCCAACGCTGGTGACGCTGATGTGACGCCTGTGGTTCGAGCGGGAGATTACGCCTACGTCGGTTGGTCCGTTCCTCATGTCGGCTCCAGCCGTGCAAGATGGTCGTAGAGCATCCCCGAACGGCACGGAGGCGGGTACATGCCTGAAGTCCAGTCCGCACCATCCAGTATTGGTGTCCTGACCAGCGGCGGTGACGCCGCCGGCATGAACGCAGCGGTGCGCGCCGTCGTGCTTACCGCCGCGCACCACGGCATCGACGTGTACGCGGTCCACGAGGGATACCACGGGCTCGTCACAGGTGGTGACCTCATCCGGCGCATGGAACCGATTGATGTCGAGGCAATCCTGCACCAGGGCGGTACTGTCATCGGCACCGCCCGATCGAAGCAGTTCAGAACTCGTGAAGGCCGCCGATCGGCCGCGCGCAACCTGGTCGAGCACGGTATCGACGCCCTCGTGGTGATCGGCGGTGACGGCAGTCTTGCGGGGGCAAACCTGTTCCGTCAGGAGTGGTCGGGATTGCTCGCTGAATTGGTTGAGGCCGGGGACATCTCGCAGGACCTGGCGGACGAACATCCTTTTCTGCGACTTGCTGGTTTGGTCGGGTCCATCGACAACGACATGGCAGGCACCGACATGACGGTAGGCGCCGATACGGCGTTGCACCGGATCATCGAGGCCTTGGACGCCTTGCACAGCACCGCTGCCAGCCACCAGCGCACCTTCGTGGTGGAAGTGATGGGCAGGAACTGCGGCTACCTCGCCCTCATGTCGTCGCTGGCGACCGCCGCGAGTTGGGTCCTCATACCCGAACAACCGCCAGGCGAGGGCTGGCGAGAGCAGATGTGTCGCGACATCAAGGCGGGCCGATCGATCGGCCGTCGACACAGCGTGGTCGTCGTCGCCGAGGGTGCCCACGACCGCGACGGCAACCGGGTCACCGCCGAACAGGTCAGACAACTGCTGGAGGACGAACTCGGTGAGGATGTCCGCATCACCGTCTTGGGTCACGTTCAACGTGGCGGTGCGCCAAGCGCTTTCGACCGCTACCTGGCAACGCACTTCGGCTTTCTGGCTGTGGAACGACTGCTTGCCGACACGCCCGACGCGCCCGCGCAACTGATCGGATTGCGGGGTAACCGCGTGGTCGCCTCGCCGCTGATGGAGTGCGTGGAGCGGACCCAAGAAGTCGCCACACGAATGAAGTCACGGGACTATGCGGGAGCGATTCAGGCGCGCGGGGGACATTTCGCGGAATCGTGCAGGGTCCTGGACACCATCCAACAGGCTGCGCCGCGGCCCGCCGAGACGAAGCCCTTCCGGATCGCCGTTGTACACGCCGGCGGACCGGCGCCCGGGATGAACACCGCGGTGCGCGCCGCCGTCCGACTCGGCCTGGATCGCGGCCACACCGTATTGGCGGTCAAGAACGGGTTTCGGGGACTAGCCAACGGTGACATACACGAGATGGGTTGGATGGATGTCAGCGGCTGGGTGTCCGAGGGGGGCGCCGAGATCGGCACCAATCGCTACGTGCCCGACCAGGCCGGTATCGCCCGGATCGCCGAACAGATAGCCGCTCATCGCATCGACGGGCTCATCGTCGCCGGTGGATGGGCGGGCTACCGGGCCGCTCACGAGCTCTATCGGCATCGGCAGGAGTATGACGCCCTTGACGTCCCACTCGTGTGCATGCCGATGACCATCAACAACGATGTCCCGGCAAGTGAATTGAGTATCGGCAGTGATACCGCGCTGAACAGCATCGTCTCCGACGTCGACAAGATACGGCAGTCCGCGGTCGCCACGCGACGAGTGTTCATTGTCGAAGTGATGGGCCACGACTGCGGTTATCTTGCCCTGGTCAGCGGGCTGGCCACCGGTGCAGATCGCGTCTACCTACCGGAGGAGGGCATCACACTGAACGCCCTGACCACCGACGTCCACGCGCTCGCGGACCGTTTCCGAACCGGCAAGCGGGTGGGCCTGATCGTGCGCAGCGAAGGCTCCGACCGCGTCTACACCACCAGATTCATTACTGCACTGTTCGAGAAAGAAGGCGCGGAGTTGTTCGATGCGCGGGAGGAGGTTCTTGGCTACGTCCAGGAGGGCGGAAACCCGTCGCCGTTCGACCGGGTGCAGGCGACGATCATGACCGCCCGCTGTATCGGATTCCTCTCAGAACAGCTCTCGTCCGGTGGCCGCGCCGGCGCAATGCTCGGATTTCAGTCCGGCGAACTGCGATTCACCGATCTCGCGCATTACCCGACGCTCATCGAAAACAACGCTCAGCGACCGGTCGAACAGCAGTGGTGGGACCATCGTCACCTGGCTGACGTCATGCGCGACTAAAAGGGCGGCCACGATGCGAAACTCGTGATTGCGCAACATGGTGTGGCCGGGCAGTATCCGAATATGGCGGAAACAACCGCCCCCACAGAAGACGACTTGGACAGCGCGCTGGCGCATTCCCGTAGCGCCGCCGAAGTCCTTGCGCTGTTGGGCAGTTCCCCCGACGGGCTCGACGGGGACATCGCGCGCGAGCGCCTGGCCGTCTACGGCGCGAACAAACTTCCGGAGAAGAAGCCGCGGCCTGCTGTTCTTCGGTACTTCGCACACTTCAACAACGTCCTGATCTACATCCTGATCGCGGCAGGCGTGCTCAAAGCCATCCTCAACGAGTGGGTGGACTGCGTGGTGATCATCTCCGTCGCGGTGATCAACGCATCGGTCGGTTTCATCCAGGAAGGCAGGGCTCAACGGGCGCTCGACAGTATCCGGGGGATGTTGTCCGTCTCCGCACAAGTGCGCCGCGACGGGGACTGGGAGAAGGTGGACGCACAGATGTTGGTTCCCGGCGATGTCGTGCGCATCGGGTCGGGCGACAGGATCCCGGCCGATATGCGTCTGCTCGAGGTGGCGAATCTGCGGGTGGAGGAATCGGCGCTCACCGGTGAATCCCTGCCTGCCAAGAAGGATGTCGGACAAGTCGGCGCGGACGCCGGTCTCGGTGATCGCATGTCGATGGTGTACTCGGGCACGATCGTCGCGGCGGGGGCCGGTACCGGCGTCGTCACCGCCACCGGCACCAGCACTGAGATCGGCCGCATCCAGTCGCTGATCGCCGACGTCGCGACCATCGACACACCGCTGACCCGCAAGCTGTCTCGGTTCGGCCGTCAACTGTCGGTCGCCATCTTAAGCATGGCCGCGGTGATGCTGATCATCGGCAAGCTGCTGCACCAGTTCTCGGTGAGCGACTTGATCACGGCGGCAATAGGTTTCGCCGTCGCCGCCATTCCGGAGGGGCTGCCCGCCGTCGTCACGATCACGCTGGCCCTTGGTGTGCAGCAGATGGCGCGCCGAAAAGCGATCACCCGAAAGCTGCCGGCCGTCGAGGCGCTCGGCGCGGTCAACGTCATCTGCTCGGACAAGACGGGAACACTCACCCAGAACGAGATGACCGCGCGCACCGTGGTGACCGCGCGCCACCGGTTCGACGTCACCGGCACCGGCTACCGCCCCGAGGGCGGCATCGAACTCGACGGCGCGCCGGTCGCGCCCGACGACTATCCGGACCTGGCGGCGGTGTTGACGACGATGGCCGTCTGTAACGACGCGCGGCTGCACGAGGTCGACGGGCAGTGGCGGGTGGTGGGTGACCCGACCGAGGGTGCGCTGCGCACGTTGACGCAAAAGGCCGGGCTCGACGACGCGCACTGGCCCCGGCTCGGTGTGGTGCCGTTCGAGTCGGTCAACAAGTTGATGATCACCCTCAACGCGACTCCGGGCGGTGAGCGCTACCTCTACGTCAAGGGTGCACCGGATCGGCTTCTCGACCGGTCCGCCACCCAGGCGGGCCCGATGTCCGCTGAGCCCCTCGACCGCCCACTCTGGGAGGCGCGCATCGACGAGCTCAGTGACCAAGGGCTACGGGTACTGGCCGCCGCTCGTCGACCTGCGGATGCGGACATTCCGGACCTCGACGACGTCAGCGCCGGACTGGAATTCCTGGGCGTCGTCGGCATCGTCGATCCGCCTCGGCCAGAAGCGATCTCGGCCATCGCGACCTGCCATACCGCGGGTATCCAGGTCACGATGATCACCGGCGACCACGCCGGTACCGCTCGCGCCATCGCTCGCGAAATGGGCATCGTCGCAACCGGTGAAGAGCCGCGCGTGGTCACCGGAGCTGAGTTGGAGGCCATGAGCCAGACCCGGCTGCGGCAGGTGGCCGACGACGTCGATGTCTACGCACGCACCAGCCCGGAGCACAAACTGCGCATCGTGAGCGCCCTGCAGGCGCAGGGCAAGGTGGTCGCGATGACCGGGGACGGCGTCAACGACGCACCGGCGCTCACCCGCGCCGACATCGGCGTGGCGATGGGCATCAAGGGCACCGAAGCCACCAAGGAGGCCGCGGGAATCGTCCTGGCCGACGACAACTTCGCAACCATCGCGCGGGCCGTCGAAGAAGGCAGGCGGATCTACGACAACATCCGCAAATCCGTGTTGTTCATGCTGCCAACCAACGGCGCGCAATCGCTGATCATCCTGGTCGCGATTCTGCTGGGATTCTCGCTCCCGCTGGAGCCGGTGCAGATCCTGTGGATCAACATGGTCACGTCCGTGACCTTGTCGCTCGCGCTGGTTTTCGAGAAAGCCGAAGAGGGCCTCATGGAGCGCCCGCCCCGCACAGCCGGCCAGGCGCTGGTGAACCGGGCTGACCTCGCGATGATCTCGTTGGTGTCGGTACTGGTCGCAGGCGCGACGCTCGCGGAGTTCTTCGTCGCGCGGGCGGGCGGGTACCCACTGGCCGTCGCCCAGACCGCCGCGGTGAACATGTTGGCCCTCGGCCAGCTGGCATACCTGCTCAACTGCCGGTTCGTCACCTCGTCAAGCCTTCGACCCCAGGTGTTTCGGGGCAACCCATGGGTATGGCGGATGGCCGGCGCCATGATCGTACTGCAGATCGTGTTCACCTACGCACCGTTCATGAACACCTGGTTCCATTCGGCACCGATCACATTCCGGGGATGGGCGGTCGCAATCGCGTTGTCCATCACGGTCTTTCTGACCATCGAGGCAGCCAAATGGGTGGGCCGCAGATATATGCCGTGGGCGATGTCGTGGTAGGGCGCACGGAGGTGGATATGACCGAACGTGACTTGTCCGTGGATTTCTATCGCGTCTCGGCCATAGGACTTGTCGTGGTTGGGCATTGGCTTGCTGCGTCTGCGACCTATCACGACGGTGAATTCGGTCTGCAGAACCTGCTGGAGGAGTTGCCGTGGACGCAGTGGCTGACGTTGCTGTTCCAGGTGATCCCCGCCTTCTTCCTGATGGCTGGTTACGCGAGCGCGGTCTCATGGTCGCGTCGGCAGAATGCCGGGGTGGAGCCGCCGCAAACGTGGTTGCGGTACCGGCTGTCGAGGACGCTGGGTCCGACTGCGGCGTACGTGGCAGCGGTGTTGATCGTGGTGCTGGTACTGCTCGGAATCGGTGTGGGCAGTTCGAAGTTGGCGTTCGGCGGGTGGGCGGTCGCCTACCACCTGTGGTTCCTGGTCACCTTCGTGCTCGTGATCTTGGCGACGCCTGCGGCGATGGCCGCCGACAACCGATGGGGGCTTGCCGTGCCGGCCGCGTTGGCCATCGCGGTCGGCGCCATCGACGTCGCCTACATCGGCGCCGACGTACCCTACGTCGGCTATCTCAACTATGTGCTGGGTTGGGCGGTGAGTTATCAACTCGGAATCGCTTGGCGCAGCGGTAGGTTGGCGGGATACCGACCGCTAGCGCTGGGAGGGGTCTCGGCCGTTGTGCTGACGGTGCTGCTCGCGTGGGGCCCGTATCCGGTCAGCATGATCGGCATTCCGGGCGAGGACCTGCAGAACACCGCTCCGCCCTCCCTGGCTTTGGTGGCGTTCGCCGCGGCTCAAGCCGGGCTTCTCCTGGCCGCCGCACCGTTCATCGATCGTGGGCTCAAGAGGATCCGCGCGCAGCGTCCGCTGGCGGCTGCCAACAGCGCGGTGATGGGGCTGTACTTGTGGCATATGGTGCCCGTCGTCATCGTGGCACTGGCCGGGTATCCGACGGGGCTCCTGCCTCAACCGCCTCTCGGCACCTCCGAATGGTGGCTGGTTCGCCTGGTCTGGGTTGTGGCGATTTCCATTGTGGCGGTGGTGCTGATGACGTTGCTGTGGTGGCAGCGAGCATTGTTCGCCGCGCCGTTGCCCTCCGTTGTGATACCGCTCGGTGGACGCTGGGGTTCCGCGGCCTTGTTCGCCGGGGCGTTGATCGCGTCGGCCGCCACGCTGTTGTTCACGGTCAACGGCTTTGCGCCCGATGGGCGTTTTCCGCTGCTCGCCACGCTGCTGTTCGGTGCCGGTGCGGTGTTGGTCGCCCTCACGCCCCGCGACCGCGGCTCCACCGACGAGTCGACTACAGACCCAGCGACGTCTGCGCCTGCTTGAGGG
This sequence comes from Mycobacterium neumannii, assembly GCF_002245615.1. Taxonomy (NCBI): domain Bacteria; kingdom Bacillati; phylum Actinomycetota; class Actinomycetes; order Mycobacteriales; family Mycobacteriaceae; genus Mycobacterium; species Mycobacterium neumannii. The sequence continues at coordinate 100,643 of NZ_NKCO01000015.1, read as the reverse complement.
TCGCCGCAGAACCCTGCAAGCTGAGCAGTTCGGAGACCGACAGCGGCACTTCGAGCACCCGGCCCGCACCCGCGGCCGTCACGACCGTCGGCAATGACAGGCAGACATCGGTGATCTCATAGACGCCGCGCTGCACGGTCGACACCGGCAACACCCGGTGTTGGTCGTAGAGGATCGCCTCGATGATCCGGGCGGTCGACAGTCCGATGGCCAGGCTCGTCGCGCCTTTACCGGCGATGACCTCGTACGCCGCATTGACGACGGCCGCCGATATCTCGTTACGGGTCGGTTCGTCGAACACCACAGTGCCGTCGATGCGGAACTTCTCGGCAGGCACCCCGCCGATCGACACGCTCGACCACAGCGGGATCTGCGAATCGCCGTGTTCGCCCACGATGAAGCCGTGCACATTGGCGACGGCGAGGTCAGCCCGCTGAGCGATCAGATAGCGGAACCTGCTGGAATCCAACACCGTCCCGGACCCGAATATCCGGCCATCGTCAGTGCCCACCGCCTCGACCGCGGCGTAGGTGACGACGTCGACCGGGTTGGTGACGAACACGATGACCGCGTCGGGTGACTGTTCGAGCAGCTGTGGCGTCAACGATTGCGCCATCGCCACATTGGTGGTCGCCAAGTCCAGTCGGGTCTGCCCCTCGTCTTGTTTGGCGCCTGCCGTGACGATGATGATCCTCGAACCGGCGGTGATGCCGATGTCATCAGAGCCGATGGTGGGGCAGTGAGGTACGAACTGGCTGCCGTGGTTGAGGTCGAGCAGTTCGGCGCGGACCTTCTTGGCGTTGATGTCATAGAGCGCCAGGGCACCCGCGGAGCCCCGGATCAGGCAGGCGTAGGCGATCGCGGTGCCGACGCTGCCCATCCCGACGATGCTGACCTTGTTCGACAGCCCTTGCGATGTCTTCCTCATGGCTCCATAGTCGACGATGCGGGCCTGTTCCGGATGGATCCAGACGGAAATAGGACGGAAATCAGCCTGCCGCGGGGCTTTCCGTTCGCCGGCCCGGAGTCAATACAGCGGCCACCAGACCGGAATCACCACCATCGCGACCGCGAACCACGCCACCATCGTGACGATGCCCAGCCGCCAGTAGTCGCCGAAGCGGTAACCACCCGGGTTCAGCACGATCATGTTGGCCGGTGTGGCGATCGGAGTCAGCAGCGATGCCGCACCCGCGAGCGCCACGAGCATCAGCGTCGCGTGCACTGAGATACCGCTGTCGGTGGCCGCAGCCACCGCGATCGGTATCACGACCAACACCGTGGCAACGTTGGAGATGAACTGTCCGAGGACAGCCGTGAGCACGAAGAGCACGGCGAGCAACAGGTAGGGGCTGCGGTCGCCGACCAGATCGACGATCGGACGGGCGATCTGCTCTGCCGCCCCGCTGGCCTGGATCGCTGTGGACAACGGGATCAGCGCACCGATGAGAATGATCGTCTGCCATGGGATTGCGCGATACACCTGGTCCGTGCGCACCACGCGCGACGCCACCATCGCCAGTGCGGCCAGCAATGCCGCCACCGCCGGCGGCACGATTCCCGTCACGAGTAAAACGATCATCGCCGCGAGCACAGCAAGCGCTCGGGGTGCCGTGCGGTTCAGCGCAACCGTCTGACGCCTCACCTCCTCGGTCGAATCCACGACAAGCAAGCCCGACGATGTCAAGCGGTCGATCGCCGCCCATTGGCCGTGGACCAGGATGGTGTCGCCCTGTGCCAGTTCGACAACACGGGCGCCCACATCGGAGTTCATCCGGTGCACGGACAGGACGGTGAGTCCGCTCCAGTCGAGCCCGGGGAAAGCCTGCTGCCCCAACCAGTCCGACCGGGGTGGAACCACCAGCTCGGCGAGCCCGGTGTCGGGGCCCAACAGGTCGTCGGATTGTCCACTCGGCAGACGCTCAACCGAGCCCCCCGTGCGTTTCCCAAATGCGGCGACTACCTCGTCGTTCCCGTCCACGGTGAGCGCATCTCCTGGCTCGAGCCGGTGATGGTCGTCAACGATCCGACCGCCGCGCGATTGCGCCGCCACCAAAGTCAGATCCCCGCCGCCGGTCGCCTCCGAGTCTGCACCGTGCGGACTGACAACGTCGCGCACCGGCACACCCACTGCAGCCGACCCCTCATCGATCGTGAGCCGGAAGAGGCGGCGATTCAGCCCCCAGTGCTCCATGAGGCGCGGCAGGTACCCGCTGAAGTCGCTGGGCAGGGTGGTCGACTCCCGCTCCGGCAACAACCGACGGCCGAACACCACCGCAACCAGCACCGTCACGAGCACCAGCGGGACACCGACCAGCGCGAATTCGAAGTAGCCGAACCCGGAACCGCCGTGGTCGCGCGATGCGTCGTAGATGAGGACGTTCACCGGGCTGCCGCCCAGCGTGAGCAGCGCCCCCGCACTGGCGCCAAACGCCAACGGAATCAATACTTTCGATGGCGCGATCCGCGCCCGTCGCGCCACCGACACCGTCACCGGGACTAGTGCCGCGGCCGCACCGTTGACGGTTATCACCGCGCTGACCATTGCGCCGAGAGACATTACGGTGGCCGTCAAGCGGGCGTATGCCCGCCCTGCCAACCGAGTCAGCGTCCGGCTCACCCAGGCGGTGACCCCGGATGCCTCGAGGCCCTCGCTGACCACGAAGAGCGACGCGATGAACACGATCACCGCATCGCCGAATCCGCTGAACAGCGTCCTCGTGTCGACCAGCCCGGTGAAGTACAGCAGCAACGCCACACCGATCGCGACGACCTCGACGGGGAGCCGGTTCCAGATGAACAACACGACGGCGACCCCGACGATCACCAAGCTCAGTGTTGCTTCAGACATTCTGTGGACTTTCGATCGTTTCACCTGCGCTTGTTGTACGGCGTTCCGAGGTGGTCTGACGCACGCTGTGGTCGATTATCGCGGGGATGACCACGACTCCGCGGTGATTTCACGACGCCGCGCGTCGAAAGGCGACCGCTCCAGAACGCCGTATCGTTCGCCGATCACGGCATGCGATCGCCGAGGTGTGGCGATAATGGCGTCATGGCAGCCCATCCTGAGTTCGAGATTGCCCCCTGGGAACTGCGGTGGTCCGGCTTCGATCTCGATTTGCTGCCGGACGTCGAATCGATCTTCGCCCTCTCGAACGGCCACATCGGTCTGCGTGGATCCCTCGACGAGGGAGAGCCGGTTGGCACACCGGGCACGTTTCTGAACGGGTTCTACGAGAACCACGAATTGCCTTATGCAGAAGGTGGATACGGCTATCCCGAGGATGGCCAGACCATCGTGAACGTAACCGATGGAAAGATCATCCAGCTGTTCGTCCAGGACTCGCCGATGGATATGCGCTACGGCAGGGTGGTCGAACACGAACACATCCTCGACTTCCGGACCGGAACGCTGCGCCGCAACACCGTCTGGGCGTCACAGACCGGACGGTGCGTCCGAATCAGCTCCGAGCGCTTGGTCTCGTTCACCCAGCGCGCGGTGGCCGCGATCCGCTACGAGGTGGAGCCGCTGGACTCGTCCTTGGAACTGGTAGTGCAGTCCGACTTGCTGGCCAACGAGGCGGTGGTCACCGCGAGTGACGATCCGCGGCTGGCGGCCGCACTGGATCATCCCCTGGTCGCTGAATTCGCGTTCGCAGAGCGAAGTTCCGCAGTGCTCGTCCATCACACAAGACATTCCGGATTGCGTGTCGCCGCCGGCATGGATCATCAGCTCGACCTTCCGTCCGGCAGCGCGTGCGATATTCGCGCCGAAGACGACCTGGCGCGCATGACCGTCGCGGTCGACGTCGCCAAGGGCCAGGTACTGCGGATGACGAAGTTCATCGCGTACGGATGGTCGAGCAGACGCTCGACGGAGGCGTTGCGGGCGCAGGTGGAGGCCGCGCTCGCGCAGGCGAAACAGACCGGGTGGGACAATCTTCTGTCAGCGCAACGCGAATACCTCGATGCGTTCTGGTCCCACGCCGATATCGAGATCGACGGCGATCCAGAACTCCAACAGGCGATCCGGTACGCGTTGTTCCAAGTGCTGCAGGCGGGGGCCCGCGGTGAAAGCCGACCCATCTCGGCGAAGGGCCTCACCGGAACCGGATACGGCGGACACGCCTTCTGGGATACCGAAATCTACGTGCTGCCCATGCTGATCCACACCATGCCGGAAGCGGCGGCCGCTGCACTGCGCTGGCGGCACTCCACGTTGCCGAGCGCCAAGCGACGGGCTCGCGAACTCGCCCATGACGGAGCGATGTTCGCGTGGCGGACGATCAACGGTGACGAGTGCTCCGGCTACTGGCCGGCTGGGACGGCGGCCGTGCACGTGACAGCCGACATCGCCTATGCAACAGCGCAATACGTCGCTGCGACCGGAGACCGGCAATTCGAGAACGACTACGGCGTCGAGCTGCTGGTGGAGACCGCACGCCTGTGGGTCAGCCTCGGTCACCACGATTCAACGGGGCAGTTCCGGATCGACGGCGTCACCGGACCTGATGAGTACACCGCGCTGGTGGACAACAACCTGTTCACCAACTTGATGGCCCAACACAATCTCACCGAAGCCGCCGCCGCCTGTGAGCGCAATCCGGTGGTGGCCCGCCGCCTCGGCGTGAGCGCGGAAGAGACCGCGGTATGGCGCGTCGCGGCCTCGCACATGGTGGTGCCGTTCAACGACGACCTCGAAGTGCACGAGCAGTCGGAGAGCTTCACCCGGATGGCCCTGTGGAACTACGCCGAGACGCCGCCGAGCGCGTACCCGCTTCTGCTGAACTACCCGTACTTCGAGCTGTATCGCACCCAGGTCGTCAAGCAGGCGGACCTCACGCTGGCGATGTACTTGCGGGGCGACGCCTTCACTCCGCAGGAAAAGCTGCGCAATTTCGAGTACTACGAAGCGCAGACCGTCCGGGACTCATCGTTGTCGGCCTGCGGACAAGGGGTGCTGGCTGCCGAGGTCGGCCAGCTGCGGCTCGCCTACGACTACTTGGTCGAGACGGCGTTCATCGACCTGCATAACCTCCACGACAACGTGTCCAGCGGGCTGCACATCGCCGCGCTCGCCGGCACGTGGCTGGTCTGCGTGGCGGGCTTCGGCGGAATGCGTTGTCGCGGAGACGAGCTGACGTTCGCCCCCGCACTTCCGCCGGCGCTGAACCGGCTGACGTTCAGGCTCACCTGGCGCAACAGTTGCCTAGCGGTGGAAGTCACCGCGCATGAGGCGACGTATCGCCTTCAGTCGGGTGATCCGGTACACCTCACCCACCACGGTCAGGCGGTGACCGTCGACAACGATGCGGTGGTCCTCCCGCTCCCGAAGCCGCCGCCAGAGCGCGACATCGACTTCCCGACCCACCGCGCGCCGTACCGAAGGGCGTGACGCGCGACGGAAGAGGCTAGAGCGATCCGAGGTCGCCGGGCCGCAGGCCGAGGAAGCGGTACTCGGGCCGCGGGGTGGACAGATCGTTGCCGATCGACCGCTGGTGCCGGAGGAATTCCGCCGTCACCCGCTGGATCGTGGAATTCGGTGGTCGATGAATATTCGCCCGACCCGCCGCAAACGCCCGTACGTCTCCGAAAGGAACGCCGGAAGATTCTGTTCGACGACGGCGAGAATCACCGAGAAGAGATTGGGAGCGACGCCGCAGCCAGGTTATGGCACCCCCAGCCACCGAAGACGGTTCGTCGCAAGTGCCACCTGCCGTCGACCGTAAGCCGTTACGCTGACCACGCGGCAAGCACATCGAACGCCGAGGGACAAGAAGCGTAGAGCGAGCCGAGGGAGGACGCGACGAATCCCGGAACGCCAAAGCCGGTCGACGCTCATCGCGGCAGGGTCGACTTCACCGGCGTGCGTTGGGGATCGGTCGAGTGGACGCTACTGTGCATGCTTTACCTGCGGGCCTGCGAGAGCCGATCGGCCCAACCGATACTGGACGACCAGCTCGCCGCACAGCACGTCGCACGCATCGATTACGACTGGGAGCGTGTCCACCGTGCCGTACGCCCGGCGATCAATCAGTTCGGCGTGGCATTGCGTGGCGCGCAGTTCGACGCACTGGTCACCAACTACCTGGCCGCCCATCAGAATGCCACCGTACTGCATCTAGGTTGTGGATTGCATAGCCGCGCAACACGTTTGACAATACCCCCTGGCGTGAGATGGTTCGACGTCGACTTGCCGCAAGTGATCGCGTTGCGTCGGCAGCTGTACGCCGAGTCCGGTCGCTATCACATGATCGGTTCGTCGGTCACCGACCCGTTGTGGCTTGACCAGATCCCGAAAGGCGGTCCCGCTCTGATCGTCGCAGAGGGTGTTCTGATGTATCTCACGCCGGATGACCTGAAGCGGCTGCTGCCCCAGCTACTCGATCGCTTCGATAGCGGAGAGCTCCTCGCCGACCTCCTGTCGCCCTGGGGACCTCGACTGTCCAGATCGGGCATCATCAAATGGGGCACGCGCGACGGTCGGGAGATCACCCGGTGGGATGCCCGACTACGCCTGATCGACGACAGCTCGGTCATCGCTGGATTCGAAAAAATACCGCTCACGACCCCGCGACTTCTGTACCGGATACAGAGCCTGATCCGCACGACCCGAAATTACGATCGACTCTTCCAATACAGGTTCTAGAGCCCCAGCGAAGCGCTCCCGCATGTCCTGGCGTTTGCTAGCTGATGTAACCACAAATCGCGGATCAGCCGCTGCTTACGGAGGCGACAATTTTTTGCCGAAACTGCATAAGCGCGTCGAGGACGAGTTAGCGTCGAACTGGTTTTACTCAAGCGGGGGTTTGGAGAGAACCGATGAGCGAGCGCCCGTTCGACGACGAAAACGGCAATTTGCTCGTCGTGGTCAACGACGAGGCGCAGCACGGCGTGTGGCCGGCCTTCGCGGCGGTCTCAGCTGGCTGGAGGGTGGTTCACGGGGGAGCGGACCGCGTTACGTGTCTGGACTACCTCGAACAGAACTGGTCTGAAACACGGCTGAAGAGCCTGCGCACGCGGCTCAGGGCACACCAAGCCTGATCTGCTTCCCTTCAATATCTTCTGGAGCGGGGCTCGAATGGAGCTTGACAACCAGGCATTGCCGTTGACGCGCCGGCAACTTGACATTTGGCTTGCCCAACAGTCAGGCCACTCCGGCACCGAGTGGCAGCTCGGCATGTTCGTCAAAATCGAGGGCGCCATCCAGCCGGACGTCTTCGAACAGGCGATCAGGCTGGGGCTGCAGGAAGCCGAACCGATTCGCGCCGCCTTCTTCGAGAAGGACGGTCAAGTAGTCCAGCGAGCGATCGACTACTCCGACGTCGAGTTGGCTCGCTACGACCTGATCGGCTCGTACGACGCTGAGCAGGAAGCCCGGCAGATTGCGACAGCGATCGAACGCACCCCGATGCCGTTCGACGGCAAGCTGATGAAGTTTGCGCTGTTTGCAACGCGGCCCAACGAGTATTACTGGTTCGCATGCTGTCATCACATCGTCATCGACGGCATCAGCATGGGACTGGTGGGCAGGCGTATCGCCGCGATCTACTCAGCACTTGTCGCAGGCGAGCCCGCCTCGCCCGCTTTCTTCGGCTCTCTTCGGGACTTCGTGCGCAGCGAGCTGGAGTACGAGTCGTCGACCGACTACCAAGATGACGAAGCGTACTGGCGGGAGAACCTCCCGTCGGAATCCGCACCAGACTTCCGGCTACCGCGAACCGAGAGCACGACCGATTCGCACCGGCCATCCCCTTCGATCCACCTCGATCCGGCGGTCGCCGGTTGCGTCAAAGAGTTGGCCAAGGCACTGGGCATCCGGCGGTCGTCCGTCCTCACTGCGGCGTGCGCGCTGCTGGTGCGCGGCTGCAGCCACGGCGACTCGGAGGTGGTGCTCGACTTCCCGGTCAGCAGGCGGGTGGATGCAAAGACGAAAACGCTTCCCGCAATGCTCGCCGGAGTCGTCCCGCTGGTCTTGAAAATGTCGCCGCACTCCACAGTCGCCGACCTCTGCCGGCAGGTCGACAAGCGAACTCGAGAAAATTTGCTTCATCAACGTTTTCCGGTGCGATCCCTCGAGCTCGGCGGTGACCATCGCCGCTTGCGACAAGTGCCGGACCGGGTCGTGCTCAACTTCGTTCCCTCCCGCCTGTCGCTGAACCTCGCCGGTGTGCCGGCGACGGCAACGTACACGACATTCGGCCCGGTCGGGCACTTCGGCTTGTTCTTCGTCGGAGTCGGTGATCAGCAGTCATTCTTTTCGGCGGGGGCAGGGCAACCGTTTGCGGACTTCACGCCATCGGATATGGCCGAACGTCTGCAACGGATGTTGACGGCCATGGCAGCCGCTCCCGAGTGTCGGTTGTTGTCGTTGACTGTCCTCGGATCGAACGATCAGGCACGCCTCGACGAATGTGGTAATCGTGCGGTGCTGACCACGGCCCCACCCACGTCGTCGATCCCTGCGCTGTTCTCTGCGCAGGTGACACGCACGCCCGATGCGATCGCGCTGGTATGCGGCGACCGCACGTGGACTTATCGGGAGTTGGACGAGGCGTCCAACCGACTGGCTCGCCTGCTGGTCTCACGCAAAGTGCGGCCAGGACAGATAGTGGCGCTGCTGTTTTCGCGCAGTGCCGAGGCGATTCTGTCAATCCTGGCGTGCTTGAAGACCCGCGCGGCGTACCTGCCGATTGACCCGGCGACGCCCGCGGCCCGGATCGGATACATCATCGAGGACGCTGCGCCCGTCGCCGCGATGACGACCGCTGAGTTGGCCTCGTCGCTCTCCGGATACGGGCTGCCGGTCATCGGCGTCGACGACGTGGCGACGCGGTTAGAGTCCGACGACTCGTTGCCGCCACCCGATCCCGATGACATCGCCCACGTCATCTACACCTCCGGCACCACGGGGGCTCCCAAAGGTGTTGCGATCACGCACCGTAGCCTCACCCGATTACTCGGTCCACCCGATGAGCATCTGTCCGCCCGCGCGTGGGGGCAGTGGCATTCGTATGGCTTCGACGCCTCAGTCGAAGAGATCTGGCGCGCTTTGCTACACGGTGGGCGGTTGGTGATCGTGCCCGAGGAGGTCGCGGCCTCCCCGCAAGACCTGCACGCCTTGCTCGTCGCCGAGAACGTCAGCGTCCTGAGCCAGACACCCTCGGCGCTGGGAACACTTGCGCCGGAGGGCCTGGAATCGATGGCGCTGCTGGTGGCCGGCGAAGCTTGCCCCGCCGAGTTGGTGGACCGGTGGGCGCCGGGTCGGGTGATGCTCAACGGCTATGGGCCGACCGAGACGACCATCTGCGCATCGAGAAGTGCTCCGCTGGTGCCCGGTTCGGGTGCGCCGCCTATCGGCTCACCTGTCAGAGGAGCGGCGTTGTTTGTCCTCGACGGGTGGTTGCGGCCGGTGCTTCCCGGTGTGGTCGGGGAGTTGTACGTCGCGGGCAGCGGTGTGGGCGTGGGGTATTGGCGTCGAGCGGGGTTGACCGCGTCGCGGTTCGTGGCGTGTCCGTTCGCCGGCGGGGGGCAGCGGATGTATCGCACCGGGGATCTGGTGTGTTGGCGTCCAGACGGCCAGTTGCAGTATTTCGGGCGCGCCGATGAGCAGGTCAAGATCCGCGGCTATCGCATCGAACTGGGCGAGGTGCAGGCGGCGTTGGCCGGGCTGGCCGGGGTGCAGCAATCGGTGGTGATCGCGCGCGAGGACCGCCCCGGAGACAAGCGGCTGGTGGGCTATGTGACGGGCGCGGTGGATGCGGCGGCGGTGCGTGCGGCGTTGGCCGACCGGCTACCGCCCTACATGGTGCCGGCGGCGGTGGTGGTGCTCAACGGGTTGCCGGTCACGGTCAACGGCAAGCTCGACACCGCCGCGTTGCCGGCCCCCGAATATGTCGACGCCGATCGGTATCGCGCTCCAGCCAACCACATCGAGGAGATGCTGGCCGGTATCTATGCCCGTGTGCTCGGACTGCCACGCGTGGGTGTCGACGACTCCTTCTTCGACCTCGGCGGCGACTCCTTGTCGGCGATGCGCGCGGTCGGCATGATCGCCAAGTCCGTCGACGCCCACCTGACCGTGCGCGCGTTGTTCGATGCGCCCTCGGTCGCCCTGTTGGCATCCCGCGTCAGAGCTGACGGAAGTCGGCGCCCGCAGTTGGTAGCCGGCCGGCGGCCTGCGGTGATTCCGTTGTCGTTCGCCCAGAGTCGGCTGTGGTTCCTGGACCAGCTGCAGGCGGGTGCCTACAACATGCCGACCGTCCTGCGGATCAATGGCCCACTGGACGTCAAGGCGCTCGTTACCGCCCTCGACGATGTCGTTGCGCGACACGAAGTGTTGCGCACCGTGTATTTCCAAACCGATGGTGTGCCACGTCAACAGGTGCTGTCCGCCGATGCTGCGATGTGGCGGCGCTACGGCATGCCGGTGGAATCGATGTCCGAGCGCGAGGCGTTCGGCGAGTTGACGGCACTGGCGGTCTATCCGTTCGACCTGTCGGTGGAGATTCCGCTTCGCGCTCAACTGTATGCGATTGGCCCCCAGGAGTATCTGTTGGGGATCGTGGTGCACCACATCGCGTTCGACGGATGGTCAGTGGCACCGCTGGCGCGCGATCTGGGTCAGGCGTATGAAGCCCGCCGACAGGGCCGAGAGCCCGAGTGGTCTGCGTTACCGGTGCAGTACGTCGACTACGCGTTATGGCAGCGTGCACAGTTCGGCGATCTGGCGGACAGCCGCAGCCCGATCGCCGCACAGCTGGACTATTGGCACGAGGCCTTGGCGGGCATGCCCGAACGGCTCCAGCTTCCAACTGATCGGCCCTATCCCCCAGTGGCCGACCAGCAGGGCGCCACCTTGCCAGTGGACTGGCCGGCGTCACTGCAGCAGCGGGTACGTCAGTTGGCCGCGAATTGCAACGCGACCAGTTTCATGGTGGTGCAGGCCGCGCTCGCGGTACTGCTGTCGCGGTTGAGCGGCAGTCCGGATGTAGCGATGGGGTTTCCGATCGCCGGCCGCACCGATCCTGCACTCGACGAGTTAGTGGGTTTCTTCGTCAACACGTTGGTTCTGCGGGTTGACCTGGCGGAGGACCCCACGGTCGATGAGGTACTCGCGCAAGTACGCCAACGCAGCATAGGCGCCTACGAAAACGAGGACGTACCCTTCGAGGCGCTCGTCGAACGCCTGAACCCGACCCGCAGCCTGACCCATCACCCGCTGGTCCAGGTGTTATTGGCCTGGCAGAACCTGCCCGGCAATGCGGGCGCCCCCACCCCGTTGACGTTGGACGGGCTCCAAGTCACCCAGATTCCGGTCGACACTCACACCGCGCGCATGGACCTGTCATTCTCGCTGGCCGAGCGGTGGACGGAAACCGCTGAGCCAGCTGGCATTTCGGGGGAAGTAGAATTCCGCAGCGACGTTTTCGACCCGCACACGATCACGACTCTGCTGCAACGCTTCGAGCGGATCCTGACGGCCATGACAGCCGATCCGGCAGCGCGCTTGTCGTCGATCGAGCTGCTCGACGCCACCGAGTTCGCTTGGCTGGATCAGATCGGCAACCGCGCGGTGCTCGCCGACCCGGCTCCTGCGGCCGCGTCGATACCGCAGCTGTTCGCCGAGCACGTCATGCGCCGTCCGGAGATGGTTGCGATCAGCTGCGGACGGGGTTCGTGGACGTACCTCGAACTCGACCAAGTCTCAGATCGGTTGGCACACCTGCTGTCTGCCCATGGTGCTGGTCCCGGTGAGACTGTCGCGTTCCTGCTGGAACGCTCTGCCGAGGCGATCGTGGCGATGCTGGCGGTACTCAAGACCGGCGCCGCTTATCTGGCGATCGACCCGGCCCACCCGGACGCCCGCGTCGAGTTCATGCTCACCGACGCCACACCGGTGGCCGCGCTCACCACCCCCGATCTGCGACAGCGCCTCAACGGTTACACGCTTACCGTTTTCGACGCCGCCGACCCCGGCGAGGACGCGCAGCGCGGTTCCACGCTCTCGACACCGGCACCCGAGGACATCGCTTACGTCGTCTACACCTCGGGGACCACCGGAACTCCCAAAGCCGTGGCCATCACCCACCACAACCTGGCTCATCTCGCCGCCTCGACACCACCGGGTCTGCCTGCAGCGCAGGTGTGGACGCAATGTCACTCCTACGGTTTCGACTTCTCGGTCTGGGAGATCTGGGCTGCCCTGCTCGGCGGCGGCAGGCTCGTGGTGGTGCCCGAAGAGGTGGCCGCTTCACCGGAGGACTTCCACGCCCTGCTGGTGCGCGAACATGTCAACGTGCTCACCCAGACTCCATCCGCAGTGGCGGCTCTGAATTCGGACGGGTTGGAGTCCGTGGCCGTACTGCTGGGCGGCGAAGCGTGCCCAGCCGATGTCGTAGACCATTGGGCCCCCGGCCGCGTGGTGATCAACGCCTATGGCCCTACCGAGACAACGGTGTACGCCTCGATGAGCACACCCCTGCAGGCAGGCACCGGGGCGGCGCCGATCGGTGCGCCGGTGGCGACCGCGGCGCTCTTCGTTCTCGACGAGTGGCTGCGCCCGGTTCCGGCCGGAGTGGTCGGTGAGTTGTACGTCGCCGGTCGAGGCGTGGGCCTCGGCTACCTGGGGCGGTCCGGGCTGACCGCAAGCCGGTTCCTGGCCTGCCCGTTCGGCCGGCCCGGCACACGCATGTACCGCACCGGCGACCTGGTGTGCTGGCGCGCCGACGGTCAACTGCAGTACCTGGGTCGCGCCGACGAACAGGTGAAGATCCGCGGCTACCGCATCGAGCTCGGCGAGATCCAAGCCGCCCTCGCCGCCCTCGACGGCGTCGAGCAGGCCGCCGTCATAGCCCACGAGGACCAGGCCGGGGTCAAACGGCTGGTCGGCTACCTCACCGAAAGTGTGCCCGGGACAGTCGATCCGGCCTCCGTGCGGCCCGTGCTCGCCGACCGGTTGCCCGCGTACATGGTGCCGACGGCGGTGGTGCTTCTCGACGCACTGCCTTTGACCGTCAATGGAAAACTCGATACCCGCGCACTGCCGATCCCCGACTACCAGAGCTCGCAGCATTACTCGGCACCTGCCGACGCAGTCGAAGAGGTGTTGGCCGGCATCTATGCGCAGGTGCTGGGTGTTCAGCGGGTGAGCGTCGATGACTCGTTCTTCGATCTCGGCGGCGACAGTATCTTGTCGATGCAGGTGGTGGCCCGGGCCCGCGCCGCCGGTCTGCGGTGTCGGCCCCGCGACATCTTCGTCGAGCAGACCGTTGCCCGGCTGGCCCGGGTCGCCGGGATAGCCGGCGGTGAGATCGGCCCTGCCGACGAGGGCGTCGGCGCCGTCAATGCGACGCCCATCATGTGCTGGCTGAATCAAATATCGGGCGATATAGACGAATTCAACCAGACCGTGGTGGTGCAGGCGCCGGCAGGGGTCACCCACCCCGATGTCGTCGCCATGCTGCAGACGCTGTTGGACCGCCACGCCGCCTTGCGGCTGCGTGCCGAACACCGCGAGACGGGCTGGTCGCTGTACGTGCCCGAGCCTGGGTCGGTCGACGCCGCGGCAAGCCTGCACACCGTAGAAGAGTTGACGACAGATGCGTTGGTGGCCGGGCGTTCTCGACTCGACCCCTCCGCGGGCGTGATGCTCAGCGGTCTGTGGGCGCCGAGCACCGGCGAGTTGGGTTTGATCGTCCACCACCTCGCCGTAGACGCGGTCTCGTGGCGGATTCTCCTCGAAGACCTCAACATCGCCTGGACGCAGTACCACAGCGGACAGCCGATCGAGTTGCCACCGTTAGGCACCTCGTTTCAGCGCTGGGCGGCGCTGCTCGACAAGCATGCTCACAGTCCGGCGGTCATCGCCTCCGCCGACACCTGGCGCAAAGCGTCCACCATGCCAACGGCTTTGCCCTGCGTACGACCTGAGAAAGATACCTATGCCACCGCGGGCCGGTTGTCAGCGTCGCTGGATCCGGAGACGACGCGACTGCTGTTGGGGCAGGTGCCTTCCGCGTTACACGCCGGCGTGCAGGACATCCTGCTGATCGGGTTCGCGTTGGCATGGCGAACGTTCCTCGCAGGGAACGACTCCGTCGTCATCGATGTCGAAACCCATGGGCGCAACGAAGACCTGGCTCCCGAGCTCAACCTGTCCCGTACGGTGGGCTGGTTCACGTCGAAGTACCCGGTGGCGCTGACCCTCGATCCGCTGCGCTGGGGTCAGGTGGTCGCCGGTCACGCCGCGGTAGGCGCTGTGCTCAAGAACGCCAAAGAACAACTGCGTGCCCTACCGGACGGCATGACATACGGATTATTGCGTTACCTCAACACCGGTGTCGAGCTGCCCGAGACTGATCCGGCCGTCGGGTTCAACTACCTCGGACGGCTGGACGCAGGCGGCGTGCAGATGTCCGAGGACATGTGGCGGCTCTGCGATGACGGGTTGGCGTTGGCAGATGCCGTCACGGCGGTAGCCATGCCGCTGTCACACACCGTCGAACTCAACACCGCCGCCGTCGAGGGCGCCAATGGGGCGCTGCTACAGGCCAATTGGACATGGGCGGCATCGATTTTGGACGAAAGCCAAGTCGACGGGCTCAACCGTCTATGGTTCGACGCGCTGAAGGGCATCTGCCGCCACGTCGTACGCGGCGGCGGTGGGTTGACACCCTCCGACATCACACCCGTCGTCCTCGACCAGGACCAGATCGACCAGCTCGAGAAGCAGGACCGCGTCGCCGACATCCTTCCGCTGACCCCGCTTCAGAAGGGGTTGCTCTTCCACGCCAACACCACGGCCAGCGCAGACGACGCGGTCTACGCCATGCAACTCGACATCTCCATCGACGGCCCACTCGATCCGCAGCGACTCCGACACGCCATCGAGACGGTGGCCAAGCGCCACCCCAACCTCGCGGCCCGGTTCGACGGCCACTACGGGCAACCGATCCAGGTCATTCCGGCCGACCCCGTCATCCCTTGGACGTTCTTCGACCTTGGTGCCACCGGCATCGATGTCGGCATGGATGTCGGCATGGATGCGGCCGCCGCCGCGGTGGCTGCCGGCCTGACCCCCGGTGCGCCGCCGACCGATACAGCGACCACGGACGCGGTCTACCGGCCCCTCGAAACCGATGTGGCTGAGGCGATCACGAAGCTGTGCGCGGACGAACGTGCCGCGGTCTGCGACCTCACCCGTCCACCCGCCTTCCGGACGGCCGTCGTGCGGACGGCGCCGAACCGACACCGACTGGTGCTGACCAACCACCACATCGTGCTCGACGGCTGGTCGCTGCCGATCGTCGCCCGAGAGATCTTCGCCAGCTACTACGGACACCGACTGCCCGCCGCCGGTTCCTACCGCCGATACGTCATGTGGCTTGCCGAACGGGACAACACCGCGGCGCGTGCGGCCTGGCGTGAGGTGCTGGCCGGCTTCGACACGCCCACTCTGGTCGGCCCTCCGAACCGGCTGAGGCTCGGGCCGCGAGGGACCATCGCGTTCCGGGTCGGCGAGGACTCGACGCGGGCGCTCGGCGAGCTGGCACGCTCATGCCACACGACCGTCAACACGGTGCTGCAGGCCGCCTGGGCGCAGTTGCTGGTGTCACTGACCGGCCACCACGATGTCGCATTCGGCACTGCGGTGTCCGGGCGATCCACCGACATCATCGGCGCTGAATCGATGGTCGGCCTGCTGATCAACACCGTGCCGGTGCGCGCCTACACCACTCCGGCGACGACTGTCGGCGAGTTGCTGGACCAACTGCAGCGCAGCTACAACCACACACTGGAACACCAGCACCTCGCGCTGAGCGAGATTCACCACGCCACCGGCCAGGATCTGCTGTTCGACACCGTCCTCGTGTACGAGAACTATCCCGTCGACGCCCGCACGTTGCTCAGCAACGGGCTGACCATCACCGAGGTCAACGGACGCGAGTCCACCCACTACCCGCTCGCGGTCGTCGCGCAGCCGGGCACGGAGTTGGGAATGCGCATCGAGTTCGACACCGACGTGTTCGAGGCGACTGAGGTCGACGAGCTCAGCCGGCGCTTTCAGCGGGTGCTGCAGGCGATGACCGCCGACCCGACGCGCCGGTTGTCGTCGATCGATCTGCTCGACCGCGACGAGCACGCGGTTCTCGACCGGCACAGCAACATAGCGGTGTTGACCCAGACCTCGGCGCCGACAACGATTCCGGCGCTTTTCGCCGCGCAGAAGGCGCGCGACCCGCAGGCGGTCGCGCTGACCTTCGAGCGTGAGTCGATGTCGTACGGCGAGCTCGACGAGGCGTCGAATCGACTCGCCCACTTGCTAGTTCGACATGGAGTCGGCCCGGGCCGGTGTGTAGTGATTGTGTCCGAGCGCTCGGCACGGGCCGTCGTGGCGATACTGGCCGTGCTCAAGAGCGGGGCAGCTTACCTGCCGATCGACCCGTCGACGCCCAGGGCTCGTATCGAGTTCATCGTCGCCGACGCCGCACCGGCCGCCGCGCTCACCACCGGCGACCTGGCGGACCGGATGCACGACATCGACGTCCCTGTCGTCGAACTCGACGATGCCACGATATCCGCAGAGCCGACCTGCGCGCTGCCCGAACCGGCCGCCGACGACATCGCGCATATAATCTACACATCGGGGACCACGGGCGTACCGAAAGGCGTTGCGGTCACACATCACAACGTCACTCGCCTCTTCGACTCCCTCGACGTCGGCCTCGAGCTGGGGCCGTATCAGGTGTGGACCCAGTGTTCGTCATTGGCCTTCGACTTCTCGGTCTGGGAGATCTGGGGCGCGCTGTTGTTCGGCGCACGGCTTGTGGTGGTGCCCAAGTCGGTGGCCCGCTCGCCGAAGGACCTGAACGCTTTGTTGCGCAGTGAGCACGTCACCGTGCTGAGTCAGACACCGACGGCGGTGCAGGCGCTTTCAACCGAGGGCTTGGCAGCCGTCACGTTGATGGCGGCCGGTGAGGCCTGCCCGGCCGAGGTGGTGGACCGCTGGGCGCCGGACCGGGTGATGCTCAACGGCTACGGGCCGACCGAGAGCACCGTGTACGCGACAATCAGCGCGCCACTGACGGCAGGATCGGACACGGTGCCGATCGGTGCACCCGTGCCGGGCGCCGCGCTGTTCGTCCTCGACGGGTGGCTGCGCCCGGTACCGCCCGGGGTGGTGGGCGAGCTGTACGTGGCGGGCCGAGGGGTCGGCGTCGGATACTGGCGTCGGCCTGGCCTGACCGGATCGCGGTTCGTCGCATGTCCCGGCGGTGAGCTCGGCGCACGGATGTACCGTACCGGTGATCTAGTGCGGTGGCGCGCAGATGGGCAATTGCAGTACCTGGGTCGCGCCGACGAGCAGGTCAAGGTACGCGGCTACCGGATCGAACTCGGTGAGGTGCGCACCGCGCTTGCTGAGCTGATCGGCGTCGAGCAGGCCGCGGTGATCGCCCGCGAGGACCGCCCCGGTGACAAACGCCTGGTGGGTTACCTCACCGAAACCATCCCTGGGACAATTGATCCGGCGGAGACGCGGGCCGCCCTTTTCGAGCGGTTGCCGTCCTACATGGTGCCCGCAGCCGTGGTGGTGCTCGACGTAATGCCACTGACGGCGAACGGCAAGCTCGACGTCCGTGCCTTGCCGGCACCGGAGTACCAGGGCGTCGATCACTACCGCGCCCCGGCCACTCCCATCGAGGCGATCCTGGTCAGCCTCTACGCGCGGGCGCTCGGACTCGAACGCGTCGGTGTCGACGACTCCTTCTTCGACCTCGGCGGGGACAGTATCTTGGCGATGCGCGTGGTCGCCGACATCAACACCAGCCTCGACGGCGATCTCTCCGTGCGTGCCTTGTTCGACGCGCCCACAGTCGCCGGGCTGGCGCGCTGTCTCGGCGGTGACGGGGGCCGGCGCGCACCATTGGTCCCGGTCGCGCGTCCCCCGGTGATCCCATTGTCGTTCGCCCAGAGGCGGCTGTGGTTCATCGACCAGTTACAGGGTCCTTCAGCCGTTTTCAACATGACTGTCGCGCTGAATCTGCAAGGGCAGCTTGACGTCGACGCGCTGCAAGCGGCTCTACACGACCTCGTCGCCCGCCATGAGAGCCTGCGCACGTTGTTCCCAGCGCCCAAGGGGGTCCCACAGCAGCACGTCGTGGCCGCCGACAACGCCGACTTCGGATGGCAGGTCGTCGACGCCACTGCCTGGTCGGCGGAGCGGCGCAGCGACGCCATCGAGGAGACGGTACGCCTGGCCTTCGACCTCTCTTCGCAGATCCCGTTGCGAGCCCGGCTGTTCCACGTCGGTGAAGACGAACACGTGTTGGCGGGCGTAGTGCACCACATCGCCGCCGACGGCTGGTCGATCGCCCCGCTGATACGCGATCTCAACGCGGCATACACGAGCCGGTGCGCGGGGCGGCCACCGGCGTGGTCGCAATTGCCGGTGCAGTACGCCGATTACACGCTGTGGCAGCGTGAGCAGTTCGGCAATCTCGACGACGGCAGCAGTCCCATCGGAGCCCAACTGGCGTACTGGCAGGACGCGCTGGCGGGGATGCCCCAACGGCTGCAGCTACCGACCGACCGTCCCTACCCCCCGGTGGCTGAGCAGCGCGGCGCCACGGTGACCGTCCAGTGGCCGGCCGAGTTGCAACGTCGGGTGGGGGATGTGGCCGCGCAGCACAATGCGACGAGTTTCATGGTCGTCCAAGCCGGCTTGGCTGCGTTGCTGTCCCGGCTGAGTACCAGCTACGATGTCGCCGTTGGGTTCCCGATCGCCGGACGCCGCGATCCCGCGCTCGATGACCTCGTCGGTTTCTTCGTCAACCTCTTGGTGCTGCGGGTGGATCTGGCGGGCGACCCGACGGTCGCGGAGTTGCTTGCGCAAGTGCGACGGAGCAGCCTGGACGCCTACGAGAACCAGGATGTGCCGTTCGAAGTGCTGGTCGATCGGCTCAACCCGGCCCGCAGCCTGACCCATCACCCGCTCGTACAGGTTGCGTTGGCCTGGCAGACGGCCATCGGAGGCGCCGACGATACCGGCGGGCTGACGCTCGGCGATCTGCAGGTCACCCGGATGCCCGTGAAAACCCACACCGCTCGTATGGACTTGGTGTTCTCCCTGTCCGAGTACTGGACCGACACTGGTGAGTGCGACGGGATCGGCGGGACGGTCGAATTCCGCACCGACGTGTTCGACGCCGCCACCGTCGAGACCCTGGTCGCACGGTTACAACGGGTCTTGACTGCGATCACGATCGATCCCTCGCGGCGGTTGTCGGCGGTGGACGTGCTCGCCGACGAAGAGCACGCGCAACTCGAGCGGTTCGGCAACCTCGTCGGATTGACCGCCCCGAGGCCTGCGCCGGACTCGATTCCGGCGTTGTTCGCCGAACACGTGGCGCGCGCACCGGATGCGGTCGCGGTCAGCTGTCTGGACACTTCCTGGACCTACCGGCAACTGGACGAGGCTTCGAACCGGCTGGCGCACTTGTTGATCGGCTGCGGGGCGCAACCGGGACGATGCGTGGCGCTGGCGATGAGCCGGTCGGCCGAGGCAATCGCAGCGATAATTGCGGTACTCAAGACCGGAGCGGCGTACCTGCCGATCGATCCGGGCTTGCCGTCGGCGCGTATCGAGTTCATGATCGCCGACACCGCACCGATCGCCGCGGTCACCACGGCGGCCCTGCGCGACAGCCTCGATGGCTGCGACGTGCTCGTTGTCGACGTTGACGATCCCGGCATCGCGACTCAGCCGGACACCGCGCTACCGCCGCCCCCCGCCGAACACCTCGCGTACGTCATCTACACCTCGGGCACCACCGGCGTGCCCAAAGGCGTTGCGATCACCCACCACAACGTGACCCAGCTGTTGTCGTCGCTGGACGCCGGACTGCCGCGGCCCGGGGTATGGGCGCAGTGCCATTCGTTGGCGTTCGACGTCTCGGTCTGGGAGATCTTCGGCGCACTGCTGCGCGGTGGACGGGTCGTCGTCGTACCCGAAAGCGTCGCCGCCTCGTCCGACGACTTTCACGCGGTGCTGACCACCGAGAAAGTGAGCGTACTGACCCAAACGCCCTCTGCCGCAGGGATGCTGCGCCGCGAGGGGTTGGAGTCGACCGCGTTGGTGGTGGTCGGTGAGGCGTGCCCGGCCCAGGTCGTCGAGCAGTGGGCGCCTGGGCGGGTGATGCTCAACGCCTACGGCCCGACCGAGACCACGATGTGTGTGGCCATCAGCGCCCCACTGGCGCCGGGCTCGAGCGTGCCGATCGGCTCGCCAGTATCCAGGGCGGCGCTGTTGGTTCTCGACGACGTGCTACGGCCGGTGCCGCCCGGATCGGTCGGTGAACTGTACGTGGCCGGGGCGGGAGTCGCAGTCGGCTACCTCGGCCAGCCCGGACTGACCGCGTCGCGGTTCGTGGCCTGTCCGTCCAGGGGCGGCGCGGGACTGCGGATGTATCGCACCGGTGATGTGGTGCGCTGGTGTGCTGACGGCCAACTGCAGTACCTGGGACGGTCCGACGAGCAGGTCAAGATCCGCGGCTATCGCATCGAACTCGGGGAAATCCAGGCCGCGCTCGCCGAACTGGCCGGCGTGGAGCAGGCAGTCGTCGTCGCTCGCGAAGACCGCCCCGGCGACAAACGGCTGGTCGGCTATCTCACCGGGGCGGCAGACCCCGCCGAAACGCGCGCGGTCCTGGCCCGGCGGCTCCCGGGTTACATGGTGCCGGTCGCGGTGATGCGGTTGGAGAGTCTGCCGCTGACACCGAACAACAAGCTTGACGTCCGCGCGTTGCCCGCGCCCGACTACCAGGACAGTGACCGGTACCGCGCGCCGGCCGACGCGGTCGAGGAGATTCTGACCGGCATCTACGCCGAAGTGCTGGGACTCGAGAGAGTCGGCGTCGACGACTCCTTCTTCGATCTCGGCGGTGACAGCATCTTGTCGATGCAGGTGGTGGCGCGGGCTCGGGCAGCGGGCGTGACGTGCCGGCCGCGGGACATCTTCGTCGAGCAGACGGTGGCCCGGCTCGCCCGTGCCGCACGGGTGCTGACCGCGGACACCGGCCCCATCGACGAAGGCCTCGGAGAAGTGGCAGCCACACCGATCATGCGCTGGCTGCGCGAAATCGAGGGCCCAGTACGGGAATTCAACCAGACAATCATCGTCGATGCCCCCGGCGGGGTGACGCGTGCCGACGTCGGCACCGTGCTGCAGGCGCTGGTGGACCGACATGCCATGTTGCGCCTGCACGCGGTAGAGGGCGGGGCCGGCGGTTGGTCACTGCACGTACCGGTTCCGGGGTCGGTCGACGCCGACGCGTGCGTCGACGCGGTCGACGAACTGTCTGAGGAAGCGGTGAGAGCGGCGCGGTCGCGGCTGGACCCCGCCACAGGTCGGATGCTCAGCGCGCTTTGGGTGCCCGCCACCGGCCGGCTGGCGGTGATCATCCACCATCTGGCCGTCGACGCGGTGTCATGGCGCATCCTTCTCGAGGACCTGAACATCGCTTGGGCGCAACACCGCAAGGGGCAGCCGGTCAACCTGCCGATGGCAGGAACGTCGTTCCGGCGGTGGGCTTCGTTGTTGGCGGAGCGTGCCAACGACCCCGCGGTACTGCGCCAGGCGGACGCGTGGCGGCATGTCGCCGTAGCGCCGCCCGCACTCCCCGCGCCGCAGCCCGACATCGACACCTACGCCGGTGCCGGCCAGCTGTCCGCGGCGCTGGACACCGACACCACCCGCGTTCTGCTCGGCGACGTACCCGCCGCCTTCCACGCCGGTATTGGGGACATCCTGCTGATCGCATATGCGATCGCTTGGTCGCGGTTCCTCGACACCGGCGGCGAACCCGTGGGCATCGACGTCGAGGGCCACGGCCGGTACGACGATCTCGCGCCGGATCTCGACTTGTCGCGCACAGTGGGGTGGTTCACGCTCAAACACCCCGTCGCCCTGGCTATTCCAGAGTTGGACTGGACCAAGACCGTCGCCGGCGACGCGATGCTGGGCGCCGTGGTGAAAGACGCCAAGGAACAACTTCGCAGCCTGCCCGAGGGGTTGTCATACGGACTGCTGCGTTACCTCAACGACGAGATCGAGCTGCCGGCGACCGACCCGTCGATCGGGTTCAACTATCTGGGCCGCCTCGGCGGCGCAGAGCCCAAAGGGCTGGGCGAACTGTGGACGGTCAGCAGAGATGACTTGTCGCTCGTCGACATCGCCGCGGCCATCCCCATGCCGCTGGCCCACTCCGTCGAGCTGAACGCCGCGGCCGTCGACACCGACACCGGACCGCAGCTGCAGGCGAAATGGGCATGGGCTCCGTCATCCGTCAACCAGGCCGACGTCACCCGCCTCAGCGACCTGTTCTTCGGCGCACTCAGCGGCATCTGCGCCTACGTCCGGAAGGGCGGCGGCGGGCTGAGCCCTTCGGACATCACGCCCGCCAGGCTCAACCAACACCAAATCGACCGGCTCGAGACGCAATTCCGCCCCGCGGACATCCTCCCGCTGACCCCGATGCAGCAGGGCCTCCTCTTCCACGCCAGCACCGCACAGGGCAGCGGTGACGACCTGTACGCAATGCAACTCGACATCACGATCACCGGTCCGCTGGGCCGCGATCGCCTGGAAGCGGCGGTCCACGCCGTGGCCGCACGCCATCCGCACCTGGTCGCTAGATTCTGCGGAGAGTACGACCCACCGGTGCAGATCATCCCCGCCGATGCGCGACCGGCCTGGCAGTATCTCGACCTGGCAGGCAAGGACGCCGACGAGCGGGTCGCGCGGGTTTGCGGCGACGAACGCGCCGCGGTCTGCCGTCTCAGCGACGCACCGGCGTTTCGTGCGGCGCTGATTCGCATCGCCGAGGATCGGCATCGCTGCGTACTGACCTTCCACCACATCGTGATCGACGGCTGGTCGCTGCCTATCCTCGCGCAAGAGTTGTTCGCGAGCTACTTCGGGCAGCGGTTGTCGGCCGCCGGATCGTTCCGCCGGTACGTCACCTGGATGTCAGAGCGTGACGTCGACTCGGCGCGGGCGGCCTGGGGCGAAGTCCTCGCCGGATTCGACACGCCGACCATGGTCGCCCCGCCCGGCCGGCCCGGGCGCCGGGGGGTTGAGTCGCATCGGTTGTACGAGCACGTCAGTCGCGCCGTCGAGGTGTTGGCGCGCTCAGAGCACACCACCGTCAACACCGTGCTTCAGGCCGCTTGGGGGCATCTGTTGACGTGGTTGACCGGCCGGCGGGACGTCGCGTTCGGCACTGCGGTGTCCGGCCGTCCGGCCGACCTCGCGGACGCGGAGTCGATGGTCGGGCTGCTGATCAACACGGTGCCCGTCCGGGCGACCTTCACGCCGGACACCACGACGTCCGATGTGCTGAAACAACTTCGGACAGCCCATGCCCACACCCTTGAGCACCAGCATCTTTCGCTTGCCGAGATCCACCGGATCACCGGGCTGGACCAGTTGTTCGACACGCTCTTCGTCTACGAGAACTACCCGGTCGACACGGCGAATTTGCTCGACTTCGACGGGCTGGCCGTCACCGAGTTCAGCACCCGCGAGCGCAACGACTATCCGCTGACGCTGCAGGCCATGCCGGGGCGCGAACTCGCGCTTCGGTTCGAGTATGACACCGAGGTGTTCGACCCGGCCGGAGTACGCACGCTGATCGGGCGTCTGCAGGAGGTGCTGGTCGCGATGACCGCCGACCCGGCGCGGCAGCTCGTGTCGATCGACCTGCTCGACGCCGACGAGCATGCCCGCTTGGACCAGATGGGCAACCGCGCGGTGCTGACGCAACCGGCGGCGACGCCGTCGTCGATTCCGGCCGTGTTTGCTGCCCAGGTGACTCGCACCCCCGATGCGATCGCGGTGAACTGTGGCGAGTCTGCGTGGTCGTACCGGGAACTCGACGAGGCGTCCAATCGGCTGGCCCACCTGCTTGCCGAACACGGTGCTCGCCCGGGTCAGTCTGTGGCGCTGCTGTTTTCGCGCTGCCCCGAGGCCATCCTTGCGATCCTCGCGGTGCTGAAGTCCGGTGCGGCGTATCTGCCGATCGACCCCGCCCACCCCTCCACCCGGATCAAGTTCATGATCGCGGACGCCACGCCGGTCGCAGCAGTCACCACCGCCGCTCTGGCGCACCGATTCGATGAGTGCGACATCGAGGTCATCGACGCCGCCGACCCGCGCGTCGACACCCAGCCCAGCACCGCGCCGCCCGCACCCCGTCCGGACGACATCGCGCACGTCATCTACACCTCCGGGACCACCGGTGTGCCGAAAGGTGTTGCAGTCACTCAGTACAACGTCGTGCAACTGTTCGACCGACTCGACACCGGCCTGGAGTTGACACCGGCACAGGTGTGGACGCAGTTCCACTCCTATGCGTTCGACTTCTCGGTGTGGGAGATTTGGGGCGCACTGCTGCATGGTGGGCGACTCGTCATCGTGCCCGAGACCGTGGCCCATGCGCCGGAAGACTTCCACGCACTGTTGCGGTACGAACATGTCAGCGTGCTTACCCAGACACCCTCTGCCGTGAGGGGAATCACGCCCGAAGGCCTGGGCTCCACCGCGTTGGTCATCGGCGCTGAGGCTTGCCCCGCCGAGTTGGTGGACCGGTGGGCGCCGGGTCGGGTGATGCTCAACGTCTATGGCCCCACCGAAACCACGATGTGGCTCTCCAAGAGCGCGCCTCTGACGCCGGGTTCGGGTGCGCCGCCGATCGGCTCACCTGTCACAGGAGCGGCGTTGTTTGTCCTCGACGGGTGGTTGCGGCCGGTGCTTCCCGGTGTGGTCGGGGAGTTGTACGTCGCGGGCAGCGGTGTGGGCGTGGGGTATTGGCGTCGAGCGGGGTTGACCGCGTCGCGGTTCGTGGCGTGTCCGTTCGCCGGCGGGGGGCAGCGGATGTATCGCACCGGGGATCTGGTGTGTTGGCGTCCAGACGGCCAGTTGCAGTATTTCGGGCGCGCCGATGAGCAGGTCAAGATCCGCGGCTATCGCATCGAACTGGGCGAGGTGCAGGCGGCGTTGGCCGGGCTGGCCGGGGTGCAGCAATCGGTGGTGATCGCGCGCGAGGACCGCCCCGGAGACAAGCGGCTGGTGGGCTATGTGACGGGCGCGGTGGATGCGGCGGCGGTGCGTGCGGCGTTGGCCGACCGGCTACCGCCCTACATGGTGCCGGCGGCGGTGGTGGTGCTCAACGGGTTGCCGGTCACGGTCAACGGCAAGCTCGACACCGCCGCGTTGCCGGCCCCCGAATATGTCGACGCCGATCGGTATCGCGCTCCAGCCAGCCACATCGAGGAGATGCTGGCCGGTATCTATGCCCGTGTGCTCGGGCTGCCACGCGTGGGTGTCGACGACTCCTTCTTCGACCTCGGCGGCGACTCGGTGTCGGCGATGCGGGTCGTCGCCGCGATCAATGCGGGCTTGGACGCCGACCTCCCGGTACGCGCGTTGTTCGATGCGCCGACGATCGGTGGGCTGGCGCCACGCCTGAGCCGCTGCGCGGGTGGTCGTCCGCCGTTGGTCGCTGGTGAGCGACCCGCTGTCGTTCCGCTGTCGTTCGCCCAGAGCCGGCTGTGGGTGATCGACCAATTGCACGGCCCCTCGCCGGTTTATCACATGGTGGTGGCTTTGCGGCTGCGCGGTCACCTCGATGGCGACGCACTACGCGCGGCACTGGGTGACGTGGTGGACCGCCACGAAAGCCTGCGCACGCTGTTCGTGGCGCCCGACGGCACCGCGCAACAGCTGGTCCTTGCCGCCGGGTGCGCCGATGTGGGCTGGCAGGTCGTCGAGGCCCGCGGATGGTCGGAAGACAGGCTGATGGCGGCCATCGGCGCCGCGGCGGCTCAGCCGTTCGACCTGTCTACGCATATCCCACTGCGTGCCGGCGTCTTTCGTATCGGCGACAACGACCATGTGTTGGTCGGCGTGGTGCACCACATCGCCGCCGACGGCTGGTCGTTGGGCCCGCTGGTACGCGACCTGGGCGTTGCCTACGAGGCACGCCGACACGGAGATGCTCCCGGGTGGGCGCCGCTGCCCGTGCAATACGTCGACTACACGATGTGGCAGCGTGCGCGATTCGGTGACCTTGACGACAGCGACAGTCCGATCGCCGCGCAACTGGAGCACTGGCAGCAGGCGTTGGCGGGCCTGCCCGAGCGCCTGCAGTTGCCAACGGACCGACCCTATCCAGCGCTCGCCGATCAGCGCGGCGCCGTCATGACGGTGCATTGGCCCGCGGAGTTGCAGCAACGGGTGCGCGAAACGGCCGCGGAGTACAACGCGACCACTTTCATGGTGATGCAGGCCGGATTGGCGGTGCTGTTGTCGCGGCTGAGCGCGAGCCCCGATGTGGCGGTGGGCTTCCCGATTGCGGGACGCAGTGATCCCGCTTTAGACGAGCTGATCGGCTTCTTCGTCAACACGTTGGTGTTGCGGGTCGATTTGACCGGCGACCCCAGCTTCGCCGAACTGCTCGACCAGGTGCGGCGGCGCAGTCTGGCGGCGTTCGACCACCAGGAGGTGCCGTTCGAGTTGCTGGTAGAGCGGCTCAACCCGATGCGGTCACTAGCGCACCACCCGCTGGTTCAGGTGTTGTTGGCCTGGCAGAACCTGCCCGGCCTCGGCGGTGATCACGCGGCCGCCTTGACGCTGGGCGACCTGGACGTCATGCAGCTACCCGTCGAAACCCACACTGCCAGAATGGATCTGACGTTCTCGCTGTCGGAGCACTTCACTGATTCCGGTCTGCCGGACGGCATTCGGGGAGCGGTCGAGTTCCGCACCGACATCTTCGATGCGACCAGCATCCAGGCGCTCGTCGGCCGCTTCGAGCGGGTGTTGACGACGATGACCGCCGATCCCCACCGCCGCGTCTCCGCGGTGGACCTCCTCGAGCCCTCCGAGCACTACCGACTGGCAGAGCTGGGTAATCGACCGGTGCTGAACGCAGCCGCACCGCCGTCGCGGTCGGTCCCGGAGTTGTTCTCCGAACATGTGAGGCGTCACCCAAACGCGGTGGCGGTCCGTGGCGCGGACCGCACGCTGACCTACCGCGACCTCGACGACGCGTCGAATCGGTTGGCGTACCTGCTCAGCGAGCGCGGAGTCGAACCCGGCTCGCGTGTCGCGCTGCTGTTCGAGCGATGCTGCGAAGCGATCGTCGCCATGGTGGCGGTGCTCAAAGCCGGGGCGGCGTACCTGCCGATCGATCCGGCGCTGCCGTCCGCGCGCCGGGAGTTCCTACTGGCCGACGCCGAGCCGATCGCGCTCCTGACCACGGCCACGCTTGCCGAACTGTTGACGGGAAGCGACGTCGCGGTGGTCGACGTCGACGACCCCGCCGTCACCGAATACCCGTGCGCACCGCTGCCGTCGCCTGCGGTCGATGACATCGCCTACCTGATCTACACGTCGGGCACGACCGGCGCCCCCAAAGGTGTGGCGATCACCCACCAGAACCTGGCTCATCTGGCCGAGTCGATGCCCACGGCCCTACCCACCCAGCAGGTCTGGACACAGTGTCACTCGTACGGCTTCGACTTCTCGGTGTGGGAAGTCTGGGCGGCGCTGCTCGGCGGCGGACGACTGGTGATCGTCCCCGAAGCGGTCACCGCTTCGCCCGACGACTTCCACGAGCTGTTGGTGCGTGAACGGGTCAACGTGCTGACCCAAACCCCCTCCGCTGTTGCCGCATTGAATCCGTTGGGGCTCGAAGAGGTGGCAGTGCTGCTCGGCGGTGAGGTGTGTCCCGCCGAGGTGGTCGATCGGTGGGCACCGGGCCGGGTGGTGATCAACGCCTACGGGCCGACCGAGGCCACGGTCTATGTGACGATGAGCCGTGCGCTGGGTGCCGGGTCGGGGGCCGCGCCGATCGGTGCGCCGGTCCCGACCGCGGCGTTGTTCGTGCTCGACGAGTGGCTGCGGCCGGTGCCGGCGGGCGTCGTCGGCGAGTTGTACGTGGCAGGCCGAGGCGTGGCAATGGGTTACCTCGGCCGGGCCGGGCTCACTGCGGGACGGTTCCTGGCCTGCCCGTTCGGCCGGCCCGGCATACGCATGTACCGCACCGGGGATCTGGTGTGCTGGCGCGCCGACGGTCAACTGCAATATCTCGGTCGCGCCGACGAGCAGGTGAAGATCCGCGGATTCCGCGTCGAACTCGGTGAAATCCAAAGCGCGCTGGCCGAAGTCGACGGCGTCGAACAGGCAGCGGTCGTCGTCCGCGAGGACCGCCCCGGCGACAAGCGTCTGGTCGGCTACACCACCGGCACCGCCATCCCCGCCGCGGCGCGCACCGCGCTAGCCGAGCGGTTGCCTGCCTACATGGTGCCTGCCGCGGTGGTTGCGGTCGATTCGATCCCGTTGACTGTCAACGGAAAACTCGACACTCGCGCCCTGCCCGCGCCCGACTACCAGAGCGCGCCGCAGTACCGCGCCCCGGCCGATGCGGTCGAGGAGGTGCTGGCCGGCATCTACGCGCAGGTGCTCGGGTTGGAGCGGGTAGGTGTCGACGACTCGTTCTTCGATCTGGGCGGCGACAGCATTCTGTCGATGCAAGTGGTGGCCCGCGCCCGGGCCGCGGGGCTTCGATGTCGGCCGCGTGATGTCTTCGTCGAGCAGACGGTGGCGCGGCTCGCCCGGGCCGCCGATGCCGCGGGCGGCGCGGCCGCCACGGTCGATGACGGCACCGGACCCGTGCAGCCCACCCCGATCATGGCCTGGCTCCGCGAGGTCGACGGCCCGGTCGATCAGTTCAACCAGACGATGGTGTTGCAGGCGCCCGCGGGAGTCACCGACGCCGACGTCGTCATGCTGTTGCAGGCGCTGTTGGACCGGCACGCCATGCTGCGGTTGCACGTCGCCGAAGACGGCCAGATGATCGTTCCCGCGCCGGGGTCGGTGAAGTCCATGGACTGTCTGCACATGACCGACGAACTGACCGAATCTGCGATGAACAACCTTCGTGCGCAACTGAACCCAGCCGCGGGCAGGATGCTGGCGGCGCTGTGGGTGCCGTCCACCGGACAACTGGCAGTGAGCATTCACCACCTCGGAGTCGACGCGGTTTCGTGGCCGATTCTCATCGAAGACATCAACATCGCGTGGGCTCAACACCACAACGGCCAAGCCATCGCGCTGGCGCCGACCGGCACCTCGTTCCGGCAGTGGGCCGCCCGGCTGGCCGACCATGCCCAGGATGCAGCGACGCTGGCCCACGTGGAGGCCTGGCGGCAGATCACCGCGACCGATCCCACGCTGCCCGCTCCCGCACCCGAGGTCGACACCTACGCTGACGCCGGGCATCTGTCTCTGTCGCTGGACGTCGCCAGCACTCGCGCGTTGCTCGCTAAGGCGCCTGCCGCGTTCCACGCGGGCATCTCCGACATCCTGTTGATCGCGTACGCGCTGGCGTGCGCCGAATTCGTCGGCAGCGCAGCGTCGGTCGGCATCGACGTCGAGGGCCACGGCCGCCACGAATACCTCGCCCAGGATGTCGACCTGTCCCGCACGGTGGGATGGTTCACCACGAAACATCCCGTCGCGCTGACAGTGCGGAAGCTGAACTGGCAGGACGTGACCGCCGGAGACGCAACACTGGGAGCGGTGGTCAAAGACCTCAAGGAGCAACTGCGCACCCACCCAGATCCGCTCACTTACGGGTTACTGCGTTACCTCAACCCCGAGGTGGACCTGGCCGGCCCCGACCCGTCGCTCGGGTTCAACTACCTCGGTCGCCTCGGTGCTGGCGCTGCGCAGCTGTCCGAGGAGATGTGGAGTGTCAGCCACGGCGGCTTGACACTGGCTGAAGCTGCCGCAGCCGTACCCATGCCGTTGGCCCACACCCTCGAACTCAACGCCGCAGCCGTCGAAACCGCCGATGGTCCTACTCTGCGGGCCAACTGGACGTTCGCGCGCTCAGCGCTGGACCACACCGAAGCCGGCAGGTTCGGCATGCTGTTCTTCCAGGCGTTGCGCGGCATCTGCGCTCATGCCGCGAGTGGCGGCGGTGGGCTCACGCCTTCCGACATCGCCCCCGCCCGGCTCAGCCAAAACCAGATCGACGAGCTGGAGGCGCACGAACGCATCGCCGACATCCTGCCGCTGACGCCACTGCAACAGGGGCTGCTCTTCCACGCCAGCACCACGACAAACGCGGCCGACGACGTCTACGCGATGCAGCTCGACATCGCGATATCCGGCCCACTCGACCGCGACCGGCTCCGCGACGCGGTGCATAACGTCGCCATCCGCCACCCCAACCTCGCCGCGCGATTCTGCGGGCAATTCGACGAACCGGTGCAGATCATCCCGGCCGACCCGGCACCGGCCTGGCGGTACATCGACCTCACCCACAACGGCCGAAACCCCGGTGATCACGTCGAGGAGGTCCGCACCGAGGAACGCGCCGCGGTCTGCGACCTCACCCGGCCGCCGGCCTTCCGAGCGGCGTTGATCCGCGTCGCGCCGGACAGGCACCGGTTCGTGCTCACCAATCACCACATCGTGCTCGACGGCTGGTCGTTGCCGGTCCTCATGCAGGAGCTCTTCGCCGCCTACTACGGGCAGCGGTTGCCCGCGGCGACGCCGTACCGGAACTTCGTCGCGTGGCTGGCCGAACAGGACATCGACGCGGCTCGTGCCGCCTGGCGCGAAGTGCTGGCCGGTTTCGACACACCCACCCTGGTCGGTTCACCGGGCCGACTGACGCCGGGGCCGCGGGGCACCGCCTCGATCTCACTGCCGGCACGAAACACCCACGCCCTCAACAATTTCGCGCGCGCGCAACGCACCACGGTCAACATCGTACTGCAGGCCGCCTGGGCGCAGGTGCTGATGTCGGCGACCGGCCACCACGACGTCGTGTTCGGCGCCGCGGTTTCCGGGCGACCCACCGAAGTGGTCGGGGCCGAAACGATGGTCGGGCTGTTGATCAACACGGTGCCGGTGCGCGCGGACGCCAACGCAGCGACCACCGTCGGCGACCTGCTCACCCAACTACAACGGGCCCACGTCGACACCCTCGAGCACCACCATCTAGCGCTCAACGAGATTCACAAAGTCACCGGCTGCGACCAGTTGTTCGACACCCTGTTCGTATACGAGAACTACCCCGTCGACACCAGCGCCCTGGCAGACGTGACCGAGTTGGCGATCACCGAGATCGTCGGCACCGAGTCCACGCATTATCCTCTGATGCTGCAGGCACGGTCGGCCGAGGAGTTGCGGTTGCGCATCGAGTTCGACGCCGATTTGTTCGACAGGACCCGAGTCGACGCGCTCATGCGACGCCTGCAGTGGGTGCTCGAGGAGATGACCGCCGATCCCACCCAAAGGCTGTCGTCGATGGATGCACTCGATGCCGCCGAACACGCCCAGCTCGACCGGTTCGGTAACCGCGAGGTGTTGCATCAGCCTGCGACGCTCGCGTCGATTCCGGCTCTGTGGGTCGCGCAGGTCGCGCGCACACCTGATGCGGTCGCCCTGAGTGACGAAACGCGCTCGTGGACCTACGACGAGCTCGACGATGCGTCGAACCGGTTCGCGCGCTTGCTGATTGAGCATGGTGCCGGACCGGGGCAGTGTGTGGCACTCCTGCTGGAGAGGTCGGCCGAAGCGATCGTGTCGATACTCGCGACGCTCAAGGCCGGTGCGGCCTACCTGCCGATCGACCCCGCGCTACCGCCGAACCGAATCAGGTTCATGATTGAAGACGCCACGCCGATCGCCACGGTGACGTCTGCCGGACTGGTCGATCGGCTCGGCGGGTCGGGGTCGCCCACCATCGATGTGCACGACCCCGCGATCGACGCGCAACCGAGCGAGGCGCTAACACCGCCGGCACCCGACGATCTGGCCTACATCATCTATACCTCCGGCACCACTGGCGTGCCCAAAGGTGTTGCTATCTCACACCGTAACGTCACGCAGCACCTTGATTCACTGGACCTCGGCCTGCCGCTGACGGCGGTCTGGACGCAATGGCATTCGCTGGCCTTCGACGTCTCGGTGTGGGAGATCTGGGGCGCCCTGCTGCGCGGCGGCCGGCTGGTCGTGGTCCCCGACCTGGTGGCGGCGTCATCGGAAGACCTGCGCGAGTTGCTGCTGGCCGAAGACGTGGGCGTGCTCAGCCAAACCCCCTCGGCGGCCGCAATGCTCTCGCCCGAGGGACTGGAGTCGACCGCGTTGGTGGTCGCCGGGGAGGCCTGCCCAGTGGAGCTGGTCGAGCGCTGGGCGCAGAACGCGGTGCTAATCAACGCATACGGGCCCACCGAAACGACGGTGTACGCGACGATCAGCGCGCCGTTGACGGCGGGGCCGGGTCCGGTGCCGATCGGCGCCCCGGTCGCAGGCGCAGCGTTGTTCGTGCTCGACGGGTGGCTGCGGCCGACGGCCGCCGGCGTGGTCGGCGAACTGTACGTAGCCGGCCGCGGCGTGGGAGAGGGGTACTGGCGGCGGTCCGGGCTCACGGCCGCGCGGTTCGTCGCCTGTCCGTTCGGTGGGCCGGGCGCCCGGATGTACCGCACCGGAGACCTGGTGCGGTGGGGCGACGACGGGCAACTTCAGTACCTGGGCCGCGCCGACGAGCAGGTCAAGATCCGCGGCTACCGCATCGAACTCGGTGAGGTACGCACCGCCCTGGTCGAATTGGACGGCGTCGAGCAGGCGGCGGTGATCGCTCGCGAGGACCACTGCGGCGACAAACGCCTCGTGGGCTACGTGGTCGGGACAGCAGACTCGTCCGACATTCGCGACCAGCTGGTCACAAGGCTGCCGGCGTACACGATTCCGGCGGCCGTGGTCGTGTTGGACGTTCTGCCGCTGACGGTCAACGGCAAGCTCGACACCCGCGCCCTGCCGGCCCCTGAGTACGGCGGTGAGCGTTATCGGGCCCCGGGCAATGCGGTCGAGGAGATCGTGGCCGACATCTACGCCGAGGTGCTCAATGTCGGGCGGGTCGGCGTCGACGACTCCTTCTTCGACCTCGGCGGCGATTCGTTGTCAGCGATGCGGGCCGTGGCGGCGATCAACACCGCATTCGATTCCGGGCTCTCCGTGCGTGCCCTGTTCGACGTACCCACGGTCGCGCAACTGGCGCCTCGGGTGAGCGAGGCGGTCGGCCGGCGCGCACCGTTGGTGTCCGCCGAACGGCCCGCGGAGGTCCCGCTCTCCTTCGCGCAGAGCAGGCTGTGGATCCTCGACCAATTGCACGGTCCCTCACCGGTTTACAACATGGCGGTGGTGCTGGAGCTGTCCGGGCGCCTGGATGCCGATGCGTTGGGCCTGGCACTGCACGACGTTGTCGCTCGCCACGAGACGCTGCGCACATTGTTCCTGGCGACCGACGGGGTGCCCTACCAGCTGGTGGTACCACCCGAGCGCGCCGACTACGGCTGGCACGTCGTCGACGCCCGCAACTGGTCGGCGACCACGCTGCAAGAGGCCGTCGAGCGCACAGTGCGTCACTCCTTCGATCTGGCCAGCGAAATGCCGTTCAGGGCAACGCTGTTCCGTGTCTCAGACCAGGAACACATTTTTGCTGCGGCGGTGCACCACATCGCCGCCGACGCCTCGTCGGTGAGCCCGCTGATGCGCGACCTCGGTGTGGCGTACGCCAGACGGTGCAGCGAACAGCCGCTCGACTGGCCGTCCTTGCCGGTCCAGTACGCCGACTACACGCTCTGGCAGCGCAGCGAATTCGGTGATGTCGATGCCGCCGACAGCCCGATCGCCGGGCAACTTGCGTACTGGAGGGATGCCCTGGCGGGATTGCCGGAACGGCTGCAACTCCCCACCGACCGGCCCTATCCACCGGTGGCCGATCAGGGCGGAGCCAGCGTGGCCGTGAACTGGCCGGCCGATTTGCAGAATCTGGTCCGCGAGGTGGCGCGCGAACACAACGGGACCAGCTTCATGGTGCTTCAGTCCGCTCTCGCGGTGCTATTGGCCAAGATCACCGCCAACAACGATGTCGCCGTGGGATTCCCGATCGTCGGTAGGGTCGACCGTGCGCTCGACGATCTGGTCGGATTCTTCGTCAACACGCTGGTTCTGCGGGTCGACCTCGGCGGTGATCCGACGCTGGCCGAAGTGCTGGACCAGGTGCGTAGGCGTAGCCTGTCCGCCTACGAAAACCAGGACGTGCCATTCGAATTACTCGTGGACCGGCTCAATTCGTCCCGCAGCCTGACCCATCATCCGCTGGTGCAGGTGATGCTTGCCTGGCAGAACGTGCTGGGTGAACACGGCAACGCCGCCGGGCTCAGCCTCGGTGATGTGCAAGTCACCCAGAGGCCGGTGGACATCCGCACCGCCCGAATGGATCTGGTGTTCCACCTGGCCGAGAACTGGACCGACACCGGCGAGCCCGGGGGGATACGCGGCGAGGTCGAGTTCCGCACCGACATATTCGACGTGGCGACCATCGAAACCCTGATCCGGCGGCTGGAGCGGGTCCTGGTGGCCATGACGGCCGACCCGCAGCAGCGGATGTCGTCCATCGGCTTGCTCGACACCGGCGAGCAAGCGTTGCTGGACGAGGTCGGCAATCGCGCGGTGTTGGCGCGAGGAGCCTATCCCGAGGTGTCGATCCCGGCGTTGTTCGCCGCGCAGGTGGCGCGCACCCCCGAGGCGCAGGCGCTGAGCTGCGGCGGTCGGTCGATGACGTACCGACGACTGGACGACGACTCGAATCGGCTGGCACACAAGCTGATCAGCATGGGTGCGCGGACCGGCGAGTCGGTAGCGCTGCTATTGGAGCGTTCCGCCGAGGCGGTCGTGGCCATTCTCGCGGTACTCAAGACGGGTGCGGCCTACCTGCCGATCGATCCCGCGCATCCCGACGCGCGCCTCGAGTTCATGCTCGCAGACGCCGCACCGGTCGCCTCGATCACCCGGGCCGGGCTGGCCGCACGGCTGGGCGGCCGCAACATGCCGGTCGTCGATGTCGCCGGGCCCTGCATCGACGTCCATCCCTGTTCCGCGCTGCCGCTGCCCGCCGCCGACGACCTTGCCTACGTCATCTACACCTCCGGAACCACCGGACTTCCCAAAGGGGTGGCCGTCGCCCACCGCACGGTGACCCAGTTGGTGCAGGCAACCGACGACGGCCTGCCACCGGCGGGGGTGTGGACACAGTGGCATTCGCTCGCCTTCGACGTGTCGGTGTGGGAGATATTCGGTGCTCTCCTGCGTGGCGGTCGACTGGTGGTCGTCCCCGAGGAGGTGGCATCGTCGCCACGGGACTTCCACGCGCTGCTGATCGACGAAAAGGTCAGCGTGTTGAACCAGACACCGTCGGCCGCAGGCTTGCTCTCCCCCGACGGCCTCGACGGAGTGGCGTTGGTGGTGGCAGGGGAGGCCTGTCCAGCCAACCTCGTCGATCGGTGGGCGGATGGTCGGCTGATGGTGAACGGCTACGGCCCCACGGAGACGTGGTACACGTCATTCAGCGCGCCGCTAAGGGCGGGATCGCACGAGGTACCCATCGGTGCACCGATTTCGGGAGCGGCATTCTTCGTCCTCGACAGCTGGCTGCGGCCGGTGCTTCCGGGCGTGGTCGGCGAGCTGTATGTGGCCGGTGATGGGCTGGCCTACGGATATGTGAACCGTGCCGGATTGACCGCCTCACGATTCGTGGCCTGTCCGTTCGCCGACGCGGAAGCATCGGGACGACGGATGTACCGCACCGGTGATGTCGTCCGGTGGGGCGCCGACGGGCAACTGCGCTACCTCGGGCGCGCCGACGAACAGGTCAAGATCCGCGGCCACCGCATCGAACCAGGTGAGATCGAGGCGGCGCTCGCCGAGGTCGTCGGCGTGGAGCAGGTTGCGGTGGTTGCACGCGACGACCGCCTCGTCGGCTATGTGACCGAATGTTCCTCGGCTACAATCGATCCCGCACACGTCCGACGCGTACTCGCCGAGCGCTTGCCAAGCTACATGGTGCCGGCTGCCATCGTGGTCGTCGACGCGTTGCCGCTAACCGTTAACGGCAAACTTGACGTCCGCGCCCTACCTCCGCCCGAATACCAGGGGGCCAAGGCCTACCGGGCGCCGGAAACGGCCACCGAGATGGTCATCGGTGACATCTACGCCCGGATCCTGGGCCTCGAGCGGGTTGGCGTTGACGACTCGTTCTTCGACCTCGGCGGCGACTCGCTGGGCGCGATCCGCGTTGTCGCAGCGATCAATTCCGAGCTAGACACTGACCTGGCGGTGCGCACGATGTTCCACGCACCGTCGGTCCGTGGCCTGAGCCGGCAACTGGGGACTCTGGACAGCGTTGCGGAGGTCGTGCCCGTCGAGGTACTCAAAGATGGTGTGGGCGTGCCGCTGTGCTGCATTCACGGAGGATTCGGACTCAGCTGGGTATATCGGATCCTCGCCGATCATCTGGACTGCCCGATAATGGGTATCAACCAGGCCGCGCCTGAAGGCGAAACGGTGCCCCGAACCATTTCCGAAATGGCGGCACGTTATGCCGACAGAATTCAGGCCCTCCAATCCAACGGTCGCTACAAGCTCCTTGGCTGGTCACTCGGCGGTGTGGTGGCCCAGGCCGTGGCCGTCGAACTGCAGCGCCGCGGATGTGTCGTTCAGAGCCTGGTCCTGTTGGACGACGCGTTCAGCGCGAACCGAGTGATGGTGACGGAGCAAGCCTCCGAACCGGGTGACATCCTGCGAAAGATCCTGCAACTGAACGGTATCGACGTCCCGTACCGAGAGGAACCGCTGACCTCCGCCGAGGCGGTGCAATCGGTTTATCGGCATTTCGAGGGGGCCGAGCTCGTACTCCCGTCGAAAGAGTTGCTGCAGTTCATGGTCCAGTGTCTCAGCGAAAATCAGCGGTACTTACAGGATCACGTTCCCGAGGTATTCGACGGCGACATGGTCGTCTTCTCTGCGAGCCACGACGACGTGACATGCCCAGTCCGGACCTGGCAGCCCTACGTCACGGGTGACGTCACGACATACGCTGTCGACTGCTCACACCTTGAGATGCTGACGAGCGAGTCGCTCGGCAGGTATGTCGGACAACTCGAGCAGGCACTGGAAGCGCGATGACCGATAGCACACTCGACATAGTCGACATGCCCCGCGGCGGTCCTGAGGCGTCGTGGTTGGACCGGCGGTTGCAGACGAATCGGCTCGAGTACCTCGACCGCGACGACGTCGACGAGTTGAAACGAAAGGTCGTGGTGGCCCTCGACCGCGGTGGGCGGCGACGACGGTTGGGCGTCTACGGCAAGATCGCCAAGGTCGTGCTCGACGAGGTGGCCGAGTTCTCCTCGCCGAAGATTCTGGAGTTGGGAGCGGGCCTTGGCGGGCTGTCGGAGAAAGTGCTCGAGAGCCACCCCACTGCTCGGGTCACGGTAACCGACATCGATCCCTCCTTCGTCGGGATTGTTGCCGCGGGTGGGCTCGGCAGTGATCCCCGTGCCACGGTGCGGGAAATGGATGCCACCGAAATCGACGCCCCCGACGGGTTTTACGACCTCGCCGTGTTCGCGTTGTCGTTGCATCACCTGCCACCCGCACAGGCCGCACTTGTGTTCGCCGAGGGAACGCGGGCAGCGAAGAAGCTGATGATTATCGACCTGCGCCGACCGCCGGCGCCCGTGCATGCGGTTGTGCTGGCAGCGACGCTGCCGTTCTGCCCGCTGATGCCGCTGCTGCACGACGGGGTAATCAGCTCACTACGTGCCTACAGTCCGTCGGCATTGAGTGCGCTCGCGCGCCACGCCGGTCCGGAGATCACCGTCAAATTTCGCACCCGCCCGTTCGGCCCAACCGTCGTGGTCGCGAGCCGACGTCAAGTCAGCTGACCGGGCCGGGCGATCCTCTCGGTGAAGTTCAACGCCGTGCATTGATTGCGCTGTGAGCGGACCAACGGACACCGGGTTGCAGACCGCCGCCGACGTCCGGTCTGACATGGCGACGCGGCATGCGCAATCAATCGCTCGCCGACCGAATGCGTCAAAGGCTTCCGAGGTCGTCAGGCACGTCGACGGCGTGTTCGCGCAGCGCCTCCAGCGGAACCACCTGGAGCGTCCGCTCGTGCGTAGACGCCAGCACCACCGGCGCGGCGAAGCCGTCCTGGTAGGCCTTCAACCAGTTCACCGCGGTCACGCACCAGCGGTCGCCGGGCCGAAGACCGGGAAAGCGGTACTCCGGTCGCGAGGTGGACAGGTCGTTGCCGATCGACCGCTGGTGCCGGAGGAACTCCGCCGTCACGACCGCGCAGATCGTGTGGCTTCCGAGATCCTCGGGCCCGGTTGAACAGCACCCGTCCCTGTAGAAGCCGGTCAGCGGGTCGGAACTGCACGGCTGAAGCGGCTCGCCGAGCACATTGAGTTCAGCCACCAGTCGTCCATCGTTTCGGAGGGTCCTAATATTCAGTACTACCCGAACATATTCGAGTGAACGAGGAGCATCCGGCATGGCCGCGCTCAGGACTGGCGACGGATTCCCCGACATCGTCGTGACCGCTGTCGCCTCGACGACAGCATTGGCCACCGGCGCCGAAGAGACCTGGAGGCTGCTCCAGCAGGGCAGAAGCGGCATCCGGGCGCTCGACAAGTGGTTCATCGACGAGTTCGACTCGCCGGTCCGCATCGGGGGCGCGATCCTCGAGAATCTCGACGAGCATTTGGACCGCGTCGAACGGCGCCGGACGTCGTACATGCAGAAGATGTCGACCGTCCTGAGCCGCAGGCTCTGGGAGATCGCGGGCAACCCCGACGTCGACACCCGCCGGCTGGCGGTGTCGGTCGGCCTCGCGCTCGGCAGCACCGAAGAAATCCCGCTCCAGCACGACCTCTGGCGGCAAAAGGGCCTGCGCGCCGTGTCGCCGCTGACCATCCAGATGTACATGCCCAACGGGGCGGCCGCCGCGGTCGGCCTGGATCGCAAGGCGAAGGCGGGCATCATCTCGCCGGTGATGGCCGACGCGTCGGGCGCCGCGGCCATCGCCCAGGGCTGGCGACACCTCGTCCTCGGCGAGGCCGACATGGTGATCTGCGGCGGCGTCGAGACCCACATCGAGGCGGTCCCGGTTGCGGCCTTCAGCCTGCAGGAGCTGTTGTCGACCAACAACGACGATCCGGCGGGCGCCTGCCGACCCTTCGATAAGGACCGCGACGGCATGGTTTTCGGCGAGGGCGGCGCGCTGATGCTCATCGAAACCGAGGAGCACGCCAAGGCGCGCGGTGCGCAACCGCTGGCCCGGCTGATGGGCGCGAGCATGACCTCCGACGCCTACGACATCACCGAGCCCGATCCCGACGGCGAGCGCGCCGGCGAAGCGATCGCCCGGGCGATCGAACTGGCCGGCCTCAGCCCGACCGACATCGACCACATCAACGCCCACGCCACCGGCACCGTCCACGGCGACCTGGCCGAGGCCAAGGCCATCCGCAGGGCGCTCGGTGACCACTCGCCTGCGGTGTACGCGCCCAAGGCGGCGCTGGGGCATTCACTGGGATCGGCCGGTGCGATCGAGGCCGTGTTGACGGTGCAGGCGCTGCGCGACGGGCTCGTACCGCCCACGCTCAACCTCAAGGACCTCGATCCGCAGATCGATCTCGATGT
Organism: Mycobacterium neumannii; assembly: GCF_002245615.1. NCBI lineage: Bacteria > Bacillati > Actinomycetota > Actinomycetes > Mycobacteriales > Mycobacteriaceae > Mycobacterium > Mycobacterium neumannii. The sequence goes on along the minus strand of NZ_NKCO01000015.1, from coordinate 61,009 downwards.
GGTCGCCGAGAGCCCGCGCCGCGCCGACTACCGGTACGCGGTCACCAACTCGTTCGGGCTCGGCGGATACAACGTGTCGTTGGTGTTCGGCGCCTACTAGCGGCTACTTGGTCAGCGTGAACTGTCCTACGTAGCTGACGTTACGGCTGAAGAAGTCCGAGCAACCGCGCAGGTACTTCATGTAGCGGTCGTAGACCTCCTGCGACGTCACCGCGATCGCCTGATCCTTGGCGGCCTCGAGCTTGTCGGCCCACGTGTCCAGGGTGCGGACGTAGTGCGGGGTCATATCGTCGAAGTCGGCGACGGTGAAGCCGGCGTTCCCCGCGAACTCGTAGACGTCCTCGTCGCACGGCACGGCGCCGCCGGGGAAGATCTCCTTGGCGATGAACCGCATGAACTTCAGGTCCGACATCACGATCGGGATGCCCAGCTCGGGCCAGCGCTTGAGCGGGTGCCCCATGATCGTCTGCAGCACCATCCGGCCGTCGGCGGGCATGACGCGGTGGCAGGTGTCGAAGAACGCCTTGTACTTCGTCTTGGGCCACGCCTCGAACGCCTCGATCGACACGATGCGATCGACGGGCTCGTCGAACTCCTCCCAGCCCTTGAGCAGCACCCGCCGGGACCGGTCCGTTTCGACCGCGTCGAGGATCTGCTGGCCCAGTGCGTGCTGATTACGGCTCAGCGTCAGCCCGACGACGTTGACGTCGTAGGTCTCGATCGCCCGCTTCATCACCGAAGCCCAGCCGCAGCCGACGTCGAGCAGCGTCATCCCGGGTTTCAGGTCGAGCTTGGCGAGCGCGCGGTCGATCTTGGCGTACTGGGCTTCCTCGAGGGACATGTCGTCACGCGCGTAGTACGCACAGCTGTAGGTCCGCGTCGGATCCTGAAAGAGGCCGAAGAAGTCGTTCGAAAGGTCGTAGTGGGCTTGAACGTCCTCGTACGCGACCTTCATCGTCGTCCCCGAATTATCCGACATTTCCTTTGGCCTCCTATGCGGTTACGCGACCCCGACGACCCCGTAACGACCAAGCTTTATATCGCATTTTTCCTAAACCGGCTAAGCAGCCGCCTTCTCGCACGTGAACTGAGCGACATCGGTGTAGCCGTCGCGGAAAAGATCGGCACAACCGGTCAGGTATTTGCGGAAGCGCTCGTAAATCTGCTCGGAGGTGATTTCGATCGCCTCGTCCTTCTTGGCCTCGAGGTTCGCTGCCCAGGTATCGAGCGTCTTGACGTAGTGCGACTGCAGGTGCTGTTCACGCGTGACCGTATAGCCGGCCTTGTTTGCGTGCTCGCGCACCATCGAGGCCAGCGGCAAACGTCCGCCGGGGTAGATCTCGTCCATAATGAACTTGATGAATCTCACCCGGGACATGGTCAGCGGCAGTCCTTTTGCCTTGATCTCCTCGTCCTCGGGAATGATGATCGTGTGTAGCATCATCACGCCGTCGTCGGGCATCCAGTTGAAGGTCTTCTTGAAGTAGTCGTCGTACTTGTTGAAGCCGAAGTGCTCGAACGCGCCGATGGAGACGATCCGGTCGACCCGGCCCTCGAATTCCTCCCACGGCTGCAGCCGGACTTCCATCTTCCGGTCGCTCTTGATGTTGGCGAACCGGTTCTCCTCGATGTGGCGCTTCTGGTTCTCGCTCAGCGTGAGGCCGATGACGTTGACGTCGTACTTCTCGACGGCCCGCTGAATCGTCGAACCCCAGCCGCAGCCGATGTCGAGCAGCGTCATTCCGGGCTTCAGGCCCAGCTTGCCCAGTGAGAGGTCGACCTTCGCGAGCTGCGCCTGCTCCAGCGTGTAGTCGTCCTTCTCGAAGTACGCGCAGCTGTAGGTCTGCGACGGGTCCTGCCAGAGCTTGAAGAACTCGTTGGAGATGTCGTAGTGGAACTGGACTTCGTCCTTGTCCGATCCGCGCGTCTGCGATGCGGATTTGGACAGCCACTTCGACTGCGCCTGGTCTGTCGAGCTCTGCTGTGTATCTGAGGTTCCCACCACGGCCCACCCTTAGAAACTGATCGAGGGACGAATATTCGACTATCGCGCAGTTTTTCTCGACACGATGGTGAAACAGTACCTCCGAGTGCTGCGGTGGTGAGGGGCGGCACCACGACATCAGGCCTAGATTTTCGAATTCCTGGTCATCCAGCGCATCACCTGCCAACCGACTAAGACCGGCAGCCAGATGGTCAGCACCCGATAGAGCAGAACCGACGGTACGGCGACGGCGGCGGGCATCCCGAACGCCGCCAGACCGCCGATCAGCGCCGCCTCAACCGCGCCGATCCCGCCCGGTGTGGGTGCGGCCGAGGCCAGCGTGCCGCCCACCATTGTCACCACGGTGACCGTGATGAACGACGTGTCACCGCCGAAGGCCTCGATCGCCGCCCACAGCGCGAACGCGTTGCCCAGCGTCGTCGCGGCGCAGCCCGCCATGATGATCGCCAGCCGTCGCGGTTCCCGGGCCAGTGCGATGAGGTGCCCGACCACCTCCTCCAGCCGCGGCCGCACCGCCGTCGACAGCCACCGCCGCAGCTTCGGCACCAACAAGAACGTGCCCACCAGCCCGAGCAGCACACCGCCGATCAGGTACAGCAGCGTCACGTTGGGGACGAAGCGCGACAGGTCGGCCGATACGCCGGCCGCGGTGGAGAAGAAGATGAGCAGCCCCAGGTGAGTGATGACCTGGACGGACTGCTGCAGCGCGACGGCGGTGGTGGCGCGCATCGGGCTGACACCGCCCTTCTGCAGGTACCGCGCGGACAGCGCCAGCCCGCCCACTCCAGCGGGCGTCGTGGTGGCGGCGAACTTGTTGGCCACCTGCATCACGATCAGCCCCCACAGGCTGACCAGCCCGTCGGCACACGCCCAAAGCGCCGCCGCCGCACCGAGGTACGTCAGGCTCGTGGCGGCCAGGCCGAGGAGCGCCCACCACCAGTTCGCGGTGCGCAGTTCGGTGACGAACGTCGGCACCGAGGAGAGGAACGGGTAGGCGACATAGACCAGCGCGGCCAGCAGTACCAGCTGGATCACCTGGCCGCGGGTGAACCGCGTGACGGTCTCGGTGCGGATCTCGTCCACGCGGGTCTGACGCTTCACCTCGTCACGGGCGGCGGAGATGACGGCCTTGGGGTCGGTCACGGAGTTGCGGATGCGCATCGGCATCGCGGCCATGGTCAGCCGCCGCGACGCGGTCAGCACCGCGTCGTTGCCGAACGCGTCGATCGCCGCCCGCACCGCCGAACCCGCGTCGTAGAGATGCGTCGTCGTCACCAGCAGCTGAGCGATGTCGCTGCGCAACTGGGCGTCGGTGGCGCCGTACTCGGCGTTGTCGAATCCGCCGAACAGCACCGTGTCTCCGTCCACGGTGATCTCGCTGCTGCGCAGGTCGCCGTGGGAGATCTGACAGTCGTGCAGGTCGCGCAGCGACTCCCACACCCGGCCGACGGGTATCGAGTCGGCGCACTCGCTGATCGGAATTCCGCGGGGCGGGGTGTGGGCGTACAGCGTCCAGCCGCGGTCCAGCGCGGCGACGGCGATCGTCGACGCGTTGGCGACCTTGAGCTCGCCGATCGCGATGGCCATCAGGGCGCGATGCTCGACGAGGCGGCGCATCGACGCGTGCAGCGGCGCGGTCTCGCGGTCGCGCAACCGCACTTTTCGCCACAGCTGCAGCAGCACGCCGCCGCCCCGCTGGTGGGGTCCGTAAAGTTCCATCACGGCCGCGGTCTGCTGGTCTTCGCAGGTGGCGGTCAGCACCAGCGGTCCGGCGCCTGCCGGGCGCACCACCCGCAGGCCGGTGACGACGCATCCGCGCCGGGCCATCGCCCGCACCGCGCCGTCGAGGGGGACCTCCAGCCCGGGGGTTCCGACGACGAGCACCACCAGGGCGCCGACGAACCAGCCGGCCGCCAGCCCGACGAGCGAGCGGGCCGGCACCACCGCGCTGACGACCAGGTGGATTGGCACGAACGCCAGCAGCAGCGTCCACCACCAGCGCCGCCATCGGGCAGGCAACCAGGGGCCGGAGACGGTGAGCACCGCGGCGAGCATCGCGATCCAGCGCGGGTCGTCGACGAATTGGGACGCGAACGTGTCGAGGCGCCCGGACAGGTCGAAGTGCCAGCGCGGTGCGGTCAGCCCCAGGCCGCTGATCGACAACGCGGATCCGGCGATGACGGCCGCTGCGGCGTAGGCGGCGAGCAGCTTCCATTGTCGCGACAGGATCAGGCTGACCAGGATCACGAACGGCAGCGCGACGATCGCGATGCCATAGATGAGGTAGACCAGGTTGGCCTGGGTGGGCGTCAGAACCGCGACGATCTCGGAGATCGAGCGTTCCAGCGCCACCCACTCGTTGCGGGTGATGACCGAGCCGGTGATGACGATCGCGAGGAACAGCGCGGCCAGCACGACGCGGACGATGTCGTTGGTCCGCCTCGTCAAAGGCTGCAGCAGGCTGCCCGAGACGGCGATGTCCCGTCCGTCAACGCGCATGTATCAACGATCTTCTCCGGTCGGGGGTCACGTCGGTAGCGACCCGCCGTCAACTTAGCCGCTGACCCGTGGAAAGCGGCTCATTGGCCGACCGGGGACCGGAGAAGTCAGATCGCGTACTGCCTCGGCTCGTGCTGCACGGAGATCCAGTGCTCGGTGGTGAATTCGTCAATCGCCCATTGGCCGCCGAAGCGGCCGATCCCGGACGCCTTCTCCCCGCCGAAGGCCGTGTTGGCGTCGTCGTTGACGGGCGCGTCGTTGACGTGGGTCATGCCGGTGTCGATGCGCTGGGCGAACCGCACCGCGCGCTCGACGTCGCGGCTGAACACCGCCGACGACAACCCGTACTCGGTGGCGTTGGCAAGTTGCAGCGCGTCCTCGTCGCCGTCGGCCCGGATCACCGTCATCACCGGCCCAAACACCTCCTCGCGGGCGGTTGCCACGTCGTTGGAGCCGGTGAGGATGTGCGGTGGCAGGCACTGACCGGTCGGCCCGAAGGGATCGCCGCCGATCAGCAGGGAGGCGCCGTCGCTGCGGGCGCGGTCGAGTTTGTCCTGAATCGACTCCACCTGCGAGGTGTTGATGATCGGCCCCAGCTGGGTTTCCGGATCGCGCGGGTCGCCGACTTTGAGCTGCTTGGTCCGCTCGACGAAGCGGTCGAGGAACTCGTCGAAGACGCGCGTGTCGACGATCGTGCGGTTGCCGATCATGCAGATCTGGCCCTGGTGGAAGAACGACCCGAACACCGCGGCTCGGGCAGCCAGGTCGAGGTCGGCGTCCTCGAGCACGACGATAGGGCCGTTGCCACCGAGTTCGAGCGCGGTGCGCTTGATCCCGGCCTTGGCCGCGATGCCCTCGCCGACGGGCGTGGAGCCGGTGAACGAGACGACGCGCGGCACCGGATGCGCCACGATCGCGTCGCCGATGTCCGAGCCCGAGCCGATCACCACCGACAACAGCCCCGGCGGCAGGCCGGCCTCCTCGAAGATTCGCGCGAGCAGCAGTCCGCCGGTGACCGGGGTGTCGCCCGCCGGTTTGAGCACCACCGCGTTGCCGACGGCGAGCGCGGGCGCCACGGACCGGTTCGACAGCTGCATCGGGAAGTTCCACGGCGAGATCACCGCGACGACGCCGACGGGCTCGCGGTAGATGCGGCTCTCCTTGCCGGGGATGTCCGACGGCATGATCTTGCCCTCGACGTGGTGGGGCATCGACGCGGCTTCCCACAGCACCGAGCGCACCAGGCTCCACTCGAGTTCGGCCTTGGCGAGGGTGCCGCCGGATTCGCGGACCAACCAGTCGATGATCTCGTCCTTGCGCGCCCCCATCACGTCGGCGGCGTCGCGCATCACCTGCGCGCGGACCATGGGCGGTTGGGCCGCCCAATTTCGTTGTGCCTCAAGGGCCGTCGTGTAGGCCTCGTCGAGGTCGTCTGCGTCGGCCTGGGGAATCTCGGTCAGCACGTCGCCGGTGTAGGGGTCGGTGTCCTGCCGGGTCTTGCCTGACGAGCCTGCTCGCCACTGCTTGCCGATCGGCATGGTGTCGAAATCGGGATAGCGGGTCATTTTCATTGCCTACCCGCTGCCGACGGCATTACTCTATTAGGCATGAGTCCAACAACGGCGTCGGCGCTGCCGCCGGGACCTCGGCTCCCGTCGTTCGTACTGCTGTTGCTGATGATGCGGTGGTGGCCGCGGATCGTGTCGATCTGCCAACGCCGTTACGGCAACGTGTTCACGCTGACCAATTCGATGGTCGGCTCGATGGTCTACCTCTCCGATCCGGCTGACATCAAGACGGTGTTCGCCGGCGACCCGCGGATTTACCATGCCGGCGAGGCGAATTCGATGTTGGCGGGACTGTTGGGGGACAGCTCGGTGTTGGTCGTCGATGACGAGGTGCACCGAGAGCGCCGCCGGCTGATGATGGCGCCGTTCCACCGTGACGCGGTGGCGCGGCAGGCCGACGTGATGGCCGAGATCGCGGCGGACAACATCGCCGGGTGGCCGGTGGGGGAGCCGTTCGCGGTGGCGCCGAAAATGTCGGAGATCACCCTCGAGGTGATCCTGCGGACGGTGATCGGCGCCAGCGACCCCGATCGGTTGGCCGCGCTGCGCGAGGTGATGCCGCAACTGCTGAACGTCGGGCCGTGGGCATCGGTGGCGATCGCCAAACCCAAGCTGTTGAGACACCGCCTGTGGCAACGGTTGCGCCGCAACATGGATCACGCCGACCGGCTCCTGTATGCCGAGATCGCGGACCGCCGCGCCGATCCCAACCTCGCTGAGCGCACCGATGCGCTGGCGATGCTGGTGCGCGCCGGGGTCGACGACGGCGCGGGGATGACCGACCGGGAGCTGCGCGACCAACTGATCACGCTGTTGGTTGCCGGGCACGACACGACCGCAACCGGGTTGTCCTGGGCGCTGGAGCGGTTGACCCGCAATCCGGATGTGTTGTCAAAGGCCATGCGGGCGGCCGAATCCGGCGACGACGAGTATCTGGACGCGATCGCCAAGGAGACGCTGCGAAATCGCCCCGTCGTTCCCGATGTCGGCCGGATCCTCACCGAGCCGGTGGAGATCGCCGGTTACCGGCTGCCTGCGGGGGTGATGGTGGTGCCGAGCATCACGCTGGTGCACGACGATGCCGGCATCTATCCCGACCCCGACCGCTTCGACCCGGATCGCATGGTCGGCGCGACTCTGAGCCCGACGACATGGCTGCCATTCGGCGGGGGCAATCGCCGCTGTCTCGGTGCGGGATTCGCGATGGTGGAGATGCGCGTGGTGTTGCGTGAGGTGTTGCGCCGCGTCGAGCTGGCGCCGACGAGGGCCGCAGGCGAACGGCCGAAGCTCAAGCACGTGATCATGACACCGCACCGCGGTGCGCGAATCACGGTGTCGGCGAAGAAGACTGCCGTGTCGACAGCAGCGGATCAAGCTGCATCAAGATCCGCCACCGCCGACACGTCATCCGCGACGCAGAACTGATCAGGGGATGTCGGTAGCGGGCACGGCGCCGCAAGCGACTCCGGGAATGCACCCGGCGGCGCCTTGCGGTCCGGCCACGCCGGACGGTCCGCCCGGAATGGCGCCCGCGGCGCCCTGCGGTCCGGCTGTTCCGCCCGGGCCGCCGGGGATGGCACCCGTCGCGCCTTGCGGTCCGGCTGCTCCCGCGGGACCGCCGGGGATCGCGCCCGCGGCACCCTCGGGTCCGGCCACGCCGGCCGGGCCCCCGGGGATCGCGCCCGCTGCGCCCTCGGGTCCGGCTACGCCGGCCGGTCCACCCGGAACGGCGCCGGCCGCGGCCGGAGCGCCAGGAGGCGGCGGCGGTGTCCACACACCCGGCGCGGGTGCTGGCGCCGGAGCCGGGGCCGGAGCGACCGCGCAGCCTGTGCCGGCGGGGTCGACGCAGCCCGAGGGGCCACCGGTCGGGAGGAACGACGGCGAAGCAAAGCCTGCAGGCGCGGCAGCGATCGCGGCAGCTGCCGCGCCGGCCACCAGGAGCGGTGAAAACTTCTTCGAGTTGGTCAACATGCCGGTGCTTTTACCACTGTCACCAAAGCTCAAACCTCAAACCCCCGCGTGAGTCCACCTCAAACCCCCGCGTGAGCCCACCTCAAACCCCCGCGTGAGCCCACCTCAAACCCCCGCGAGTGACCGTGTTTGTGCGCCGACACGCCGCGTTTGGCCGTACAAGAGAGGTCGCTCGCGGGGGTTGAGTGGCCGCGCGACGGCTCGAGTCCCGCGACGGCTCGAGTACCCACCCGTCAGGAGCGACGGTTCGCCGTGCCGCCGTCGTCGGCGAGGCTGGCGATCTCGCGGTCCCACGCCGCATACCGAATCCGCCGCAGGCACGGCCGGACGCCGACGACGAACATCGCGGCCACCGCCGTCACCGCGAGCCAGAACGACATCGCCGCGACCGCCGCGTCGACCCCGGCTCGCCACCACGGATCCAGCGGCTGCGCGCGACGACCGTCCGGATGGACCGAGACGGCAATGGTCTGCCCAGCTTTGACGGGCCGGTCCCACCGGAAACGCTCGGTGTGCTGAACACCCGCAAACCGCCAATTCGCCTGTACCACGGAGACATCGGTGCCTCGAAGCGTCGCGCTCGTCGCGGTGACGGTGGCAGTCACCGGGTACCGGTGCTGGGCTTCTGCGACATACGCGCGGCCACGTTCCTCGTGGATGGCCGTCGCCATCGCCCCGGCGACCGGTATGGCGATCAGCGAGGCCGTCACCGCCATCATCATCACGAAGGTCTCGACGCGATCGCTCATGCGCACGAGCGGATTTCGACCGAGCGCGTGGATCATCCGCCAGTGCCACCACCCGCGCTGGACCGTCTGCATGGCGCCTCCCTCGGTCGTCCGAGGAATTGACCGAGACCGCCCATCCAAACCTCCTTCCACCCCCTTCGCGAGCGTGCGCGTCGGCACCCGACACGCCGCGAAAAATCAGCACTTTGCGCACGCTCGCGCCGCACGAACGACAGGCAACATCCGTCACCGACAGCAACCTGTCCCACCCACCCCGAAAACAGCAGCACAAGCACAACCAGGGCAGGCCCGCGGCCGCCCGCCGAGAACGGCGAAGAATATTCAGAGATTCTGGCAAACATGATGTAACTTCAATCGACACACGATGCGGGGTTGGCCGCTGTCGAGGGGTTAATAAAGACGGTGGACGCGACACCATTCGGGCACTACCAGCTGCAGGAACTGATCGGCCGCGGCGGTATGGGCGAGGTCTACCGCGCCTACGACACCAAGACCGACCGCATCGTCGCGCTGAAGGTGTTGCCGCCGAGCATGGCCGCCGACGAGATCTTCCAACAGCGCTTCCGGCGCGAGTCCCAGGCCGCCGCCGGGCTCAACGACCCGCACGTCGTGCCCATTCACGGGTTCGGCGAGATCGACGGCCGCCTCTACCTCGACATGCGCCTCATCGAGGGCCGCAACCTGGGCGCCATCCTCAGCGACGCCGGTAAACGCCCGCTCGACACCACGCTCGCGGTCAAGATCGCCGAACAGGTGGCGACGGCTCTCGACGCCGCCCATGCCCGCGGCCTGATCCACCGCGACATCAAGCCGTCGAACATTCTGGTCACCGAACGCCAATTCGTGTACCTCATCGACTTCGGCTTGGCGCGCAGCGCAGGCGAGAAGGGCCTGACCACCGCGGGCAGCACACTCGGGACGATGGCGTACATGGCCCCCGAACGCTTCGAGGGCAAACCGGTCGACCAGACCGCCGACATCTATGCACTGGCCTGCGTGCTCTACGAGTGCCTGACCGGCGTGCGCCCGTATCCCGCCGACAGCCTCGAGCAGCAGATCGCCGGCCACATGAGCAAGGACGTGCCGAAGCCGTCGGCGGTCGATCCGCGATTGGCGGCCTTCGACGAAGTCATCGCCAAGGGGATGGCCAAGACGCCTGCCAAGCGCTACCAGAAGGCCGGCGACCTGGCCGACGCCGCACGCCGTGCGCTCACCGCACCGGTACGCACCGCAGGCAGCGGCAGGCACCAGGCGCGACGGGCACCGGCAACGGCACGTGCCCGACGGGTGCCACGCCGGGCGCTGGCCATGGCGGCGTCGGTCATGCTGGTCGCGGCGCTTGGCACCTTCGGCGTATTGCAGTGGCGCGGCGACGGCAGCGCCAGACCGGCCAGCGTCGAAGAGACCACGACGCCGCCGCCCGCCGCTGAAGGCGCGGTGGCATCGATCGCGGCGACGGTGCCCGCGGACATCCGGTCGACGGGCAAGCTCGTCATCGGTGTCAACACCCCTTATGCGCCAAACGAATTCAAAGATGCCGACGGTCAGATCGTCGGCTTCGACGTCGATCTGATGAACGCGATCGCGCGAACGCTGGGTCTGGTTCCCGAATACCGCGAGACCGCGTTCGAGGCCATCCTGCCGTCGGTGCGGGCCGGTGACTTCAATGTCGGCATGTCATCGGTCACCGATACGAAGGAGCGCGAGGAGTCGGTCGACTTCGTCACCTACTTCCAGGCGGGCACGCTGTGGGCGCAGCGGACCGGGTCCGGGTTCACCCCGGCCGACGCATGCGGGCTGCGTATCGGCGTGGCATACGCGACGCTTCAGGAGACCGAGGAGATTCCGGCGAAGAGCAAGGAGTGTGTGGCCGCCGGATCGGCGCCCATCGACGAAGTCGTCTACGTGACGCAGGACGACCTGACCAAGGCGCTGATCAACGGTGAGGTCGACGTCATGGCCACGGATTCACCGGTCGCGGGGTTCGCGATCAAGACCTCGGGCGGTGCGCTGGAGGCCGCAGGGGACGTCTTCAACTCCGCGCCCTACGGCTGGCCGGTGGCCAAGGAGTCCGGGCTGGCCGAGTCGCTGCGCCAGGCGTTGGCGCATCTGATCTCCACCGGCGAGTACCGCACCATCGCCCTGATGTGGGGCGTGGAGAAGGGCATGATCTCCACGCCGCAGATCAACGGCGCGACCCGTTGATCACACGCTTCTGGGTACGGGTGTAACCTGAAGGCAGCCGTCTCCGGTTAGCAGCCATCTTTTCCACGCGATGGAACTGCGCTTTGACACCGCGCGCCACTTTCGGCATCGGCCGCAGCGGAACGTAACGAAGGACTTGCTACATGCAGTCGAACGACCTGTTTTCACACCCTCAGCAGCCCGAGTACGTCTCGAGCGAAGACCACTCCAACGAACCCGTGACCAATCCGGTGTTCTCCGACCGCCCCGAACGCGGTCCGTCCACACCCTCGGCATGAACGGCCTCACGGGGACGCGGCGGCTGGCCCGACCCGTCCGCCTCGTGCTCGCACCACAACTCGGCTCCGACATCGACGGTGCCTGGTGGCCCCACACCGGCTCGGTAGCCGGTGAACTGCCCGAGCTGATCGAAACCCTGCACAAGACGCTGGGTGAGATCATCGACATCCGGGTCAACTGGGCGGCCACCGAAGGCACGCTGGACTACAACTCGATCCTGTCGAGCACCCGCACCAAGAATCCCGCCCCGCGCCGACCGCATCGGCTGATGGTGGTCGCCGGACGTTCTGCGTCGGTGAAACTGCTTGTGATACCGCATATGACGACGCCCGCGCTCGGTGCGATGGTCATGCGGTGCGCGGTCGGTAAATCGAACGACTGCACACCGGAATGCGCGCAGTGGAGCGACGCCGCCGACACGGTCATCCGGGATGCTCAGTCCGACAGCGTGGCCTGGACGGCCCGGGCATAACTTTCAGCGCACGACGATCGTGTGCTCGCCACGCGGCACCAGTTCGCCGATCACGGGTGCGCCCGGAATCTCTCCGGCGATCAGCAGACCACCTGAGGTCTGCGCGTCGGCCAGCAACAGCGCCTCGTCTTCGTCAACGACGGTCAGGTCGACGTGCGGCGCCACCCAGCCCAGGTTGCGCCGAGTTCCGCCGCTGACGTAGCCCTGCGCCAACGCCTCTCGCGCACCGTCGATATAAGGCACCGCCGCGCTGTCGATCACCGCGGTGACACCGCTGGCGCGCGCGAGCTTGTGCAGGTGTCCGAGTAGCCCGAAACCCGTTATGTCGGTGGCGCATTCGACACCGGCGTCGACGGCGGCCTGCGCGGCATCGGCGTTCAACGTGGTCATCACCGCGATCGCCTCCGGGAACGTCTCGCCGGTGTTCTTGTGCCGGCTGTTGAGCACCCCGACACCGAGCGGCTTGGTCAACGACAGTGGCACACCTGGTTTGCCTGCGTCGTTGCGCAGCAACCGATTCGGATCGGCAACACCGGTGACGGCCAACCCGTACTTCGGTTCCGGGTCGTCGACGCTGTGCCCGCCGGCCAAGTGGCAGCCCGCAGCGCCGCACACGTCCAGTCCGCCGCGCAACACCTCGCTGACCAACTCGAACGGCAGCACCTCACGCGGCCAGCCCAGCAGATTCACCGCGACGACGGGCCGTCCGCCCATCGCGTACACATCCGACAACGCATTGGTGGCGGCGATACGGCCCCAGTCGTACGGGTCGTCGACCACCGGGGTGAAGAAGTCCGTCGTCGCGATCAACGCAACCCCCCCGCCTGAGCCGCCGTCGATGCGCACCGCCGCCGCGTCGTCACCGTCGTCGAGGCCCACCAGCAGCTCGCCGACCGGATTGCGCGGCGCCGCGCCGGTCAGGCCCCGAACGACGTCTTCGAGCTCGCCGGGTGGGATCTTGCACGCGCATCCGCCGCCGTGGGCGTACTGGGTCAGTCGGTAGGTCATCTGCTCGGTCACAGCCTCCATGCTGCCTGGCATGATCGGGCGGTGGGTCAGGGAGGCGTATCCGGTCTGGTGACCGGCGCGGTCTTCAAAATCGCTGAGCGGCAGATCCTGTCGCTGGCGGGTTCGATTCCCGTCCGCCTCCGCCACCCCTTCCGGTGATCAGCCGTCCCACACGACCAGGCCGTCGTCGCGAATCCGGGCCCCATCCGACGGCTCGTGCGGCACCAGCCGGCCGTCGTGCATCAGGTGCATGACCGGCACCGAGAACCGCAACACCGCGACGTCGGCGACGATCCGGCGGTGGCACCGCCACCACACCGACTCGCTGCACATCATCGCGGTGTGTTGTCGCTGCGACTGCTCCACGAGCTCGCCGATGGCGTCGTCGAACTCCTCGGTGCGCGTGTACGCGGCGTAGGCGGCGAACTGCTTGACCCGCCACCACGGATCCTCGGGTTCCGAACCCGCCGGCAGGCTTCTGCGTCCGCCCAGTCGCTGCTCCCAGCGGTATGCCAACCCGGCTTCTTCGGCCCACTCGGTGATCGCGGCCATCGCGACGTCGGGGTTATGCCGGCTGTTCGGATAGCGGCGGATGTCGATGAGCGCCTCGACCTCGGCTTCGCGCAGCAGCCGCGCGAGCTCTGACTTATCGAGCGCACCGTGCCCCACCGAGGTCAACATGCCATCGGTGTACCCGATCGACGCGGTTGCGCCATGATGGCTTCATGCGATTTGTGCACGTTTTGTTGCGCTGGGCGCGCCTGAAGGTGCACAAATCGCAGGGGGTGACCCGGTGACCGATCCGCGACGACGGGTGCCGCGCACCGACGCGCTGCTCGCCGATCCACGCCTGGTCGAGGCATCGCGGGTGCTGGGCCGGACACTGGTGAAAACCGTTGTGGGACAATCGCAACAACGTGCGCGGTCCGGTGAGATCGAGCCGGAACGGGTCGCCGATGACGCGGTCGCATCGCTGCCGAAAAGCGCGGCCACCCTGCGCCCGGTCATCAACGCCACCGGGGTCGTCGTGCACACCAACCTGGGTCGGGCCCCCCTGTCGAAAGCAGCGGTCGACGCGGTCGTCACCGCGAGCGGCGCCACCGACGTGGAGTTCGACCTCGAAACCGGACGCCGGGCCCGCCGCGGACGCGGCGCGCTCGCCGCAATGGCAAGTGCGGTTCCGACGGCCAGCGGCGTACACGTCGTCAACAACAACGCCGCCGCGCTGCTGCTCACCGCGATGACGCTGGCACCCGGTAAGGAGATCGTCGTCAGCCGCGGCGAACTGATCGAGATCGGCGACGGCTTCCGCCTGCCCGAGCTGATGGAGTCCACGGGCTCGCGCATCCGCGAGGTCGGCACCACCAACCGCACCCACCTGCGCGATTACGCCGACGCGCTCGGCCCAGACACCGGTTTCATCCTCAAGGTGCACCCGTCGAACTACTCGGTCACGGGATTCACCTCGACGGTCGGCGTGCCGGAGCTCGCCTCCCTCGGCGTTCCCCTCGTTGCCGACATCGGCTCCGGTCTCCTCACTCCGCATCCGCTGCTGCCCGATGAGCCCGACGCGACCACGATGCTGCGCGACGGCGCCGACGTCGTCACCGCCAGCGGGGACAAGCTGCTCGGCGGGCCCCAAGCCGGTCTGCTGTTCGGCTCGGCGGAGCTCATCGAGCGGCTGCGCCGCCATCCCGCCGCGCGGGCGCTGCGCGTCGACAAGCTGACCCTGGCCGCGCTGGAGGCCACGCTGGTCGGCCCGCCGCCGCCGGTCATGCAGGCGCTCGACGCCGAGGTCGCCGACTTGCGGGCCCGCGCGCAGGCCCTGGCCGCCCAGCTCCCGGGAGCCGAAGCCGTCGACTGCACCGCCGCGGTCGGCGGTGGTGGCGCGCCCGACGTCGCGCTGCCGAGCGCTGCGGTCAGCCTGCCGGAGGACTATGCCGCGCCGCTGCGCACCGGCACACCCGCGGTCGTCGGACGGCTGGAGGGCGGCCGGTGCCTGCTGGACCTGCGCACGGTGGCCCCCGGTGACGACGGCCTGCTCGTCCAGGCGGTGCTGGCGTGTACGTCGTAGCGACCGCGGGCCACGTCGACCACGGCAAGTCCACGCTCGTCGAACGCCTCACCGGCATGTGGCCGGACCGGCTCGCCGAGGAGCAGCGACGCGGCCTGACCATCGATCTCGGCTTCGCGTGGACCACGCTCGACGGGCGTGAGGTCGCGTTCGTCGACGTGCCGGGCCACGAACGGTTCGTCGCGAACATGCTCGCCGGCGTGGGCCCCGTCCCCGCCGTCATGTTCGTCGTCGCCGCGACGGAAGGCTGGATGCCGCAGTCCGACGAACACCTCGACGCGCTGAAGGCGCTTGAGGTTCGGCACCTGCTCGTCGTGATCAGCAAGGGCGACCTCGCCGACCCCGCGCACGCGATCGGACAGGTCCGCGAGCGACTGCCCGACGTTCCGGTGGTGCTCGGCACGGATCTGGAAGCCATTCGCAGCGCGGTGATTTCGCTTGTCGACGCGCTGCCTGCGCCCGATTGCGACGCCGACGTGCGGCTGTGGGTCGACCGGTCGTTCACCGTCCGAGGCGCGGGCACGGTGGTGACGGGGACGCTGGCGGGGGGCACCTTGCGTGTCGGCGACGAGCTCGAGCACGCGGGACGACGGCTGACGATCCGCGGTCTGCAGTCGCTCGGCGAAGACCAGCGGGAGGTCGGCGCCATCGCGCGGGTCGCGGTGAATGTGCGCGGTGTCGACCGCAGGCACATCGGTCGCGGCGACACCATCCGCACGCCAGGTGCATGGCTGGACACCGCCGAAATCGACGTTCTGTTAAGGGAACCCGGCGAACTGCATCGGCAACTCGTGCTCCACATCGGTTCGGCCGCGGTGCCGGTGCGCGTACGATCGCTCGGCGCGGCCGGGGCACGGCTTCGGCTGACGCATCCGCTTCCGCTGCGGGTCGGTGACATCGGCTTGTTGCGTGACCCCGGCGAACACCGCATCGCCGCGGGCGTCGAGGTGCTCGACGTGCGGCCGCCCGCGCTGCGGCGTCGCGGTGCGGCACGCGAGCGCGGTGAGGAACTGGCAACCGGGCAGGTGCGTCCGCCACCGTGTATCCGCGTAACCGAGTTGCACGCCATGGGTTTTGACGCTGACGGCACCCGCATCGGGGAGTGGATGGTCGACGACGACTGGTGGGCGCAGCGTCGCCACCAGATGACGGCTGCGCTCAACGACTGGACAGCCGGTCACGACATCGCGGCGGGAATGCCGCTGGAAGCCTTACGCCAGCAGGCCGGTGTGCCCGCCGCCGAACTCCTGCTCGCGCTGTTGGAGGGCACCGGACTTCAGGTGGCCGACGGGGTGGTGCGACGCCCTGATGCGGAGCTGCCCGCACGCGTCGACAAGGCCGTGCGAACGGTCGAGGAGTGGTTGGCGGTCGAGCCGTTTCACGCACCGGAGGCCGACGAACTCGCCGACCTGAACCTGGGACCGCGCGAACTCGCGGCGGCGATCCGCGCCGGACGGCTCACCCGGATCGCCGACGGCGTCGTCCTCGGTCCCGAGGCCGTCGACCGCGCCGCAAAGATCCTCGCGGCGCTGCCGCAACCGTTCACCGTCGCCGAGGCCAAGCGCGCGCTGAACACCACCCGGCGGGTCGCGGTGCCGTTGCTCGAACTCCTCGACGCGCGAAAGGTGACCCGCCGTGGCGGCGACGGCACCCGAACGCTTCTTCCGCAGGAGCGGCTCAACGCCCAAGCTTCATTAGCTCCACAGCCTCGTTAGCTCCCAGCCTCATTAGCTCCCAGCCTCATTAGCTCCACCAGCCTCACTGGCTCTACCAGTCCCACTGGTTTCTGGTGGGTTCCGCATCGCAAGTGCCCGCCTCAGAGCGAATTATTCGCTCCGAGCGAATAATTCGCTGATAGCTGGGCAGTGTCGAAGCGCTGTCTGCTGGAGCCGGGCGGCGTCGAGGGGCTGTCTGCTGGGACCTGCCGAGGGCGACTATGACTGGCTTACGCGAGGACTGGCTTACGCGGCCGTCCGCCCGTTTCGTACCTGACTGAGCGCTCGTCCCGTCACAATCCCAGGTCGCTCAGTCCCGGGTGGTCGGCCGGCCGCGGGCCGGAGCGGTCCCAGTGGAACAACCGTTGCTGGTCGGTGATCGCGACATCGTTGATGCTCGCGTGGCGCGTCTTCATCAGCCCGTCGGCGGCGAACTCCCAGTTCTCGTTGCCGTACGCCCGGAACCACCGGCCCCCGGCATCGTGATATTCGTAGGCGAACCGGACGGCGATGCGCTCGTCGCCGTACGCCCACAGTTCCTTGATCAGTCGATACTCGAGTTCTTGCTCCCACTTGCCGGTCAGGAACTCGATGATCTCTTCGCGGCCCTGAAGAAAGGTCGACCGGTTGCGCCACCGGCTGTCCAGCGTATAACCCTGCGCGACGCGCACGGGGTCGCGAGTGTTCCAATTATCCTCTGCAGCACGGATTTTTGCGACGGCGGTGTCGTGGGTGAACGGTGGTACCAACGGCGGTGTGCTCATCCGGTGTCCTTCTCCGTGTATTGAAACGGGTTCACGTACAAACCGTACGCTCGGCGTGCACAATCCGACGCGCGGCTAGCGTTCCGCCTTGATCACCTGCGCCAAACTGAACTGCCACCGCTCGATCAACCGGAAACCCATATCGTGGCTGACCGCGAACGCCCACGTCCCGCCGAAAAGAGGACCGGGTGGAATCGCCACCCCCTCTTCATGTTCGGGGGCGTCGGGATCGGCCTGCGTGATGATCCAGACGACGCCGCAGTGCTCGAGCGGTCCGACCGAGGCCTCGGGGATCAGGTTGGTGTCGAACACGTGGCGGCGGTCGGCGGCGCGCTGCCACAGGCTGACGTCGACCAGGCCGGCGTAGGCGTCGGGGCGCGCGGCCATCAACGGTCGCATCGGCGCGGGATGGAAGGTGACGGTGTCGTTGACCAGCAAGCAATCACCCGCAGCGGCCTCCGCGGAGATCAGGTCGGCTACCGGGCTGTAGTCCATGTGGTATTTCGCGTACGGACCACGTTGCACGGCAATGAAAGTGGGCGCCGCGACCAAGGCGAAAACCACCACGACCGCCGCTGCCACCCACGCGGAGCGCGCCACCGCCATGATGCAGACGCCCAGCAGCAGCGCCATGGCCGGTGCAGTGAAGCACAGATATCGGGGGGTGTAGAGCGGTTCGCGCACCGCCGAGTACGCGACGATCAACGCCGTCGGGATCACCAACCACGCGACGGCCAACACGACGGCTTCCCGCTCTTCGGCACTCGGGCGCCTCGCGAAGACCCACACCCCGATCGCCGCGAGTACCACGACCAACGACAGCGTCGCGAAGTACGGGTTGCGGTCGAAATACTGTTGTACGGCAATGTCTTCGAACGTGCGCGAGCCGATCGGCGTGATCCAGCTGATCTGCTGGGCCTGTCCGGCGACCACGGCGACAAACGGCGTCATCACCGCGACGCTCAGACCCGATGTGATCGCAAACGGCAGCACCGCCGCCCGGCGCCGCCGAAACGCCAGCACGAACACCGCGTGCGCGGGGACCAGCAACGCCAAATAGACGTCGAACAGGATCGACACCGCCAGCAGGCCGCCGTAAACCCCCCAGACCCAACGGGATTCGCGTCCGGCGGCCCACACCAGCGCCACGGCCAGCCAGACCGCCAGCATCATCGTCAGCGCATACGGGCGCGCTTCTATACCCGCCCACGTCGCCCGGGGCAGGATCGCGCACATGACGCCGGCCGTGAGCCCGACCGCCCGCGACGACAGCTGCCGACCCAGCACCACCACCCCAGCCGCGGCGGCCCCGACGGCCAGGCCGCTGGGCACCCGGGACCAGAACTCGGTCGGCGGCACGATGGTGAACCAGCCGTGCATCAGCACGTAGTACAAGCCGTGTACGGCGTCGACGTCGCCGAGCATCTGCCACAGCGCAGACAGCGGCCGACTGTAGGACGCAGAGATCGTTGCGGCCTCGTCGTACCAGAACGACGGTCGTCCGGCGCCCGCGAGGCTCACCGCGGCACCGAGAATGCCGACGAGCAGCGGTTCCAGCCACGTGAGCCGACCGCGGGCGGCGACGTCTACCAGACGCGGATCCAGTCGATGAGCATGGCCGACGGGTATGGCGCCCGGCGCGGATCCCCGCCGCCCGAACCACCGACCGCCAGGTTGAAGATGGCCTGCAGCCAGTAGCCGGGGATACCGAATGGCCACCGCAGGTCGCCTGGTCGGCCGTGGACGGGGATTGGTTTGGCCGGAACGGTGAAGTACGGCTCGGCGCCGTCGACGTAGTCACGCCAGAAGCGGAAACCGTCCTCACTCCACTCGGTTCGCCAGGTGTGCCACGCGGGATCCACCAGCTGGGGGATAGACATGCCTTCCCACGTCTTGCCGTTGGAGGCGGCGTGCACGGTGGTCCCGGGCGGCCAGGACTCGTTGCCGTAGTACTCGACGATGTCGACCTCGCCGTCGGGCAGCGGGTCCTGGTTCAGCAACCAGTAGGCGGGCCACAGACCGGGGTGCATGCAGTCGAACTTGATCCGCGCTTCCCAGGTGGTGCCGATCTGGCCGCGGAAGTGGCTGAGCACCTTGCCGCTGAAGTACTGGTCGCCTTCCTGGGTGGCGCACAGCACGAGGTTGGAGTTGCCGTCGATGAACACGTTGCGGCGGTCGTCGCGGTAGTGGCCCGCGATCGGCGGGTTCACCGGATCGTCCCAGCTCTGGATGATCCACTTCGAGCGGTCGGGCGCCGATCCGGCCGGACCGTCGAATTCGTCGTGGAAGAGGTACGCGCCGGCCACCGCGTCCGGTGGTGGCTGTGACGGCGGAGAAGGCCGAACCGGCGAGGCGTTGGCCAGCGGCGATTGGATTGCGGCCGCGCCAAAGGCGGCGGCTCCGGTCATCATCATCAGGGTGCGACGGTCGATTTCGGCCACAGCAGCACCATAGAGGGTGCAAACCATGATCGGGTCGGGTTCCGACCACCGTGGCTCCCACAGCAGCCATCCGACGACGATGGCCGTTCGCGCCGCACCCCGTGTGACTAGGCACAACGCCGAGATACGCCCGGTACGTAGCAACCGCAGTCCGCGCGCGGTTTGATGGGAGCAACGTCGGGTAAGGAGCCTTCGAGGCCTGAAGGAGGCGCAGTGGACATCAAGGGGTTGTTCCAGTCGTGGCCGGTGTACCGGCAGCTCACGGGCCAGGACCCGTTGGGGCGCGGCCACGCCGCCCAGTCGAAGCGCTCGAGCGAGTTGACCCCGCGCACCGTCGAAGCCGACCGGGTCGCGCACTCCGTTTGTCCGTACTGCGCGGTGGGGTGCGCACAGAAGGTCTACGTCAAGGACGAGAAGGTCATCCAGATCGAGGGCAACCCCGACAGTCCCGTTTCACGAGGCCGCCTGTGCCCCAAGGGATCTGCGAGCAAGCAGCTCGTCACCGGCCCGCAGCGGCTGACTAAGGTGCGCTACCGCCCGCCGTACGCCACCGAGTGGCAGGAGATCGACCTCGACACGGCCATGGAGATGGTCGCGGACCGGGTGCTCGACGCGCGGGACAAGGGGTGGCAGCAGTTCGACGCCGACCGCAACACGCTGCGCCGGACCATGGGCATCGCGAGCCTCGGCGGCGCGACGCTGGACAACGAAGAGAACTACCTGATCAAGAAGCTGTTCACCGCCTTGGGCGCGTTACAGATCGAGAACCAGGCGCGTATTTGACACAGCGCCACGGTTCCCGGTCTGGGAGCCTCCTTCGGTCGCGGCGGGGCGACGGACTACCAGCAGGACCTCGCCAACTCGGACTTCATCGTGATCATGGGTTCGAACATGGCCGAAGCCCATCCGGTCGGGTTCCAGTGGGTGGTCGAGGCCAAGTTGCGCGGCGCCAAGGTCGTGCACATCGACCCGCGGTTCACCCGCACCAGCGCGCTGGCCGACCGGCACCTCACGCTGCGGGCGGGCAGTGACATTGCCTTCCTCGGCGGGGTCATCAACTACATCCTGAGCAACGACCTCGACTTCCGCGAGTACGTCACCGCCTACACCAACGCCTCGTTCCTCGTCGACGAGCGGTTCCAGGACGCCGAGGACCTCAACGGGTTGTTCTCCGGCTACGACGACGAATCCGCCTCCTACGACCCGTCGACGTGGCAGTACCAGCGGACCGATCGCGAAGGCGGCGGGTCCGGAGCCAAGGAGCAGGCCGCGCCGGACCAGCAGGGGTCCGGTGGCGCACCCATCGACGACACCGCGCACCGGATCCCCAGCGATCCGACGCTGCAGCACCCCCGCTGCGTCTTCCAGATCCTCAAACGGCACTACGCCCGCTACACCCCGGAGATGGTGGAACGCGTCTGCGGTGTGCCCGCAGAGGATTTCCTCGACGTTGCGCGGGCGTGGGCCGAGAACTCCGGCCGCGAGCGCACTGCCGCGCTGGTGTACAGCGTCGGGTGGACCCAGCACACCCTGGGAGCGCAGTTCATCCGCGCCGGGTCGATCATCCAACTGCTGTTGGGCAACATCGGCCGGCCCGGCGGCGGAGTGTTCGCACTCCGCGGGCACGCCAGTATCCAGGGCTCGACCGACGTGCCGACGCTGTTCAACCTGCTGCCCGGCTACCTCGCGATGCCGCACGCCGGCCAAGAGACGCTCTCGCAGTACGTCGACGACATCCGCGGCGACCACCAGAAAGGCTTCTGGCACAACGCCGATACCTACATGGTGTCGCTGCTCAAGGAGTACTGGGGAGAAAACGCCACCGCCGACAACGACTTCTGCTTCGACTATCTGCCCCGCATCAACGGCGACCACGGCACCTACCGCACGGTGATGGACATGGTCGACGGCAACGTGTTCGGGTACTTCCTGCTGGGACAGAACCCCGCGGTCGGGTCTGCGCACGGCCGATTGCAGCGCCTCGGCATGGCCAACCTGGACTGGCTGGTGGTGCGCGACCTCGTCGAAATCGAAAGCGCGACATTCTGGCAGAACGCGCCGGAGATCGAGACCGGCGAGATCGACCCGCAGACCTGCCGCACCGAGGTGTTCCTGTTCCCCGCGGCTTCGCACGTCGAGAAGTCCGGCACGTTCACCCAGACGCAGCGCAAGCTGCAGTGGCGCGAACAAGCGGTCGAACCGTCCGGCGACGCCCGCTCCGAGCTGTGGTTCTTCTACCACCTGGGCCGGATTCTGCGCGAAAAGCTCGCCGGCTCAACCGATGAGCGGGACCGGCCGGTGCTGGACCTGTCGTGGGACTACAAGCTGGACGGTGACGAGCCGTCAGCCGACGACGTGCTCCGGCGCATCAGCGGCGTGGATCTGACGACCGATCGCGCCGTCGACGGCTATACCTCGCTGAAGTCCGACGGTTCCACGATGTGTGGCTGTTGGATCTACAGCGGCGTGTACGCCGACGAGGTCAACCAGGCAGCGCGGCGCGAGCCCCACGACGACTCCCAATGGGGTTGGGCGTGGCCGATGAACCGCCGCGTGCTCTACAACCGCGCGTCGGCCGACCCGCAGGGCAGGCCGTGGAGCGAGCGCAAGAAGCTCATCTGGTGGGACGCCGATAAGGGGGAGTGGACGGGTTTCGACGTCCCGGACTTCGAGACGACTAAACCGCCCGACTACGAACCACCTTCGGACGCAGTCGGTGTCGAGGCGCTGCGCGGCGACGACGCGTTCGTCATGCAGGCCGACGGCAAGGGATGGCTGTTCGCGCCCAACGGGGTGCTCGACGGACCGCTGCCGACGCACTACGAACCGCACGAGTCGCCGATGGCCAATGCCCTCTACATGCAGCAGGGAAACCCGGCGCGCAAGGTGTACGGGCGAGCGGACAACCCGTCGAACCCGTCACCGCCGGAGTTGCACGGCGAGGTGTTCCCGTTCGTCTTCACCGCCGCACGGTTGACCGAACACCACACGGCGGGCGGGATGAGCCGCCAGTTGCCGTATCTCAGCGAGCTGCAGCCCGGTCTGTTCGTCGAGGTGTCACCCGAGCTGGCGGCCGAACGCGGTCTGACGCATATGGAATGGGCGCACGTGGTGACCAGCCGCTCGGCGGTGGACGCGCGGGTGTTCGTGACCGACCGGATGCGGCCGTTGCGCGTTGAGGACCGGGTTGTGCACCAGGTCTGGATGCCTTATCACTGGGGCAGTGTCGGTTTGATCGACGGCGACGTGGTCAACGACCTGCTCGGCGTGGTGGCCGATCCGAACGTGTTCATCCAGGAGAGCAAGGTCGCGACGTGTGACATCCAGCCCGGGCGGCGGCCGCGGGGTCCTGCGCTGCTGCAGTACATCGCGATGTACCGCGAGCGTGCCCGGATCACCCCCGAGACCGGTACCAACCTGGACACCACCGGGCCGTCGGAAGACCACACCGAGGAGCAGTCATGAGCCACAACAGCTTCTACGGACCTCTCGACGACGTCGCCGCCGACGCGGGCTACGACGAACATCCGCCGCGGATGGGCTTTTTCACCGACACTTCGGTGTGCATCGGCTGCAAGGCGTGCGAGGTCGCGTGCAAGGAGTGGAACGAGGTACCCGACAGCGGTTACAACCTTCTTGGCATGTCGTTCGACAACACCGGTGAGCTGGGCGCCAATTCGTGGCGGCATGTCGCGTTCATCGAGCAACCGTCACAGGAACGCGTGGACCTCGGGATCCCCGGTTTCGAGCGCCCCGGCGACACGATGAGCCCCGAGACCCGCCAGGACTTCCGATGGTTGATGAGCAGCGACGTCTGTAAGCACTGCACCCACGCCGGGTGTCTCGATGTGTGCCCGACAGGCGCGCTGTTCCGCACTGAGTTCGCGACTGTCGTTGTGCAGCAGGACATCTGCAACGGGTGCGGTTACTGTGTGTCCGGCTGCCCGTACGGGGTTATCGAGCGGCGCGAGGGTGACGGCAGGGCATGGAAGTGCACGCTGTGCTACGACCGTCTGCGTGACGGGCTGGAGCCCGCCTGCGCGAAGGCGTGTCCGACGGACTCCATTCAGTTCGGGGTGCTCGATGAGCTGCGGGAGCGAGCCGCCCTGCGTGTCAACGAGTTACACGAGCGGGGCGTTACCGAGGCTCGGCTGTACGGCGAGGATCCCAACGACGGTGTCGGCGGTGACGGCGCGTTCTTCCTGCTGCTCGACGAGCCCGAGGTGTACGGGCTGCCGCCGGATCCCGTGGTGCCGACACGCGACATGGGCGCGATGTGGCGTTACGCGGGGATGGCGGCGTCGGCGATGATCGGCATCGCCGTGTCCTCGTTCTTCGGAAGTCGCAACTGATGCCCCGCGAACAACTCGCCGTGCCGAAGGCCGAATTCCGCTCCTACTACGGCAAGCAGATCCTCAAGACCCCGGTGTGGGACTGGAGGATCGCGGCCTACCTATTCTGCGGCGGGCTGTCCGGCGGCTCGGCGATGCTCGCAGCGGGCGCGGACCTGACGGGGCGGACCGAGCTGCGCAAGGTCACCCGAATCGGTTCGCTGGTCAGCATTTTGGCGAGCCTGTACTTCCTGATCGCCGACCTCGGGCGGCCGGAGCGGTTCCACCACATGCTGCGGGTGGCCAAGCCGAGCTCGCCGATGAGCATGGGCACCTGGATCCTGTCGGCGTACGGTCCGGGGTCGGGCGTGATCGCCGTGGCCGAGCTGATGCCGCGTCGGCTGCGCAAGACCGCGTTGGGCCGGCTGGTGGAGCGGGCGGCGCGACCGGCCGGGCTGTGGGCGGCGGGAACAGCGTCGGGAGTGGCGTCGTACACGGCAGTTCTGTTGTCGCAGACGGCGGTTCCGGCGTGGCGGGAGGCGCACCCGTATCTGCCGTTCGTGTTCACGGGTTCGGCGGCGGCCAGTGGCGCCGGGCTGGGGATGTTGTTGGCGCCCTACGACGAGACCGGTCCGGCGCGGCGCATGGCTGTACTGGGCGCGGGTATGGAGGTGGCGGCGTCGCGGCTGATGGAACGGCGGATGGGCGTCGAGGGCGAGGCGTACACCACGGGACGACCGCACCGGTTGCGTCAGGCATCGGAGGTGCTGACCGTGGGAGGAGCCGTCGGTGCTCTGCTCGGGCGTAACCGGGCGACGATGGTCGCGTCGGGAGCGGCGCTGCTGGTGGGCAGTGCGCTGCAGCGGTTCGGGGTGTTCGAGGCCGGCGTGGCATCGACACGCGACCCGAAGTACGTCGTGGTTCCGCAGCGGGAGCGGGTGGATGCCCGCGATCGCCTACGCACGAGAATGCCCTGAGGGCTTTTCACGACCGACCACGACCCTGAGTGCAATCTCGCCCCTAGGACCATGAACAACATCCATCCGGCCGGTTGCTCCGTCGGATACCGTGTCCGTCCATGACCGTACCGACCACCGAAGCGCAGCCGCCGCGGTCGACTCCTGCGCAGACCCGGCGGGCGATCTGGAACACGATCCGCGGCTCGTCGGGAAACCTCGTCGAGTGGTACGACGTCTACATCTACACGGTGTTCGCCTCGTACTTCGAAGCGCAGTTCTTCGACGAGTCCGAGAAGAACTCGACGGTGTACGTCTACGCGATCTTCGCGGTGACCTTCGTGATGCGGCCGGTCGGGTCATGGTTCTTCGGGCGGTTCGCCGATCGGCGCGGCCGGCGCGCCGCGCTGACGGTCAGTGTGTCGCTGATGGCGTTCTGTTCCATGGTGATCGCGCTGGTGCCATCGCAGGCGACGATCGGGATCGCCGCGCCGATCGTCCTGGTGCTCGCGCGTCTTGTGCAGGGATTCGCGACCGGGGGCGAGTACGGGACATCGGCGACGTACATGTCCGAGGCCGCGACCCGCGAACGTCGCGGCTTCTTCTCGAGCTTCCAGTACGTCACGCTGGTGGGCGGGCACGTGCTGGCGCAGTTCACGCTGCTGGTGCTCGACGCGTTCCTCAGTGAAGACCAGCTGCGCGACTTCGGCTGGCGCATCGGTTTCGCGATCGGTGGGGTTGCTGCCGTCGTGGTGTTCTGGCTGCGCCGCACCATGGACGAGTCTCTCAGCGAGGACGTCATCGAGGCGACGAAAGCCGGCGAGGACAAGGGCGCCGGCTCGATGCGCGAGCTGTTCACCCGCTATTGGAGGCCGCTGCTGCTGTGCTTCCTGATCACCATGGGCGGCACCGTCGCGTTCTACACCTACAGCGTCAACGCCCCGGCGATCGTGAAGACCGCCTACAAGGGCGAGGGTATGACGGGCACATGGATCAACCTAATCGGCCTGATCTTCCTGATGCTGTTGCAGCCGGTCGGCGGGATGATCAGCGACAAGGTCGGACGCAAACCGTTGCTGCTGTGGTTCGGCTTCGGCGGGTTGGTCTACACCTACATCCTGATCACCTACCTGCCCGAAACCCGTTCTCCGCTTACCTCATTCTTGCTGGTGGCGGTTGGGTACGTCATCCTCACCGGCTACACCTCGATCAATGCGCTGGTGAAGTCGGAGCTGTTCCCGGTGCACGTTCGGGCGCTCGGCGTCGGTGTGGGATACGCGTTGGCGAACTCGATGTTCGGCGGCACGGCGCCGTTGATCTACCAGGCGCTCAAGGAACGCGATCAGGTGCCGCTGTTCATCGGATACGTCACCGTATGCATCGCGATCTCGCTCGTCGTCTACCTGTTCTTCCTGAAGAACAAGTCCGAGACATTCCTGGACCGCGAACGCGGGGCGGCGTTCGTCCGCTGACCACTGCTTTTCATAGCCCGTTGGATTCGCCTGCGCACCAGGCTGTTTGGCTGGTTCAGTTCACCTGGGGTGGTGGTTGGGGTTGGAAGGGTTCGTACCAGCGCCATTGGGCGTGTTCGCCGAGGGGTCCGGGGCAGGGCGCGACGTCGGGTGGGGGTCCGGTGGGTGTGCGGACCAGCGATCCGGGGTGCAGTGGTTCGCCTTCGCGGGTGGTGACGCGTAGTTGGTGGGCGGGTCCGGTGATGGTGATTTCGCCGCTGTGGTGCAGGCGGTGATGATACGGGCAGACCAGGATCAGGTTGTCCAGTTCGGTGGGCCCGCCGTCTTCCCAGTGCACGAGGTGATGAGCGTGCAGTCCGCGGGTGGCCCCGCAGCCGGGCACTCGGCAGGTGCGGTCGCGGTGCTCGAGGGCGCGGCGTAGGCGTCGGCTGATCACCCGTGTGGTGCGCCCGGCCCCGATGGGTTGGCCGTGTCGTTCGAGCCAGACTTCACAGCCGGTGTCACACAACAACAACTGCCGTTCGGCCTCCGATAAGACCGGGCCAAGATGGGGCCAGGCGGCGGCCTTGTCGAGGTCGAGGTGCACGATCACCGTGGTGTGCTGGCCGTGGGGGCGCCGGGTGGCTTCGGTGTCCCAGCCGGTGTCCACCAGGCGCAGGAACGCATCACCCAGGCTGGGAAACGGCGGTTGGCGCCGCAGATCACCGAGCCGCTCGCGGCGTTCGTGGGTGTCGCCGTCGGTGTCGGGGCCATGGTCGCGCAGTGTTCGTTGATCAGCGCGTCGCGGTGTGACTGCAGGGCGGCGTCGAACTTGGCGGCCTCCAGGGCGGGCAAGGTGATGCGGTAGGTGGTGGACTGCTCGCCGACGGTTTTGCTCAGCGACGGTTCGGGGGCGGGTGCGGGGCGTTCGGGTGCGGGGCGCGGTTCGAGTCTGGCTGCAAAGCGCAGTTGGCTGACGGTGGCCACCGAGGCCAGCTGCGCGTAGTGCTCATCAGAGCCTGGGCCGGCGTGTTGGGCGATCACCCCGACCTGATCGGCCGACAACTGTCCCTGGCGTAGTTGTTCGGTGCAGCGGGGGAACTCCTCGATGCGCTGGGCGATCGCGGTGATCGTTTTGGCGGTGGTATCAGACAGGCCCAGCTTCCAGGCCACCAGCGCTTTGACCGAGCGCGCCCCGGTGATACCCCACGACCGCTCACGTTCAATCTGAGCAACGATGTCCACGATGCGCCCATCGATGGCGTTGCGTTGACCTGCCAACTCCTCGAGCGCAGCGAACTGCGCCCCCAGGCGCTCATCGGGCGAGAGCTCCTCAGCCCCACAAGGCGCGGCGGTCAACGTCATAACCGCATCATCACACCCACCACCGACAAAAATTCGCCGTCCGCCGCTCACCGTGCTGAGATGGCCGTGAACAGCGAAAACCGCTGCCGTCGAGCCCGATTGACCCTCAGTCCTCCAGTGCCCGACCGACGATCAACGGGTCCGGCTCGCCGACCACCTCGTCATCTTTATCGTCGTAGTCGAAGCGCGACAACAGGTATCGCATCGCGTTGATCCGTCCGCGCTTCTTGTCATTGCTCTTCACGACGATCCACGGTGCGTAGTCGGTGTCGGTCGCGACGAACATCTCCTCCTTGGCCCTGGTGTACTGCTCCCACCGGTTGACTGCTTCCATGTCCATCGACGAGAACTTCCACTGCCGCAGCGGATCGACCAGCCGGATCGCGAACCGCGTCCGCTGTTCGGCCGGCGAGACGGAGAACCAGAACTTGGTGAGGTGCAGCCCCGAGTTCACCAGCATCTCCTCGAACGCCGGTGCCTGCCGCATGAACTCGGCATGCTGTTTCGGCGTACAGAAGCCCATCACCCTCTCCACGCCTGCGCGGTTGTACCAGGAGCGGTCGAACAGCACCATCTCCCCGGCGGTCGGCAGATGCCTGACGTATCGCTGGAAGTACCACTGCGACTTCTCTTCTTCCGTCGGCTTCTCCAACGCCACAACCCGGGCGCCGCGCGGGTTGAGGTGCTCCATGAACCGCTGGATCGAGCCGCCCTTACCCGCCGCATCCCGGCCCTCGAACACGATGACGTGCCGCGCGCCGGTGCGTTTGCTCCACTTCTGCAGCTTCAACAGTTCGATCTGCAGCTGCCGCTTTATCCGCTCGTATTCGTCGCGACTCATCCGCTCGTCGTACGGATACCGCTCGCGCCACGTCTCGATCGGCTTACCGTCGCGATCGAGCAGTACCGGGTCGTCTTCGTCCTCGTCGTTGACGGTGTATCCATGGTCGTCAGTCGACAGTGCGTCGAGGTCGATTTCCGAGTCTGCAGTCGTCATCACCGGCTCCTAACGACGCTCACCTACCCGGAAGGCTGCCGGGCTAATCGCGCTAATCTCAGCGGGTGCGGCTTCTCCGCGCCGTCGCCGGCGCCCCGTTCAGCTTCGCGTGGCTGCTCGTCTTGCTCATCACGACCCGCGTGCAGCGCTCGGCCGGACATCGGGGGTCGCGACGGATCCAGCGGAGGAATTCCACGAATCTGCGCCAGCTGCGCAGCGAACCCCATCGCGTCCTCACCACCAGCCTGTTCTGGCTCGACGACCAGAGGTGGTGGCCCTACGTCCCGGTGTTCGTCGGCGTCGTCGCCCCCGCGGAGCGCCGGTTGGGTTGGTGGCGTTGGCTTCTCGTCGGGATCGGCGCGCACGTCGTCGCTACCTACGTCGGCCAGAGCTACCTGCGGTTCCTCATCCGGAAGGGCCGAGCGCCGCAGCGAGCGGAGAACGCCCGCGACGTCGGCGTGAGCTACTTCGTCCTCGGGGTGGCCGGCGCCCTGTCGGGCTACACCCGCAAGCCGTGGCGCTCCGGTGCCCAGGCCGCCGCCGCGCTGGCGCTGGCCGGTAACGCCGCCGCCCGGCCCACGTTCACCGAAGTCGGCCACCTGACCGCGTTCCTCGTCGGGCTAGCGACCGTTGCGCTCGCACCCGACCGCGACGAGCAGCCCTATCCGTCGATACCCCGCTGACTCACGACCGTAGGCCGCTCACCGTTGAACCGCGTCACAGGCGGTGGCGGATACTGCCCGTAGATCCCAGCCGGATCGCCCTCGGCATAGAGCCTGCTCTCGTAGTCGGCGCGAGCCGCCAGAACGTCACGGCGATACTGCTCGCGTAGCTCTTGGGCTTTTCGAGCCTCGGCAGACTTGTGCCGCCAGAACAGGAATCCGCCGACACCGACCATGGGGACCACGATGACAAGCAACCATGGGTTCTCGGCAAGGATGCCGAGCACGACGAGTCCGAGAACCACGCCCGCAACGATCAGCGGCGTCCGGGACCGCGTATTGACGTTCACACCACCGGGACCACCGCCCACCGCGATCGCTGATCCAGACGATCCGCCGAAGATGGCGAACAGAATCCAAAACGGCAGCCAGAGCCCGCAGGAGAGAAACGTCAGAACGAGGTGCAGCGCGTGGTTCGTTCCTCCGCCCGACGACACCGCCACAGCCACCGCTGTCGGTGCCGCGACGCTCGGCGGTGGTGTCGGCACGAAGTGCTGCGTCCACCGCTGGCCGTCGTGATAGCGTCGCCCCGGCTGGCCGCTGGGATCAGGGAACCAGCCCGCGCTCATCGCGAAAACCCCTGCGCAGCAGAGTTCTTAATGCGCCCGGCCCAGCGCCGCGAGGCCAGTATTTCTGTCCGGCACACAGTGCCTCCCCTCAGGTCGTCCACGGTCTTCAACATGTGGGCATCGATCGGCCCCCGCGGTGGTGAAAGGTCCCCCGACGGCGCTCAACCCCCACGACCACTGACCGCACCACGAACGCTACGAAAAATCGGGACCCGGGGAATCAGGGGTTTCCCTATGAACGAGTTTGCTGGATAACTCCGCGCTCGAGCACCCCGCTGACCTCGGCACATCGGCGTGGAGGTTTCGCGACGGCCACCTCGGGAACGATGTGGCCATGGATTGGGAATGTGCTGTCGTCGGGGGAGGGGCGGCGGGGTTGAGCGCCGCCCTCGTGTTGGGGCGCGCGAGACGCCGCACGGTCGTCATCGACGCCGACGAACAGAGCAACCGCGTCTCGAGGGTAATTGGTGGTCTTCTCGGCTACGACCAGCGTCCACCCGCCGAGTTGTACGCGCAAGGCCGCCGCGAGCTGTCGGCCTACCCCAGCGTCGAGTATCGGCACGGCCAGATCATCAGCGGCCGCCCGGTCGACAACGGCTTCATCCTCGAACCCGACGATGGCGATCCGATTCTCACGAAGCGGGTCCTGCTGGCGACCGGCATGCAGTACAACCCGCCGGACCTGCCCGGGCTCGCCGAGCTGTGGGGCACCTCGGTATTCCAGTGTCCGTTCTGCCACGGCTGGGAGATGCGCGACAAGCGGCTGGCCACCATGGCCGCCGGGGAGGAGGCGATGCACTCGGCGCTGATGCTGCGCGGCTGGAGCGACGACGTCGTACTGCTGACCGACGGGCGCACCGACCTGTCACCCGAGGACAAGCGGGTGCTGAAGGCCGCCGACGTGACCATCGAGGACCGTCGTGTCGTCGAATTGCTCAGCGACGACGGACAACTGAGCGCGATCGCATTCGCCGACGGGGACCGGCTGGCGCGCGACGGTCTGCTCGTCGAGGCGCCCCTCAAGCAACGCTCACCGCTCGCCGACCAGCTGGGCGCCGCATGCACACCGGGCCCGCTGGCCGCCGACACCATCAGCATCGACCCGATCCATCGCACCGAGGCCAGCGGAGTGTTCGCCGCGGGCGACCTGTGCAGCGAACAGCCCTATGTGGCAGGTGCGATCGCCGCGGGATCGAAGGCGGCGATGATCATCGTCCAGAGCCTGCTGGCCGACGAGTTCAGCCTGCCGTACCCCCCGATCTGAGCACGCTCGCGGCGACGAACTCCCGCAGCTCGTCGGCAAGACGCGCGGGCTGATCCAGCGGTATCAGCGTGTAGCTGTCCCGGATCCCGACCAGGCGGCCATGCGGGAACAGTGACGCCAGACGTCGGCCGTGCTCAGCGGGCATCACCTTGTCTTCGGTTGCCCACGCCACGAGTACCGGCCTGTCGAAGGTCCGAAGCTGTTCAGTCAGCTCGGCCAGGCGCGCCCGGCTGGGCGTCGAGCCAGCGAAGGTACGTAGGTCGCGTCGTACTCCGCTGTCGACCAACGCTGGGCGGAACCATTGGTCCATCACGTCTTTGGGTATCGGGTGCTTGGCCATCCAGCCCCAGCCGCCAGGGGCGCGACGGAACCAGTCGAACCGCTGTAGCTGCATCGTCAGCCACAGGGCGCCGGGGATTTTCGCGCAGGAGGCGACAGCCTTGCCCGGTAGTCCTGGCGGATAGTTTTCGAAAGCCTCGCAGGCAACCAGAACCAGTGCGGCGATCCGCTCGGCGCCCTCGGCGACCAGGAACTGCGCACCTCCCCAGTCGTTGAGCACCAGGGTGACGTCCCGGAGATCCAACCGGTCGATGAACTCGCCGACCAGCGCCGCGACACCCTCATGGGTCACCAGCTCCCCACGCCTCATCGGCTGGCGGTGGCTGCCCAGCGGCAGGATCGGACAGATGCATCGATGCTCGGGCGCCAGCCGCGCAACCACGTTGTCCCACACGGAGTTATCCATGTTCACCCCGTGCAACAGCACGACGACGGGGCCGTTGCCGCCTGTATCCGAGTATTCGATGACTCCGGCGCTCAGGTCGACCCGATGCTGGGCCTGGAGAACATTTCGCATGGCACCTCCTAGACAGACCGACCGTCGGTCTGTAGCGTAAGGCAGGTGCGGGAGATAAAGCAACCTGAAGTTCGGAAGAGTGAGATCGTCAGCGCCGCGCTCAAGCTGTTTACGGAGAACGGGTACGAA
Source organism: Mycobacterium neumannii (assembly GCF_002245615.1). NCBI lineage: Bacteria > Bacillati > Actinomycetota > Actinomycetes > Mycobacteriales > Mycobacteriaceae > Mycobacterium > Mycobacterium neumannii. Next base: position 28,619 of record NZ_NKCO01000015.1, on the reverse strand, counting down.
AAGACCACCGTCGCTGCGATCATCGGCGAGCTCAGCGTCGCGAAAGGCTGCTTCTACCATCACTTTCGATCCAAGGACGAGGTGTTCGAAGCCTGCGTGCTTGCGGCCTCGCAGCAGATCGCAGACACGTGGATAGCGGCGCTGACGGACCACTCGAGGTCCCCGACTGCGCGCCTGATGGACTTTCACTTCAGCTACCGGGAACTGACTGATGCCGCCACCTCGGGTTTGATCGCTGATCTGTACTCGCGGGCGTTTACCGATATGCACCACCGCGTGACCGCGCAGGTCGCCACCGACGTGCTGCCCGCCGTGACAGCGCTGATCGAAGAAGGCGTGCAGCAGGGCGAATTCAGCGTTAGTGATCCGCATTTCACCGCCGTCGTCCTGCTCGGCGCCCTGCAGGGACTGCATGAGGCCTACGCCCCGCTGACCGATCTGGATCAGGCCGCGCACCGACGCAAGCTCGTCGAGGTGTTCGAGCGGCTCCTGGCCGCCAAGATTCCTGCAGAGGAGGATTCATGAACGCGGGCCACATCGATGTGCTGATCGTCGGCGCGGGACCCACCGGTTTGACGGTGGCGAATGAACTGGTCCGCCGCGGTATCCGCACCCGCATCATCGACGCCGCCGCCGGGCCGAACACCGAGACGCGCGCACTGGGCGTGCAGGCTCGCAGCCTCGAACTCTTCGATCGACAGGGGATCACCGAACAGCTGCTCGCGCGCGGGCTCAAAGCGCGAGTCTTCAACGTGTTCAGCGAGAACCGTCAGATCCTGCGAGCCGACTTCGCCGGTCTGGCATCGCCCTACCCATTCCTGCTGATGATCCCGCAGAACGAAGTGCAAGAGGTCCTCACCGCGAACCTCGCCGCGCTCGGCACCCACGTCGAGCATCAGGTCGAGATGGTGGCGCTCACTCAGCACGCCGACCACGTGAGTGTCGAAGCGCGACGGCCCGACGGCAGCAGCGAAACGGTGCGGGCGAGCTGGATCGTCGGCGCGGACGGGGCGCACAGCAGCGTCCGCCGACAACTCGGGCTGCGGTTCCTGGGCTCGTCGTTGGAGGAGAATTTCGCGGTCGCCGATCTCCGAATGGACTGGGACCTTCCCGGCGACGAGTTCTTCGCCTTCCTCAACCGGGGCAGATTCGTGGCCTACTTTCCGATGCTGCACGGCTGGCATCGCATAGCGGTCGCACAATACGAGCAACCCGCGCCCACCGGCGACGTGACACAGGTCGAATTGCAACGCGCCGTCGATGTCTGCGCGCCCCCAGGCGCCAAGATTGCCGAAGTCAGGCAGGCCGGCAGATTCCGGATCAACCAGCGCAGAGTCGAATCACACTCGGCCGGGCGGGCTTTCCTCATCGGCGACGCCGCCCATATCCACTCGGTGGTCGGCGCACAGGGCATGAACACCGGCATCCAAGACGCCTTCAACCTCGGCTGGAAACTCGCCGCAGTCGTGCGAGGTGAGGCGGACCGAGCGCTGCTGGACACTTACGCCAGAGAGCGCTCACCGGTCGCCAGACGACTCGTCAAAGGAACCCGGCGCATCACAAGGATGACCCTGCTGCGCAACCCCGTGAGCACGAAGATGCGCCGCACCATCGCTCCGCACATCCTGGCAAGTCGGCCGGTCCAGCGCACTCTGTTGCGCGCGATCTCACAGATCGATGTGTCCTATCACGATGACTCGGGTAGCGCGCCGCAGGGCCGGGCCGCCATCGGCGACCGTGCACCCGACGTGACGCTCGCCCCGCAGGATGGCACTACCACCCGGCTTTTCGACCTGCTGGACCCGACGCGGCACACCCTGCTGACTGTCGGTGACGCCACGCCGCCCGCTTCCGAATTACCCGATCGGATACGCGCAGTACGAGTCGACGACCTCGCGGTCGCTGCCACCTACGATCTGCCCGGCGGTGGCTACGTGCTCATCCGGCCTGACGGTTACATCGCTTACCGCAGTGATCAGCGCGACCCGTCGTCGGTGATCGAGAGCGTCGACCGCGTTCTCGCCCAACCTGTTTAGGAGTGACGATGAAGGCCGTCTGGATGGCCGAGTTCGGTGGACCAGAAGTGCTGCATGTCGGCGACAGCGCGGTGCCGGTGCCCGGACCGAATGAGGTGCTGATCGAGGTGGAGGCAGCCGGCATCACCTACGGCGACGTGATGAAGCGCCGGGGTGCGTTCGGCACCTTCGACTTGCCCGCGGGAATGGGGCAGGAAGTCGCGGGGACGGTTCGCAGCTCCGGCTCGGGTGGACCTGCCGTCGGGTCACGGGTGGCGGCGATGGTTGAGCATGGCTACGCCGAGTTCGCCACCGCGCAGACTGGTTCGGTTGTGCCGCTGCCTGATTCGGTGGACAGTCATGATGCGGCCATCCTCTGGGTCCACGGAGCGACCGCCTACCAGACATTGCGCGACGCCGGGAGAATCATGTTCGGCGATACCGTGCTGGTGCACGCCGCCGCGGGAGGTGTCGGAACCCTCGCGATCCAACTCGCCCGACTGCTCGGCGCTGGCGTCGTCATCGGCACGGCGGGAACTCCGCAGAAACTCAACCACATTCGGTCGTACGGCGCCGACTTCGCCGTGGACTACTCCGAAGCCGGATGGGCCAAGACCGTGCTCGAGTCGACCGACGGGCGTGGGGTCGACCTCGTGCTCGACTCCGTCGGCGGTCAAACCTCGCAAGACACCCTGAACTGCATCGCGCCGTTCGGCCGGATCGTCACGTTCGGAGCCGCAAGTGGAACCCCGCCGACGTACTCGGGGATGGCCTTGATGACACAGAACCTCACGGTGACCGGTTACTCCCTGATGGGTTGGCGCAGTCGCCCGGACGCGTTCAGCCAGGCCCTCGAACACCTCCTCGCATTCACCGCCGACGGCCGACTCCGCCCGAAAGTCACCGAGTACCGCCTCGATGACGTCGTCGAAGCGCACCGCGCACTCGTCGACCGACAAACCGTCGGCAGCCTCGTGTTACGGCCTTAGCCCAGCAGCGCGTCGCACATCACGGGCAGATCCCGCACCCGGATACCCGTGGCGTGATAGACGGCGTTGACCACCGCCGCGGCAGAGCCGACGATGCCGATCTCACCCGCGCCGCGCGAGCCCATCGGGTTGGCGTGCTTGTCGACGTCGTCGAGCCACATCGCCTCGATCGCGGGGACGTCGGCGTGCGAGCTGATGTGGTACGTCGCCAGATCCCGGGTGACGATGTGGCCGAAGCGGGGATCGCGCACGCTCTCCTCATGCAGCGCCATCGACAGTCCCATCGTCATGCCGCCGATCAACTGCGAGCGCAGTGTCGCCGGGTTGATCGCCCGGCCGATCGAGAACACGCCCAGCATCCGCGACACCCGGATCTCGCCCGTATGCCGGCTGACCCGCGCCTCTACGAAATGCGCACCGAACGAATACATTCCGAAGTTCGGCGCCTCCTCGTTCTCCGGCGCCTCCGCGGTGGTGGTGACGCCGACCTCCGGATGGTCGCCGTGGTCGTGCCGGAACTGTTGTGCCGCAGCGACGATGGCGCGACCCCACGAGCTGATGCCCGATGAACCGCCCTCCACCGATGCGGCGGGCAGATCGGTGTCGCCGATCTGCAGGTCGATCGCCGAGAGCTCGCAGCCCAGCGCATCGGCGGCGATCTGGCTCAACGCCGTCCACGTGCCGGTGCCGATGTCGACGGCACCGATCGCGACCGTGTAGCGGCCCGGGACGACACATTCGACGCGAGCGCTGTTGCCCGGCTGGATCATCGCGGGATACACCGCGGACGCCACACCCATGCCGACCAACCACTCACCCTCGCAACGGGTTCCAGGCTCCGGGTCACGCGATGCCCAACCGAACCGCTCCGCGCCGGTCTGCAGGCACTCGACCAGGCGACGGTCCGACCATGGGTTACCGGTCTCAGGATCGACGTCGGGTTCGTTGCGGATGCGCAGCTCGATCGGGTCGAGGCCGCACGCGACGCCCAGTTCGTCCATCGCGACCTCGAGAGCGAACATGCCGGGACACTCGCCGGGCGCGCGCATCCAAAACGGGACGGGCACGTCGAGCGCCGCCAGCCGGTGTGACGTCTTGCGATTCGTACCCGCGTACATCATGCGGGTGGGCACCGCGGCCTGCTCGGCGAACTCCTTGACCGTAGCGGTCTGGGTGATCACGTCGTGGCTCACCGACGTGAGCATCCCGTCACGGTCGGCGCCGAGACGCAGGTGATGAATGGTCGGCGGGCGATATCCGACGAAGTCGAACATCTGCTGCCGGGTGACCGCGAACTTCACCGGCCGTCCCGGAACCCGTTGCGCCGCCATCACCGCCAGCACATTGTGTGAGTGCGGCGCACCCTTGGAACCGAACCCGCCGCCCACGTACTTCGCGATGACGCGCACCTGTTCGGGGTCGAGGCCGAACGTCGCCGCCATCTCCTTGCGCACCGCGTGGACGCCCTGCGTCGAATCCCACAGAGTCAGCGTGTCGTTGTCCCACAGCGCGATACACGCGTGCGGTTCCATCGGATTGTTGTGCTCGTGTGGTGTCGAGTAGGTCTGGTCGACGACGACCGGCGCGTCGCGCAGCGCGGCTTCGGCGTCGCCCTCGGCAGTGTCGGTCGGATAGCCCGCGTTGACCTGCTCGGGCGCATACAGCTTCGGATCGTCGGCGCGGAGTTCGACGTCGTACCGAGAAGAGTCGTACTCCACCTGCACCAGACCCGCTGCATGACGGGCGGTCTCGGCGCTCTCGGCCAGCACGGCACCGATCAACTGACCACGGTAGTTCACCTGCGGGCCCTGAAGGATCGTGAGGTCACCGTTGGAGGTGTCAGCCGACTGAGACTTGTCGAACACGGTGAGCACGGCCAGAACTCCGTCGACCGCTTCGGCGGCTGAGGTGTCCATGGTCGTGATGCGGCCGTTGGCGATGGTGGCTTGGACCGGATGGAGGTAGGCGGCGTTCTCGACCGCGTACTCGTAGGCATACTCCGCGGTCCCGGTGACCTTGGCGGGCCCGTCGAGACGGGTGACACGCTTACCGATGGCGCGGGGTTCGAGGGTGGTCATCGTTGCTCGCTCAGTTCCGTCAGGGTGGCGATGATGGTGCGGCGGGTGAGTTCGACCTTGAACTCGTTGCCCGGCAACGGTTGCGCGTCTTCGAGTTCGGCGTCTGCGGCCCGTCGGAACGTGTCTTCGGTGGCTGGCGCACCTGTGAGGACCTCTTCGGCGCGGCGCGCACGCCACGGTTTGTGGGCGACGCCGCCGAGTGCGATGCGGGCGCTCGTGATCCTGCCGTCGTCGACGACGAGTTCTGCGGCCACCGACGTCAACGCGAACGCGTAGGAGGCGCGGTCGCGCACTTTGCGGTACGTCGACCGGGCTCCGTTTGGCGGCGCAGGGATCTCGACCGCGGTGATCAGCGCGCCGGGCGGCAACTCGGTGTCGCGGTCGGGGCGGTCGCCGGGCAGGCGGTGAAATTCCGTCATCGGTAGGCGGTGTTCGCCGTCGGCGTCCACGAACACGACCTGCGCGTCGAGCGCGGCCAACGCGACGGCCATGTCCGAAGGGTGCACGGCCACACAGTGTTCGGAGGCGCCGAGGATCGCGTGATAGCGCACGTAGCCACCGATGGCGGAGCATCCCTCGCCCGGCGTGCGCTTGTTGCACGGTGTGGTGACGTCCTGAAAGTACACACACCGGGTGCGCTGCAACAGGTTTCCCGCGGTGGTCGCGAGGTTGCGCAACTGGCCGGAGGCCGCCGACAGCAACGCCCGCGCGAGGACGGGGTAGCGGCTGCGGACCACGGGGTGGGCGGCGAGGTCGCTGTTGCGGACGTCGGCGCCGACGCGCAGGGCGCTGTCGGGCAGCTGCTCGATATCGGTGAGCGGCAGGTGGCCGACGTCGACGACGAGGGACGGTTCGAGGATGCCGAGTTTCATGTGGTCGACGAGGTTGGTGCCGCCGGCGAGGAACACGGCGTCGGGACGCTCGGCGACCGCGGTGACCGCGTCGGCGACGCTGGTGGCGCGGTGGTAGTCGAACGGGATCATCGGGCGGCCTCGCTGATGGCGGCGACGATGTTCGGATAGGCGGCGCACCGGCAGAGGTTGCCGCTCATGCGTTCGCGGATCTCATCATCGGAGAGTTCGGGTGGCTTTTCGAGATCGTCGGTGACGTGGCTGGGCGCGCCGGACTTGACCTCGTCGAGCATGCCGACGGCTGAGCAGATCTGCCCTGGGGTGCAGTAGCCGCACTGGAAGCCGTCGTGGTCGAGGAACGCCTGGGCGACGGGATGCAGAGCGTCGCCGTCACCGAGGCCTGAGGCGGTGACGATCTCGGCGCCGTCGTGAGCGACGGCGAAGGCGAGGCAGGTGGTGGCACGGCGGCCGTCAAGCAGGACCGTGCACGACCCGCACTGGCCGTGGTCGCAACCCTTCTTGGGCGCGGTGACGCCGAGGTGTTCGCGGAGCAGGTCGAGCAGGGTGACGCGGTTGTCGACGTGCACGGAGTGCTCGGTGCGATCGACGGACACGGTGATATCGGTGAAGTGGGCTGACTCCATTGTCGGCAGGTACCCGTGCCCGCGCTGGCGAAACGGCGCCACCGCGACAATGGACACTATGACCGCGCAAACCTGGAACCTGGACCAGTCGGACGGCGAGCTGAGGATCCGCACCGGCGTCGAGGGCCGGGCGGCAAAGATGGGTCACCGCCTGACCATCGCCGTGAACACCTGGCATGCCACGGTCGGATGGTCCGACGGCGAACCATCCAGGGTGACGCTCAAGGTCGAGGTCGACTCGCTCGAGGTGCTCAGCGGGGAGGGTGGTGTGACGCCGCTGACCGGACCGGAGAAGTCACTCGCGCGGTCCAACGCGCTGAAAGTGCTGAATGCGAAGCGCTTTCCGCGTATCGAGTTCGAAACCAGCGACATCGAGAAGACCGGCGACCGATTTCGTCTCACCGGAACGCTGCAGATCAACGGCAAGACGCGCGACCAGGTCGTCGACGTGGCCGTGCAGGAAGCCGACGATATGTGGCGTATGTCATGCGAAACCACCGTGCGGCACTCTGACTTCGGCCTCAAGCCGTACTCGATGCTGATGGGCTCGATGAAGGTCGCCGACGCCGTGACCGTCGCATTCACCGCGACGAAATAATCGGTAGCCTGGCGCACTGAGGAAATCGCCTGTGCTGCTGCGATATCGGAGTCGCCGGGCCACCCGCTGCGGGGAGCGGGTTACGTAAGACGGCGTTGCGGGAACACCACTGGTTGCTGCGCTGGTGTCGGAAAGAGAAAGGATGGCATGTGAGCTCCCCGAAGGGCGGTTCCCGTCTGGGCACGCGATTCGGGCCGTATGAGCTGAAGTCTCTGATCGGCGTCGGCGGCATGGGCGAGGTGTACCGGGCGTGGGACACCGCGAAGGAACGGACCGTGGCCATCAAGCTGCTCCGTCCGGATATGGCGGCCGATCCCAACTTCCAGGAACGCTTCCGGCGTGAGTCGCGCGTCGCCGCGCGCCTGCAGGAACCGCACGTCATCCCCGTTCACGACTTCGGCGACATCGACGGTGTGCTCTACATCGACATGCGCCTCGTCGAAGGAGCCAGCCTCAAGGAGTTGATTCGGACCGCCGGCCCGTTGCCCGCGACGCGGGCGGTGTCGATCATCACCCAGGTCGCGGCCGCGCTGGACGCCGCGCATTCGAATGGGCTGGTACACCGCGACATCAAGCCAGAGAACGTGCTGCTGACCCACGACGATTTCGCCTACATCGTCGACTTCGGCATCGCGCACGGCGGCGGCGAAGCCAACGTCACCAAGACCGGCCTGGTCATCGGGTCGTGCGCGTACATGGCGCCGGAACGCATCAGCGGCGAACGCGGCGGCCCGGCCTCCGACATCTACTCGCTGACCTGCCTGCTCTACGAATGCCTGACCGGCCGCGCGCCGTACGACTCCGGCGACCTGCGCGAGATCATGGGCGCGCACCTGTTCTCGCCGCCGCCGCGCCCGAGCATCATGCGGCGCGGCATCAGCCGGGCGTTCGACGAGGTCATCGAGTGCGGCATGGCGAAGAAGCCCACCGATCGCTACACGACGGCCGGTGAGTTGGCCAAGGCGGCCGCCGCTGCGGCCGAGCAGCCACCGGTCGTGATGCCGGTAGCGCCACCGCCGGCCCCGTCGACGCGCCAATTCTCGGCCGTCGACCCGAATCCGGCGAGCACCCGCTATCAACCGATGTACGCGCCGCAGCCGCCGCCGCCGACGAACCGCAAGCGGTTCGGTCCGGCGCAGGTCGGGCTGGTGGTGACGACGGTCGTGCTGTTCACCGCCGCGGTGGTGCTGGCCATGGTGCTGGCGTTCGGCGACAACGGCGGGTCCGCGCCGCAGACGCCGCTGGCCGTGCCGCCGTCGACGACGACCGAGACGACGACCCCGCCCACGACCACCGCACCGTCGACGACCACCACGACGACGCCGACGACCACCGGACCTCCGATCGCCGGGGTGTCGGGTACGGACTCGCAGGGCTTCATCGGGCACACCACGCGCTGCGACGCGGGGAGCACGCCGGTCGCGGCGATCCGGACGGCACAGTCGCTGGCGGTGATCTGCGAGTCGGGTGCGGGCACCTATCAGTACCGCGGGGAGCGGCTGCGCGACGGGGCAAACGTGCAGCTCAATGCGCAGCCGATGGGCGGCGGGTTCGTCGCCACCAATCCGGCCGACGGCGCACGCTACGACGTGCAACCCGGCCTGCTGACGATTTCGAGCAACGGCAAGGTCGACTCGGCCGAACCGGCGCTGGAGTACGGCTCGGCGGCCCGCTGACCGGCGATTTGTGCACATCTAGGAGCGCTCAGCGCTCGTTTCTGTGCACAAATCGCAGCAGGAGGACTACCGTTCGGCCAGGAGACACCGCAGATCGGGGACCTCATGGACAACCGCAAGTACGCCCGCGAAAGCGAACAGGCTCGTAAACAGGAGATCGAACAGGACGCCCGTCGCCTCCGCGAGTTCGAGACCTTCTCCAAGTTCTCCGACAGCGACCTCAGACGCCTGGTCGAAGCGGCGCACCGCACGTCGACGTCAGGGCCGTGGCCGCTGATCCAGGAGCAGACCCCGTCGGACGCCTGCTACATCCTGCTCAGCGGTGAGGTCGGCGTCTACGTCGGCCACGACCGCATCGCCGTCGTCGGCCCCGGCGAGGTGATCGGCGAATCGGTGCTGCGCCGCGGTGCACTGCGCAACGCGACCGTGACGACGACGGGGCGAGCAGACGTGCTCCACATCAACCGCGACGACCTCGCCCGGTTGGTCGATGAGATGCCTGCGCTGCGCGAGGCGATGGACGCGACCGTTGCCCGCCACGCCCCGCAGGCCACCAAGCAGGGCTGAATCGGCAGTAACTTCGTTCATGGTTTGACGCACCTGTCAACTCGGGTACGCCTTGTGAATGGAACGGCTGAGTGCATTCGACGCGACGATGCTCTACAGCGAATCATCCAGTGTCCCACTGAATGTGTGTTCAATCGCCTGCCTTGATACGTCGACGATCCCCGGTGGCTACGACTTCGACCGAGTCCGCGAGCATCTGGCCACGCGCTTGGAGGCTTTGCCGGAGCTGCGGGCAAAACTCGCCAACAGTCAGCTGAACCTCGATCATCCGGTGTGGGTGGACGACGACGAGTTGGACCTCGAGTACCACCTGCACCGCATCGCGCTGCCCGCGCCCGGCGGGCGCAACGAACTGGTCAATGTCTGTTCACGGATCGCCGCGGCACCCCTGGACCGCAGCAAGCCGTTGTGGGAGATGTGGGTGATCGAGGGCATCCACGAAACCGACCCGTTCGACGCCGGCGACGTCGCGTTGATGATCAAGGTGCATCACGCCGCCGTGGACGGGGTGTCGGCGGCCAACCTGATCAGCAAGCTGTGCGACGTCGAACCCGACGGCCCCCCACCAGAGCCCGTCGAGGGCGTCGGCGGCGCCAGGCCGTTCGAGATCACCGCCGGCGGCCTGGTGCGCGCGTTCACCCGTCCGTGGCAACTGACCAGAGCGGTGCCCGCCACGTTGTCGACCGTCTTCAGCACGATCACCCGCGCCCGCTCCGGCACCGCCATGGCCGCCCCGTTCTCGGCTCCGGCGACGGTGTTCAACGCCGAGATCACCTCCGACCGCACCATCGCGTTGGCTCAGCTCGACCTCGACGACGTCAAGCGGGTCAAGAACGCCTTCGACGTCAAACTCAACGACGTGGTGATGGCGCTGTGTGCCGGAGCGCTGCGCGAGTACCTGCTCAAGCGAGGCGAGCTGCCGGACGATCCGCTGATCGCGGTGGTCCCGGCGTCGGTGCACGACAAGTCGGACCGGCCCGGCCGCAACAAGCTCTCGGGCTTCTTCAACAACCTGCAGACCCATATCGACGATCCCGGCGAACGGCTGCGCACCATCGCCGAATCCAGTTCGCGCGCAAAGGCTCACAGCGCCGACATCGCTCCCACCCTGCTGGCCGACGTGACGCAGGCACTGCCGCCCGCACTGTTCGGCATGGCGATGGAGGTGCTGTCCCACACGCCGCTGAAGCACACGCCGATCCACAACGTGATCATCTCGAATGTGGCTGGGCCGCAAGACAAGCTGTACGCGATGGGCGCCGAGATGAAAGCGCTCTACCCGCTCGGCCCGATCTTCCACGGCTCCGGGCTCAACATCACCGTGATGTCGTTGACGGGCAAGCTGAACGTCGGGATCATCGCGTGCCGCAAGCTGGTCAACGATCTGTGGGACCTCGCCGACCGGTTCGAAACCGCGCTGGACGAACTACTGGCCGCCTGCTGAGCGGTTCGCCGGCTTGATCAACCAGAGTGCCAGGATGATCGCCGCGATCGGGCCGATGGCCATGATCACGCTCAGCGTGTGGATGGCGTCGACGGCGTTATGCGGCGCCTGCTCCACCACCAGCCGCGCCTGCTCGGGGTTGACCATCTGCGCCCCGTGACCGCCGTGCACGGTCAGCAGCGCCTCGCGGGTCTCGGCGCGTGTGATGCCGGAGCGGGACAGGTCGTGCGCGCTGTCGGTGAGGAACAGGTTGATGCCGACGAGCGCGAAAAGCGCAGGGCCGAGCGAGTATCCGCCTTCGTTGACCGCGCTCTTGACGGCGGAGACCGCGCCGCCGAGATCGGTTGGCGCACTGCTCATCATGATCGTGGCCTGCGGTGTCGTGACGAGCGCGCCGCCCACCACGATCAGCGCGGTGGTGACGAACACCGTCGTGCGCGTCGTGTCGAGGTCGAAGAGCCTCATCGACAACAGCCCGCCGAGCATGACCAGGAGCCCGGTGATCATTACGGTGCGCGGGCTGAACCGGTTCGCGGCGGGCCCGGCCGAGGTGGCGGCGACGGCGGCCAGCGCGGTGGCCGGAATCAACAGCAGGCCGAACAGCTCGTGCGACTCCTTGCGGACCGTCACCAGATAGAACGAGAGCAACACCATCGACCCGCCGAGCACGATGTTGAACAGCACGCCCGCGGTCACGGCGGCGTTGAACCGGCCCGACCGGAACACCCGCATGTCGAGCGCCGGATCCTCAACCCGCAACTCCTGCATGACGAATGCGCAGCCGGTGACCAGGCCGACGCCGATCGCGACCAGTCCGACCGCGTTGATCCCGGTCTCGATACGTGAGACGCCGAAGATCAGTCCTAGCAGCGCGACCGCGAACAACGCCATTCCGAGCACGTCGAGCCGACGGTTCGCGCGCACCGTCTCGGGCACGAACCGCCACGTGACGAGCAAGCCGAGGAGCCCGATGACCGGTGCCACGAAAAAGCAGGCCCGCCAACCGATCGCGTGGCCGAGCATGCCGCTGATCGCCGGCATCGGGGTCGCTACCGCGTAGCCGACACCGAAGTACGCGGCGATCGCCGCGGCCCGCCGGCCCGGCGGAAACACCGCGTTCGTGATCGCCAGCGACAGGCCGATCAGAAACGCCAGCGTCACACCGGCACCTGCACGCGCGACGATCAGCACCGCCGGTGCGGGTGCGGCGGCGGCGAGCACGCTGAACACGATCGCCCCGGCCAGCCCGAACAGGTACATCCGCCGCATGCCGTACAGGTCGCCCAGCGCACCGGCGCTCAGCACGGCGGCGGCCAGGGTCAGGGTGGCCAGGCTGGCGACAAACGTCGCGGTGGACCCGGTGATGCCCACACCGGCCGAGACCAATTGCAGATTGGCCGAGAAGGTGGTCGGGTCGCCGATCGCGATCGCATACCCGAGGCCCATCGCGAGCACCGTCATCACAGCGGCGAGCCCCGACACCTGACGCTGCTCGGCGTCGACGCGAGTACCGTCCGGCACGCGCGGGATGTTACCGGCGCAGCAACGCTGCCATCACCTCTTTCGAGGGCACGGTCGCCGCGGTCAGGGCGATGGTGTGCCGCCCGACGGGCACCCGAACGTCCGTACCGACTGGCTCGCCGTCGAGCAGAACCGCCACGTCGGGCGGCAGAGCGGCGAGTTCGACACGCGTCTCGGTGTCGGTGGAGATATCGATGCTCGACGTGTCCAGCGACGCGAGCCCGGCCCGGGCGACGTCGACGGTGATGCCCGCGACGCCGGTCAGCTTCAGCGTCAGGAACGGCATGGGCTCGACGCCCGGACCTGTGCGCCAGAGCAGTTCGGTGTACAGGCCGGGGGACAGGTCGAGGTCGGGTTCGACGCCGCGCCGACGGCGGATCGTGCGCGTCGGGTCAGGGCGCGCATACGACCGCGCGTCCACGGTCGCGACGGCGCCCCGCTTGCCGGCCAGGTCGGCATCGGCCGACAGGTTCGACAACCACCAAACGTGCTGGGGCCCAAGGCCGAGATCGGGCCGCACCAGCTCCGGATACCACGAGTAGGTGATGTGCCCGGGGTCGGGCTGGCGGAGCCCGGTGCCCATGTGGGCGATCGGATCGTCGAACTCGTCGTCGAGCACCCACGTCACGTGGTCTTCGAACGGGTAGACGGTGAACCGGTAGCGGTAGCCCAGCCGGTCGAGTTCGAGAACCTGGGACAGCACCGACGTGATCGGCACGAACTGGTCCAGCACGCCGTGGGCGATGACGAACGGCAGCCACCGCCCGTTGGGCAGCAGTTCCCAGGTATCGCCTTCGCGGGCGCAGTGCGAGTCGAAGTCGAGGTCGCCGGGGACGTCGACGTCGGGCAGCAGCCGCACCCCGCAGACGGGCGGCCCGGCCAGCACGACGGCCTGCGCGAACACCTCCGGGTATGTCAGCCCCAGTTTGTAGGCCGCGTAGCCGCCCATGGAGTAACCGGAGACGACGGTGCGGTGGGGATCGGTGCCGAGCTGTTCGGCCACCCGCGCCCACACCTCCCACACGTCGAGTTCGCCTTCGTCGAAGTACCAGCACGACGGACCGCGGGCCAACGGCGTCACCACCACCGATTCGCGGTCCTCGCAGACCTGGTGCAGCAGCCGCGGGTCGATCGCGGCGAACTGGTTCTGCCCCAACGCAAGTGAGTGCAGCAGCAGCGTCAACGGCAGCTGTCGGCCGGGCGTGTACGTCGAGGGCAGGCACACCGAGTAGGGCTGCACGCGGCCGAGGAACTGCGGGTCGGTGCTCAAAATGTTCGTCTTGGTGACGCCCTGGCCCAGCTCGATCGAGGAGACGTACCAGCGGGTGGAGGTGCCGCGCACGATCGGCTCCTCGGTGGTGGCGCGCTCGGCGAGCTGGTCCCAGGCGAGCGGAACCGAGAACCCGGTCACGTCGCCGTCGCTCAACGCTGCGGCTTGGGTCTGGTCCGACCAGAAGTTCAGGTGCGCCTTCTCCTGCTGGTGGGTGCGGAAGGCGACGTTGTAGACGTTCGGCTGGCCAGGCCGCGCGCCGCGGCCGACGGGTACGTCGGCGAAACCGTCGCCCGCATCGTTGGCCAACCCGGCGGCCAGTCGGACCGTCCAGGTGCCTTCCGGTTTGGCGAGCGTGCGCGGGACTTTGGCGAGGAAGGACCGGGCCTGCATGTCGACCTCGTGCTCGACCGGTGTCGAGGATTGCGTGGTGAGGTCGATCAGCCGCGCGCCTGTGGCGGAGATGAGCAGGGCGGTGTCGATACCGGCTGAGGTGACACCGGCCCCGGCGGGCCACTCGTTCATGGGCGCCGCGGTGCGGTCGGTGTCTGATGTCGCCGCCGGAGCGGCTCCGGTGTCAAAAGTGAACAGCGCGATCGGGATTGACGCGTCGATCAGGGTGTTCCAGTCGACGCGCCACCACGTGTGGGTGTCGGTGAGGCCGATCGCGACGCGGAAGATGTCGGCGCCGTTGCGGGCGGCGGGCCCGTCGGGGTAGACGTAGGTGCCACGCGGGGGCACCAGGCCGCCGGTCGGGATGCCGACGAGCAAGCCGGTGGCGCCGTGGTCGTCGTAGAGAAAATCGGTCCAGAAGAACGCGCCGTCGGCGTAGCGGCCCGTTCCGCACGTGCGGGGGAAGTCTTCGCCGAACGGCCAGCTCTGTGGCGCAGGCAGCTCGGGTTCGGGGAGCAATGCCGCGGCGGGCACGCCTTCGGGCATGCCGCCGATGACGACGAGTTCCGATTGCGGGCCACGCGATTGGGGGGTGACGGCTTTGAGCACAGTGTCTGCCGCACGGCGTCCGATCCGCAGTGGCAGCAGCGCCAGGTCGATGAGGGACATGACCCCAACGTAGGAGCAGTCCGTCGTTCCGCGGGGATTTACTGCCGACGACTCAGCAGGGCGCTTTGATCTCGAACGGCATCGTGCGGGATTGGCCGGGATTGCGCCCGTCGGCGCCGACGACGGTACCGGTGATGGTGTAGACGTTGCCCTGCGTGGTGGCCTCGGCTTTACCGGCGTCACCGCCTGCGGAGCCGTTGATCTCGTTGACGTTCTCGATGTTGACGGTCCGCACGACCGGCTGTTCGCCACCGAGCTCCAGGTACACCTGCGCGCTGCCGGTCTTCGCCTTCGCGTCGATCTGCATCGACCACTGGTGCTGGGTGCACTCGACGGTCTGGGTGTCCACGCCGTTGCCGTCGATGACGATCCGGCCGGACCGGGCGGGCTCTTCAGACGGCGTCTCCCCGACCAGACCACAACCCGACACGACGGCTACGGCCGCCAACACCGGTACACCACTGGACCGCAACCGCATGAGACACCTCCCTCTGGCGTGGGGAGGTTACCCCGGCGGGGCATCGCCGGGGGCGGTCATCGGCCGTTTCGCCGGAAAATGGCTGGGGTAATAGAGCCGGATGTCAGGTGGTCCGGTGACAACGTGAGCTTCAAGGGCGCGGTCAACGATGCCACCGGAAGCCGCGTGGTCCAGTTCTGCGCCCGTGCGGGATATCCGGTCAGCGGAACACTGCACCTGCTGGTGGCCTACACGATTCTGCGGATCGCGCTGGGTCTCGGCGGTGAAGCCGACCAGTCCGGTGCCCTGAGGACGCTGGCCACCGAGGGCGGCGGAACCTTCTCGCTGTGGATCGTCGCCGCCGGGCTGATCGCGCTGGCGATGTGGCGGTTCGCCGAAACGGTGTTGGGGCTGCATCCCGGTGAAAGTACCGAGGCGCACAAACGCGATTCGCCACTGATGAACCGGCTCAGGGCCTTTGGTCTGGCGCTGGTGTACTGCGCGGTTGCCTTCACCGCGGTCCAGTTCGCATTGGGCGCAAGGACGAAGGGCAGTGAGCAGACCGCCGGGTTGAGCGCGAGGTTGATGCAGTCCGACGGCGGCAAGGCGGTTCTGGTGCTCGCGGGGCTCGCGATCGCCGTGATCGGCGCCTACTTCGTCCACAAGGGCGCGACGCGCAAGTTCCTCAAAGACCTCACCGTCCCGGGTGGTCGGCTGGTCACGGTGCTGGGCATCTGCGGCCATGTCGCCGAGGGTCTGGTGCTGTTCGCGGCCGGCCTGTCGGTCGTGGTGGCGACCTACGTGAGCGATCCGGCCAAATCGACTGGCCTCGACGGTGCGGTCAAGGCACTCGGACGCGCACACTACGGTGAGGCGATCTTGATCGCTGCGGCAACCGGTTTCGCGGCCTACGGGCTCTACAGCTTCGCGCTGGCCCGCTACTCGCGCATGTGAGGTTTCCATTTGCGGCTGCTGAGGTAACCGAGCGGCAGTTGACTTCGAGGAGGAAGCGTGAGCGCAGCGGACAAAGCACGGAACAAGGTGGACAACCTCGCCGGTAAGGCGAAGGAAGCGGTCGGCAACATGACCGGCGACGCGCGTACCCGCGACGAGGGCCGCAGCGATCAAGCGAAATCCAACTTCAAGGATGCCGGCGAGAAGATCAAGGACGCCTTCAAGAAATAGCTCTTTGGCTCAGTCGTAGATGACGGCCAGGCCCCGGCGCCGGAGGTCCTCCAAGCCGTCGAGCATCGCTTGAAGTTGCTCGGGTGGATGCCCGACCCAGTCGGTGATCTCGCCGACGATTCTCACCGGCTCGCGGGTCCGGTAGGAGCGCGTCGGATTGCCGGGCAGCTTCTTGTCCGTGACGTTCGGGTCGTCCTCGACAGCGCCAAGGGGTTCGACGATGTAGATGCGACCGCGTCCCTCACCGGCCGCCATTTCGGCTCCCCAGGTGGCGGCGTCCAACGTCTGCGTTATGTAGACGTGGTTGGAGATGCGCTCTTCTTCGAAATTCGACGGACGTCCCGGCACCAGGAGGTCGCCCACGGCGAGGTCCGCCTTGGTCCCGTGGAGGTAGGCGCCAGACTCGTGGACTTCGAATGGCTTTGGCGGTTTCGACACACTGCTCCTTCATCCGTTGCGGCGATGGCCGGACGATTGTGCAGCACGTCAGGGGCCTTGCCGCAAGCCCCACCCCCTGTCGTAAAGTGAGAGTGGGAAGACATTCGCAGTGTCGTTACTGCTGCCGCCTGTTCCCGAAAATCCTTTGCGCAGAGTCGGCGTCTTCGATGAGGTGCTCTGGATCGTCAGGCGGTGAGCTTCGTGGGTCGGGATAGATCTCGTGACGGTAGGGACGTTCGGAATTCAGTTCCCAGGGAAACGGCATACGTTCTCCATCGGCGTGGGCAATAGCGCAAGACGCTACGCAACATCGGCCGGAGCCGGGTAACTATCCGGTACGGGATGTATTGCGAATGAGGAACTTGAATTCTTTTCGGGGGGAACTTATTCGGGCTTTTCGAAGTGCTGGTAGTCCTTCGGGTTCTGCCAATCGCCGCCCCACGTCCAGCCGCGGTCGGTGAAGATCTGCACCGCAGGATCGCCGGCGTGCAGTAGGCCCGGGTCGATGCGGGTGCGATCGAGATACGGTGCGGCGTTGGCGGGCTGGAGGTCACCAGCGTTGTCGATGTAGGGGTTGATGAGGGGATTGATGTCGATGGCCCGGCCGTAGGCGTGGTGGGACCAGTTGCCGGACCCGGGGATGTTGCGGCAGTTGAATGCTGAGGTGTTGTTGTCGCGCATGGACAGCTCGTCTTCGGCGCCCGGGTAATGGTCGGGCGTGCGCATCTTTTCGATCGGATAGCGCGCTTCACGGAGCTCTTCGAAGATCTCGATGACCTCGGGTACGAGGTCTTCGTGCACGACCAACTCTCCGCGATGCGTCTGCAGGTCCATTCCGAGATGGTCGATTTCGATGCGCCGCAGTTGCTCCGGGCCGAGAGGGCAACCGGGGCGCCAACTTTCACCGAGGTCGGCCGCGGTGACCGGCAGAACCTTCGGAGGTGGCGACGGCGTGGTCGTCGGCGGGGGAGGCGCCGCGGCGGTGGTGGTCTGCGTCGTGGTGGTCGTGCTGGGCGGTGGAGTAGGTGCGGCAGGCGGCGGCGGGGAGGTGCACTGCACGAGCAGCGCTGCGGCCGCGGAGATGGCCACCGGCTTGGCGACCGCCCGACCGAATGTGCCCACGGTCGGATCGTACTGTGTCCCCGCAGTGGCACTTCGCAGATCGCGACGCTGGTTCAGGCCGCGATCCGAGAAGCGCCGGTGCTATGCCGCCGGCTTGGGCGGAAACGCCGCATTCTCCTCGAGGGCGCCGCGGTAGGCGTGAACGCGTCCGGGGATCGTGCTGAGCACCGCGACGGTGCGCCCGCCACGCCCGTACGCCGCGACAAACTCCCACTGGTTGACGTCGCCCTCGACGATGTCGACCGAATCGTGATCAGTTGGCAGACCCAGCATCTGGAGTTTCACGTCGTACTGATCCGACCAGAAGTAGGGGAGCTCGTCGAAGCGCTCGGCGTGCTGCGGACCGGTCAACAGCGTTTGCGCCGCCGCCTCGCCCTGGCGGTTGGCGACGTCCCAGTGTTCGATCCGCAGATGGCGTTCGTAGCGCGGATGCCACCAACGCGCGACATCGCCGGCGGCCACGACGCCGCGAACGCCCTCGGCGGTGCCCGTGGCATCGCAGAGCACGCCGTCGTCGATGCGCACTCCCGAACCCTCGAGCCAGTCGGTTGCGGGCGTGACTCCCAGGCCGATGACGACGAGGTCGGCCTTGACCCGGGAACCGTCGGTCAACCGGAGTGCCTTCACCTTGCGCTTGCCCACGAATTTCTCGACACCGACTCCGAGCCGCAGGTCGACACCGTGCCCCCGGTGCAGCTCGGCCCAGTGCGGCGCCAGCTCTGCGCCCAGTGCTGACAGCAACGGGTTCGAACCCCGTTGGATCAGTGTCACATTCAACCCGAGCGCCCGGCAGGTAGCGGCCACCTCGACCCCGATGAAGCCGCCGCCGATCACCGCGACACGGGGGCGTGAGACGAGCCGTTCCCGGATGGCGAGGCAGTCGTCGACCGTGCGCAGCATCATGACGCCGTCGGGCACCGGACCACCCGGCCATTGGCGGGGAACGGCGCCGCTGGCGATCACCAGTCCGTCGTACCGCAGCGACAGCTCTCGATCCTCGTCTCGAACGCGGACGGTGCACGATCTGTCGTCCAGCCCCACCGCCGAGGCGCCGCGTAGCACCCGGGCGTCGAGGTCGAACTGCGGCGCCATGTCGATGCCTGCCCGATGGATCTCTCCGGACAACAGTTTCTTCGACAGCGGTGGCCGGTGGTAGGGGGGTTGACGCTCGTCGCCGACGATCGTCAGCGCACCGTCAAAGCCCTTCTGCCGCAGCGTCTCCGCTGCTCGCACGCCTGCGACCCCGGCGCCGATGACAACAACGTCTCGCAGTCCCGTCGCCATGGTCAGTCCTTCACCAGGATCGCCCGGGTGGGGCAGGAGACCTCGGCGCCCTTCAACTGTTGGCGGAGCTCCTCGCCGGGCGCTTCCTGAAGCACGTGTAAGCCGTCCTCGCGCAGGTCGAACACTTCATGGCAGATGCTCATGCAGACGCCGTTGCCGTCACAGGTGTCGAAATCGACGATGACCTTCATCGCACTCCGGCCCCTTCCATCTCTGTCGCCGTGGTGTTCTGCCGACTCGGTGACCCCGCACGTTCGCGGGCGGCCCGCGCTGCCGGCGAGTGCTCCAGGTAGTCGATGGCCATCTGGGTGTTGGCCTCGTGGCTCGGGTGGTGGCTGGGACGCATGTAACGCAGCGGCACCGTCACAAGGAAGTTCCACGGACCCGGCAGCTTGTACTCACGCGCGGCTCGCAGCCAGTCCCGGAATCGCCACTTCTGGTCGATGGTCGGGTCGTTGGCCATGAGGTAGCGCGCCCCGGCGATCCACCAGCCGACGAACAGCGGCGCGGTCATCAGCATCGAGAACGCGCGGATGAAGTAGTTGCCGCAGACGTGCTGGTACACGTCGAAGACCAGCGAGCGGTGCTCGACCTCCTCGGCGCCGTGCCAGCGGAGCAGATCGAGCATGACGGGATCGGTGCGGGCGTAGTCGAGCCCGCGGTTCTGCAGCACCCACTGGCCGAGCACCGCGGTGAAGTGCTCCAGCGCGGCCACATCGGCCAGCCGACGGTAGAGCCACCACCGTTTCAGCGGCTGCGGAAAGAACTTCGGCGGGTCACCCAATGTCATCGACAAGGACCTGCCGAGCCGGTCGGTGTAGGGCTTGGTATCGATGCCCTGCTCGGCCAGGTGGTCCAACACCACCTGGTGTGCCCAGGCGTGCCAGGACTCCTGCTGGATGAACGGTTTGATCGACGCCTCGAGTTCGGGATCCTCGACCAGAGATGACGCCTCCAGCACGGCTTTGATGAAGTGCCGTTCACCCTCGGGCAGGAGCAGATGCAGGACGTTCATCATGTGCGTGGAGAACGGATCGCCGGGGACCCAGTGGATCGGCGTCTCCGACCAGTCGAAGCGAACCATCCTGCGGTACTTCGGGTATCCGTCGTGGTGCTGTGCGACTTCGGGCATGGGCTACCTCTTCCGCCAACCGACGGGTGTGCCATCGGTTCCTTCCTCGTTGAAGGCCCGGTCGAACACCGGTAGCGACGCGCGGTGGGCGACCGTCCGTCAGGTCGCGTACCCGATAGAGGCGTCCCGTACTCGCATAAGCGGTGGAGGTTCGCTGTGAATCGACTGTGTGCCGCGCCGACACGCCTCGGGCTACTCGTTGTAGTCCGTGCTGCCCTCGACCGGGCGGGTCGTGCTGATCAGCTTCGCGAAGCAGTGATCGCGGTCGAAGCCTCCGCTCCTGCACCAAGCCAAGGCGCCCTCGGCGGTCGGGAACGTAGGCCCGGCGACCGTCACCCAGAAGTTCGAATCCGAAAAGGTCGACCAGTCCCCTGCCCACAAGAGACGAGCGCCCGGGTAGGCCTGTCGGAGTTGCTGGTGCTCGGCCAGTATCGCCGCATGCGTCCACGTGCGTCCTTCGGCGACCAATCCGAGCCGCTTGGAACTCAACTGCGGAACCCACGTGTCGGCGAGGGTGGCCAGGACCATCGGCTTGTCGCTCGCAGCGATCGCGCGTAGTTGGTTGCCGCTCGCGGTCTCGACATTAGGTTGTGCGGTGGGGTACGTCGGGGCCGGTCGGGACGCGGGTCGGCTGGTGCTGTCGATGATGTTGGCCGTCATCGACGGCACAGTCGTCGATCCGCCAATCTGTGTCTCATAGGTCATCGAGCCCTGCACCTCGACGTACATCGTCACCCTGTCCTTCTCGACGAAGTTGGCGACCATATCCGCGTCGCGAGCGGTGATCATGGTGTTCTGGTCGTAGTCGTAGACATCCGTCACCGGGGCGGGTCCGGTGTCCGCGCGGAACGACGTCGCACCCGTCGCGGAGTCGAACTGCGTTATCACGCCGTACAGCACAACCTTTCGGCCCGCCCACGCGTCGGGATCCTTGGCCATGAGGGCGAACTCCCGCGCGGTCAGCGCGTCGTAGGTCGAGCGGTCCAGACGCGTGGAGTCTGCCGGCGGTCGGCTGGAACGGCCGACTGGTTCCCGCGGCACCGTGGGCGCCGGGACGTTCGGAGCGCTGGCGATGACGGTTGGCGCCGGGCTTGGTGGGGCCGTGTCGTCGGGACCGGATTCTGTCAGCTGGAGGCCGAGCAGGACGC
Organism: Mycobacterium neumannii; assembly: GCF_002245615.1. NCBI lineage: Bacteria > Bacillati > Actinomycetota > Actinomycetes > Mycobacteriales > Mycobacteriaceae > Mycobacterium > Mycobacterium neumannii. Next base: position 7,138 of record NZ_NKCO01000015.1, on the reverse strand, counting down.
CGACCGCCAGGACGAGCACCGCGACGCCCCCGGAGAGTGAGGCGGTGACGGCGGGATTTCGCCTGTTGCGCTTCGGATCTGAATCGTCGTAACCATCGGGCCACGGGACGGTCGGCTGCTGGTGGTCGTAGTACGAGTGCGAGTAGACCATGGTGATTCCTTCGGTGAATGCTCGGCTAGCAGAGGTACGTGTTGGCTGCGATGACCACTGCCTGGGCTTGCGTGTAGGTGACGTTGTTGTGCCAGGCGACGTTGTCGACGGTGGTGTTGAGCGGGACCCACATCGACTTGTCCGCGCATATGGCGTAACCCACGCGCAGCAGCGTGACGTAGTTGCCATCGGTGGGTGTGATGCCGAGCCGAGACATGGCGGTCAGGTAGCTCAACTCGTCGGCGGACGCAGGCGCGGCGGATCCGATGGTGGTGCCGACGCTCAGGGTCAGTGCCAGCGTGAGGCCGGTAAGTAGTTTCTTCATGGCGTACTTCTTGGTCATGCGGATGTGTGCGGCGATGCGGCGACCCCAAAGGTTGCTGCGCCCGGCAGCGCTGGTGCCTCTTGTGGGTGCTTCATCTGGCTGTTCGTTGGTACTTGACTGCGAAAAGGCCGACGAACAGCTTTTTCGGGGTTTCTCTGATGAAAACGGTACGGAGATACCCCGCCGGGGGAATCAGGGATTTCCCTATGAATAGTTTGCTGGAACGACGGCCGGACCTCGTTCGTCACACGCGTAACGCGAAGATCGAATATTTGGGTGCTGGGACTGCATACGGTCACCGCAGTGGACCGTGCCTCAGCGCGAGATGGGGCGACTGTCGCGTGAAAATGTCCGTCGTCCGCGCGGCGGTGGCATGCTCGGAGAATGGCGGCGAGCCCCGAAACCGTCTACGCCCGGGACCGCGACGTTCACCTGGCCTATCAGGTGGTCGGTGACGGTGGGCCGGATCTTCTGTGGGTGCCCACCGCCACGTTCCCGATAGATCTGCTGTGGGACGAGCCGACCGTCGCCGGTCACTTCCGCAGGCTGTCGTCTTTCAGCCGGCTGATCTTGACCGACCTACTCGGAGTCGGCAGCTCGGATTCCGTGCCGATCTGCGATAGGCCCGCGATGCAGTCATGGGTCGATGGTCTGCTCGCGGTGCTGGATACCGTTGGCTCCGAGCAGGTTTCCATCTTTGCGATGGCAGAGTCGGCGCTGCCGGTCATGCTGCTCGCGGCGAGCCATCCGCACCGCGTGCGCTCGCTGGTGCTGTGGAGTCCGTTCGCGTATTACGCCCGCACGCCCGACCAGCCGTTCGGGATGCCCGAGCCGACCCTGACCGACTACGTCCGGTGGTGCGAGGAGAGCGTGGGACGCGGGTCGTCGGTCCACCTGACTCCGAGCTGGGCGTCGGATCCGGCGAAACGGCGGTGGATGGCGCGTGGTGAGCGTCTGGTGGGCGGTCCGGGTTACTTCGCGGACATCTTCGATCTGTTCGTGCGCACCGACGTTCGGCCGGTGTTGGAAAGCATTCAGGCGCCCACGCTCGTGATGCACCGCCGCGGCGACCGTCACGTGCGGGATGGGCATGGGCAATACGTCGCCGAGCGAATACCGCACGCCCGGTTGGTGGAGTTCGACGGTGACGATCACGTGTGGTTCGCGGGAAACGCGGACGTGGTCGTCGACGAGATCGAGTCGTTTCTGACCGGCGGTCGCGGCACGGTGCCGAGCAACCGCGTGCTGTCGACGGTGTTGTTCACCGACATCGTAGGGTCGACCGAACGCGCGGCTCAGCTGGGCGACGAGGCGTGGTCAACGGCGCTCGCCGCGCACGACCGGGTCGTCGAACGGCACGTGTCCGGTGCGCGAGGTTCGGTCGTGAAGTTCACCGGCGACGGCGCGTTGGCGACGTTCGACGGCCCGGCCCGGGCGATCCACTGTTCGTGCGCGATCCGTGATGCGCTGGACGATCTCGGGCTGACGATCCGCGCCGGCCTGCACACGGGTGAGGTGGAGATGGCCGACGGCGACGTGCACGGCATCGCGGTCCACATCGCCGCGCGAATCATGGGGCTGGCGGGGCCCGGGGAGGTGCTGGTGTCGGGTGCGATCCCGCCGCTGGTGCTCGGGTCGAGGATCGTGTTCGACGAGCGGGGCAGCCACGAACTCAAGGGTGTGCCCGACAGGTGGCCGGTATTGGCGGTGCACGACGCCTGAGGGTGTCAGCGCAGGCCGGATTCGATGTCGGCGACGGCTTTCGATGCCTCAGGCCCACAGATGGTGCGAAGGTCGACGGTTCCGGCGGCCAGGAGCCCGTCGACGCGGTTCTTGAGGTCATCGTCGACGACGTGGGCGTAGAGGTTCGCACCCGGACACGAGGTGTCGTGGCTGGCATCGCGGTGCCCGGCGAGGGTGTCGGTCGGGATGTCGAAACGCTGTGCAGCCCAAGCGAATGCGAGCGCTGCGCCGTTGAGCTGTTCCTCGGTGATTGGGTCCTTGTCGAAGTCGCCCTCGCAGACGACGAGGAAGTGGCCGGTGGGGTCATAGTCGGTCGCGGTGTCGCCGACGAGTTCAGGTCGGCGCAGTTCGTAGATGTTGCCGTTGCGGTCGACGCTGAGGTGGTAGGCGATGTCGATCCAGCCCTGGGTGTCTTGGTGGTAGTGCTGATGCTGGCGTAGGCGCGCCGGCGCGTTGGCGTTGTCGCCGAGGGGCACCGCCGTGTGGTGGATCGTCATGCGGACGGGCGTGTGTGGCGTGCCGCCGGGGCGGGGTGGTTTGGCACCCCACGCGTCGCGGCACAGGACGGACGGCGTGGGTGGAGCCGCCCTTGCGAACGCCTGCGGAGCGATCGAGGTTGCGGCTGCGAGACCGGCCAGTTGAAGAACCCGTCGGCGGCTGAGATCGTCGGTGCGCACGGTCAGCTCATCAGCGAGATTGCAGCGGCGATCAGGACGGCGACGCCGAGCGCCGTCATCACCAAAGACGAAGGGGCGCTGCGACATAGCACCGAGTCCACCGGGTCCTTGGGATCGACCCAGACGTCGACGGGTTGGCCCGGCGCATATCGAGAGGCTTGTGCGGAGGCGATGCCGCCGAGGCCCATGCCGAAGCCGAGGGGTGTGCCGAATGCGGCGCGCTGGCCGACGAAGGTGTGGCCGTTCAGCTGGTATTGGTAGGCGACGACGGAGCGCTGCACGTTGGCGCCCATGCGCCCGGCACCGGCCTGGGTCTGGTAGCCGGCGACGCCGGAGCCGAGCATGACGCCAGGGACCTGTTGCCAGCCAAGGGCGCCGATCAGTTGCAGCACTCCGGGCAGCCCGCGGAACAGCAGGAAGATCCCGATGATCAACAGGCCGATCTCGGTGACGTAGTTGGCCACCGCCGGAGCTTAACGCGGTGATCAGCGGCGGGCTGCGGGTTCTTCCGGCCCGGGTGGCGTGCTGCGGCGACGCCAGCGCCGCTTAGATCGTCCGTCGTGCGACGAAATCGGCGAATTGGTCAAGATCGATGAATGCTCCGGCGAGTGCGTCACCGATCGTCGTTTCACCGATTCGGTCCCAGACCGACAGCCGACAGAGTTGGGGCGTTCGAGACTGCAGCGTCGCGATGTCTTTCACCGCATCGTAGAGCGCGCGTTGTTTCCATCGAGGTGAGCCGGGCCCGTCCAGGACACCGGGTGGGCTCGGCGGCCCGAACATCGACTCGCAGGATGGAGTGGTCCACCGCTTGCCCCACCTGCCGGCGGCGAGGCATTCATCCTCGAAGTCTGCGCAGAGCTGGAGATAGGTGTCGCGCCAGGGAAGGGTTGCCGCCCACTTGGGTTGCAGCGTGTGGGCGCGGTACCGGTTGAAGTGCAGCTCCTCGTCGAGTTCGATCACCAGCCCATCCGAGAACGCGAGGTCCCACGCCCCGGGCCGTAAGCGCGGCATCGGCGTCTGCCCGCCGAGCGACTGACACAACTCCACCACCCGCTCGCGATCTTCGGAGCCGAGGGCCTCGACCCGAGGGGCGGGTGGAGCGCTGGGTGCGACAACGAAACCGGCCCGGATCATGAGATTCTGCAGCGCTTGTGCCCGAGCACCTGTGCGGACCACGGGGATCAGTGTGGCATTGGCGCGACGGGCCGTAAGGAACACGACGGGGAATGGTGGACCACGTGGGCGCGATCGCGCGCCGGAGGGCCATCCCGGCCTGCGTCACATTTGCCTATGGTTCATGACGTAGGGCACGAGCTAACTGGGACATAGTTTGCTGACAGCTCCTCATAGTTTCCCATTTAACCCCTGTGAACTGGTCCTTTCCGGTCAGGCGTGCGCGAAGATCTTGATGCTGGTTGACCTGCGGGCGATTGGTCAACGCATAGGGGTGGTGGGTATCGTCCGCCGGCGATGGGAAGACACTCACTTGCCAAGATGCGGCGGTCTTCGCGCTTGGCGGTAGTGGCGGGCGTAATTTCGGCGGTCGCTTTGTTTGGTGTCGGCGCAGATAGCTATCCGCATGTCGTTGACTCATCGTGTTGCGGTGCCGCCGCCGTGCCAGAACCACCGTCTCCGCCGGTGAACCTGATGGCCGCGCAACCACCCGCTCCGATACCCCCGCCCACGTTGCCGCACGGCAAGGCGCCGGAAAACGGGCTGCAGGTGGACACCATTTTGGTGGCCCGTGCCGTCAGTGCGACGTTTCCCGAGATCCTCACCATCGGCGGCGTCCGCTCCGATTCCTTGAAATGGCATCCGCATGGGTTGGCGATCGATGTGATGATCCCGGACGCCCGTTCGGCGGCGGGGAGGGAACTCGGGGACAAGGTCCTCGCCTACGTCCTGGCGAATGCGGAACGCTTCGGACTCGAGCACGCCATCTGGCGGCAGACCATCTACCGTCCCAACGGCTCGAAGAATGTCATGTCGGACCGCGGCTCGGACACCGCCAACCATTACGACCACGTGCACATCGCCACGGCGGGCGGCGGATTTCCGCAAGAGGGTCAGGTCTACCTCCGCTGATCCTGACCGCTGAGGTCGTCGAGCACCTGGTAGCCGGCGTTGTATCCGGGGATGAAGGTGATGCCGGGCCCGCCGTGGCAGCCGGCGCCGCCGAGGTATAGGCCGTCGATGCCGATTGGCAGATCGCGAAAACCCTTCGGCCCGGGCCGGTTCGGGCCCATGAGGTCGGGATGCAGCAGGCCGTGGCAGAAGTCGCCGGCGGGAGCGCCGAACATGGTGTTCATGTGGTACGGCGCGAAGGTGATGTGCCGAATCTGGATGTCTTTGAAGTTCGGCGCGTAGCGGGTGATCTTGTCGATGACGCGTTGGGCCATCTTGTTTTTCAGCTGGCCATGTTGAGCGCGGGGTGTCTCGACGGGGAACGCGTAGGCGTAGGCGCTGGCGGCGTGCTTGGCGGGCGGCGCCATGTTGGGGTCGTGCACAGACGGGATCTGGATGCCGAGCGACGGGTTGTCGGGAACGACGCCGCGGCAGGCGTTCTCCCATTGGCGCTGTTGCTCTTCTGGTGAGCCGAAGATGCCGACCGACGGTTGCATGCCGGGTTCGTTGAGCAGGTCGTACGGCGGGGCGAACTCGGGCAGTCCGTCGAGGGCGAAGTGCATCTGGACGAAGGAGGCGCGGTGGTCGCGGCCTTGGAGCCTCTCGAGGAGCTGAGCCGAGAGATGCTCGGGGCCAACGAGTTCGGCGAGGGTGGTGTCGGGGGAGAGGTTGGAGACGACGACCGGGGCGGTGATGGTGTGGCCGTCCTTGCAGCGGACACCGGTGACCTTGCCGTTGTCGACGAGGATTTGCTCGACCTTGGTGCGGTAGCGGATCTCGCCGCCGCGGCTTTCGAACATCTCGCGCAGGTGCTCGGTCAGCGCGCCGATGCCGCCTTCGAGTTTGGTCATCATCGCGGTGCTCTCGTCGGGGACGGCGAGGGCGAAGGCCAGACAGGTTGCGCTGCCGGGTGTGTAGGGCCCGCGGTAGGTGGAGTTGATGGCGAGGAAGGCGAGCATGCCGCGCATGACGGCGTGGCGCTTGCGGTCGGGTAGGTAGCGGTCGATGACGTCCATCGCGGAGCCGAACAGGGTCTCGTGGATGGCGCGTCGCTCGGATTCGTTTGTGGCGCAGGCGTACATCTCGTCGATGGTCTTGGGTAGTTTGCGGACGTCGAAGCGGCCGAGCGCGCGGGCGGGGCCTTGGCTCCAGGCGATGAGTTCTGCCATGCCGGTGACGGCGTCGGTGCCGTGTTTGTCGGCGAGGTGGGTCATCAGTTGCATGGGGTCGCGGTAGAAGACCATGGCTTCTTCGCCGGCCTCGCCGATGTTGACCGACATGACGTCGGAATCGATAGTGGGCAGGGTGTCGAGTCCGAGGTCTTTGGTGATCTCGCTGGGGGTGGGGAACTGGACGGACCCGGCGATCTCGTAGCGGAAGCCGTCGATGAGTTCGACGGTGGCGGCCATGCCGCCGGCGTAGGTGTTGGCCTCGAGGCACAGGGTGCGCAGGCCGGCGCGTTGGAGGACGGCGGCGGCGGTCAGCCCGTTGTGGCCAGCGCCGACGACGAGGGAGTCATAGTCATTCATGCCGGCAGGGTATGTCAGTACTGACGTAATTGCGGCGGTACTGACAAATTTGTGCGATACGATCGCTGGACTATGGCGATGCCCGTGAACCTGCATCAGCAGCGCAGTCAGGCGACGAAGGGGGCGCTGCGGCGGGTGGCGCTGGCGCGGTTCGCGAAGGACGGCTTCGGGAACGTGACGGTGTCGCAGCTGGCCGAGGAGGCCGGTGTCACGGAGCGGACGTTTTTCCGGCACTTCCCGACGAAGGAAGCGGTGTTGTTCGCGGACTACGAGACGCACCTGGGGTGGTTGGCGGAGGCCTTGGCGCGCCGGCCCGCCACGGAGTCGTTGTTCGACGCGGTGATGGCGAGTGTCGGAAGCTTTCCGCACGACTTGGAGGTCGTGCGCCAGGCGGCGCTGCTGCGGGCGAGTTTGATCGGCGAGCGGGCGGCCGGTCATCTGCGGGTGGTGCAGGCGTCGTTCGCGGCGGTAATCACCGACTTCGTGCGGAAGCGCTACGCCGATGTGCCGGGCATTGAGTTGAAGGCTGAGGTGGCGGGGGCGGTGCTAGCAGCGGCATTGGTTGTGGCCGTGGAGAACTGGGGGC
>NZ_NKCO01000014.1:0-137681 GCF_002245615.1 Mycobacterium neumannii | reverse complement strand
TTTGTATACTAAGTGTTGTTGTGTGCGTCGACGTCCACCGAAGCATACCCCTCCGCCTTCAGCGGCGGCGTCAGTTTGGTATACGCGACGGCCGCCACCACCACCGGTGTACGTCCCGCCACCACCGGCGCCGAACGTCAACGTGTGCGCGAACGTCGGACGACGGATCAGCGTGAGCGGTTGCATCTGAGGTCAGGCCCATCTGCTTGACTGACGGCCGTGGACCGCGCTTCGTTCGACCGTCTCTTCGATATGACCGACCGCACCGTGATCGTCACGGGCGGGACCAGGGGCATCGGCCTCGCGCTGGCCGAGGGCTTCGTCCTGGCCGGTGCCCGCGTCGTCGTGGCCAGCCGCAAACCCGAGGCCTGCGAGCAGGCGGCGCAGCATCTGCGCGGCCTCGGGGGTCAGGCCGTCGGCGTGCCGACCCACCTGGGTGAGGTCGACTCCCTCGAGGCGCTGGTGCAGCGCACCGTCGACGAGTACGGCGGCGTCGACGTGGTGGTCAACAATGCCGCCAATGCCCTGGCGCAACCACTGGGTGAGATGACGCCCGATGCGTTGACGAAATCCTTCGAGGTGAACCTGCGCGGGCCGGTGTTCCTGGTGCAGGCGGCCCTGCCCTACCTGAAGGCCAGCGCGAAAGCCAGTGTGATCAACATGGTCTCGGTCGGGGCGTTCAACTTCTCGGCGTTGACCTCGATCTACTCTGCCAACAAGGCCGCACTGATGTCGTTCACCCGATCGATGGCCGCCGAGTTCGCGCCCTCGGGCATCCGGGTGAACGCGATCGCTCCCGGACCGGTGGACACCGACATGATGCGCAACAACCCGCAGGATGTCGTCGACGGGATGGCGCGCAGCACCTTCCTCAAACGGCTCGCGTCGCCCGACGAGATGGTCGGCACCGCCCTGCTGTTGGCTTCGGATGCCGGCAGCTACATCACCGGAACGGTCATGATCGTGGACGGCGGCGGAACGCCTCGCTAGCCTCGCGCATTTCGCCGCTGGTCGAGGCCAGGATCTGGCTGCGGTTCTCCAAGTGCAGGGCCGCTTCCAGGCTCGACGCCTCCAGGTTCGCCCACAGCACCTGCTTCGTCGACTCGAGGCCGAACTTGCCGTAGCCGCAGAGTGTCTCGGCGATCGCCATGGCGTCGAAAACGATCGCTTCGTCGGTCGACACCCGCGACACCAGGCCGAGCCTCAGCGCTTCCGGGGCGTCGACGGCGCGCGCGGTGAGGATGAGGTCGAACGCCGGGCCGACGCCGATGATCCGCGGAAGCGTGTAGCTGACCCCGATGTCGCAGCCACCGAGACCCAGCTTGATGAACTGGGTGCAGAAGCGCGCCGACTCCGAGGCGATGCGGATGTCGCAGGCCAGCGCGATGCCCATTCCGCCGCCGTACGCGACCCCGTTCACCGCGGCGATCACCGGCTGGCGCAGCCGGTGGATGCGTGCGGTCAGGTCGGCGATGCGCTCCTGCCAACGCATTCCCGAACGCGGGAACTCCGTTCCTTGGCCTGTCTTCTCCGGGTTGGGATCGGTCAGGTCCAGACCCGAGCAGAACCCCCGTCCGGCTCCGGTGAGCACGACGACGCGGCACTCGTTGTTGGAGTCGATCTGCGCCAGCGTCGCGTGGAGGTCCTCGACCAGTTCGTAAGACAGCGCGTTGAGCTTCTCGGGGCGGTTCAGCGTGAGCACAGCGATGTCGGGACGGGGGTAGGCCAATTCGAGGTGCGGCATGCAGCACACGCTAACCCGCGCCTGGTTTCACCCGCTGCTGCGCCATCCCGCGACACCGACTGCGATCATGCGCAGCTGTTTGACCGCCACTCGTTTGATCTCGTTGAGCGCGGCCTGGTCGTGGGCGTCCTCGATGGCCTCGGCGATCACGATCATCGCGTTGACGAACAGGCTGGCCAGGATGTTGAGATCTTCGCTGCTCCACGTGTTCAGGTTCGGGAAACGGGCCAGGTCGATCGCGAGCTCGGAGGTGATCAGCCGGATCTCGGTGCGGATGGCGTAGCGCAGAACGGTGACGCCGCTGTTCCGTTCGCGGCCGATGAACCGCCAGTGCTCGCGCCGTTCGTTCACGCCGTCGATGAGGATGTCGACGCTGGACTCGATGACCCGCTTCGGGTCGAGCCTGCCCGCGCGGGCCCCGCGCAGCATGTCGCGCAGGCTGCGGAATGACTCGTCGATGAGGACGAGGCCCAGGGCTTCCATCGACTCGAAATGCCGGTAGAACGCCGCGGGCACGATGCCCGCTTCGCGGGTCACCTCCCGCAGGCTCAGCGCGGAGAAGCTGCGGTCCTCGAGCAACTTGAGGCCCGCCGCGACGATCGCCTGCCGGGTGGCCTCCTTGCGCTCCTCGCGGGACATGGTCGTGCGCGGGTGCTCGCGCGAACGTGACCGTCCCGACCGGCTCGACCGTGAGCCAGGCGTACGACTGTTCACTGTGTGAAACATACCACAACCTGGGTGAATGGGTTGACGAGGCGCTGTACATGCAGGGACGGTGTACATATGTTCACTCAAACGTTGACGCGTGGTCTCCGGGACAGGGTGCTCGGGTCACCGCTGGTCGACCTGCTCACCGGCCCCCATGGCGTGGACCGATACACCGAGCTTGTCGCGCCCACGTGGACGCGCTCAGATGCTCGCGCGGAAGTCGTCGCGGTGCGGCGGCAGACGCCGCGCAGCGTCACCCTCACGCTGGAGCCGAATCAGGCGTTCACCGGTTTTCGCGCCGGACAGCACATCAACCTCACGGTCGAGATCGACGGTCGTCGTCGCACCCGGCCGTACTCTCCGGCCAACGCCGAGGGGGACCCTTACCTCGAGCTGACGGTGGGACGCCACGACGGCGGGCTGGTCTCCGGTTACCTGTGCGAGAACGCCCGCCCCGGCATGGTGGTGGGTCTTGACTCGGTCGGCGGCGACTTCGTGCTCCCCGACGACGCGCCGCGCCGCATCCTGTTCGTGTCGGGCGGCAGCGGCATCACACCGGTGATGTCGATGGCGCGGACGCTGCGAGCCCGCGGGTACGGCGGCGAGGTGGCATTCATCCACTACGCCCGCTCGGCCGAGGACGCGTGCTACCGCGCCGAGCTCGACACCATGACCGGCGTGCGGGTACTGCACGGCTATACGCGGTCGACGGCCGGCTCCGACCTGACCGGTCGCTTCGGCCCCGCGCATGTGGAGGCGGCGATGCCCGACCCCGATGCGGTGTTCGTCTGCGGCCCGCCCGAACTCGCGTCGGCCGTGCGCGAGCACTGCACGAACGTGCACTCGGAAAGCTTTGTGCCCCCGACGTACACCGTGCCCGCCGAACCCTCGGGCGGCACGATCACGTTCGCCGATAGCGGGGTGGCAGTGACCGACGACGGCCGCCCGCTGCTGGAGCAGGCCGAAAACGCCGGCCTGACCCCCGAAAGCGGATGCCGAATGGGCATTTGCCACAGCTGCACCCGCCGCAAGACGCGCGGCGTGGTGAAGAACCTGGTCACCGGCGCGGTGTCGACCGCGGAGGACGAAGACGTGCAGATCTGCGTCTCGGCTCCTGTCGGCGACGTCGACCTCGCGTTGTAGAAACCGAAAGGAGTTCGACATGACCGTCATCACCGACATCACTTCGAAACCGCACACCCTCGAAAAGACGGTGGCGGGCAAGAAGATCAGTCTGACCGCCGAGCAGGCCGAGGCCTTCGGCCGCGAACTCGACGCGCTCAAGGATCGCGTGATCGCCGACCTCGGTGAGCGCGACGCCACCTACATCCGTCGAATCATCAAGACGCAGCGCGCATTCGAGATCGGCGGGCGGGCCCTGCTGTTCGGCGGAGTGTTCCCGCCGTTCTGGCTGGCGGGCACCGCGCTGCTGGGACTGTCGAAGATCCTCGACAACATGGAGATCGGCCACAACGTCATGCACGGTCAATACGACTGGATGGGCGATCCGAACATCTCCAGCCGGGGCTTCGAGTGGGACACCGCCTGCCCGGGCGAGCAGTGGCGCCACTCGCACAACTACATGCATCACACCTACACCAACATCGTCGGGATGGACCGCGACGTCGGTTACGGCATCCTGCGGATGAGCAAGGACCAGAAGTGGACGCCGTATTTCCTCGGCAACCCCGTCTACGCCTTCCTGCTGATGGTGCTGTTTCAGTACGGCGTCGCGCTGCACGAACTCGAAACCGAGCGCATCCGCGCCGGTGAGATCACGATCGCCGACAAGCGCGAGATCCTCGAGGGCATCTGGCGCAAGACCAAACGCCAGACGCTCAAGGATTACGTGGCGTTCCCGCTGCTGGCCGGGCCGTTCGCGCCGTGGGTCGTCGCGGGGAACCTGACCGCGAACCTGATGCGCAACGTGTGGGCGTACATGATCATCTTCTGCGGCCACTTTCCCGACGACGTGCAGGAGTTCTCCGTCGAGGAGACCAAGGCCGAGACGCGCGGTCAGTGGTATTTCCGGCAGGTGTTGGGTTCGGCGAACCTGACGGGCGGAAAGCTGTTCCACATCCTGAGCGGCAACCTGTCGTTCCAGATCGAGCACCATCTGTTCCCCGACATCCCCGCGCACCGCCTGGCCGAGATCTCCGCGGAGGTCAAGGACATCTGCACCCGCTACGGGATCCCGTACAACGCGGGGTCGCTGCCGCGGCAGTTCGCGACGGTGGTGCGCAAGATCGTCCGGCTGGCGCTGCCGTAACGCCTCCGGGCGCGGCGAGACTGCGGTTTCTGATGGGAATCGGCCGAAACCCGTCATAAACGGCAGTTTCGGCGCGGTTCAGGTCTGGCAGACCGGACACCAGTACGAGACGCGATCGCCCGGCTTGTCGGGACGCGCCGAGTCCGACTCGATGGGCGTGCCACACCGTCGGCACGGTCGGCCGCGCCGGCCATAGACCCACAGGTCGCGACCGCCGCGGGTGTCGCCGGTCGTGGTCCGGTTGACGCGGGACCTGTTCAGCCACAGCATGTCCCGGGCCCGCTGCACCATGCGCAGCGGGTCTTTGACCTTGCTGACCGGGGTGGTGGGCAGGTAGCCGGTGACGAAGCAGAGTTCGTTGGCGTAGACGTTGCCGACGCCCGCCATCACGCGCTGGTCCAGCAGCGCCTCGGCCAGCGGCCGTTCCGGGTCCTCGACGAGATTGGCCCTGGCGACGCGCGGTTCCCAATCGTCGCCGAGCAGGTCGGGGCCGAGGTGTGCGACGGCTTCCATATCGTGGTCGCGTTGCAGGATCTCCAGCACGCCGAGGTCGACACCGGCAGCTCGGGAATCACTGGTGTGCAACAGGATCCGGATCTTGTACTCCGGCACCCGCCGAATCTGGCCGCCGACCAGCCAGGCACCCTCCATCTTCAGATGTGAGTGGATGCTGGCGTCCCCGACGCGGATGAACAGGTGCTTACCGCGGCTGATCACCTCGTCGACGACGCAGCCCGTCAGGTCGACCGTCGCGAACTTGGGCACCCGCACGTCACAACGCGTGAGCTGCTTGCCCACCAACGCCTCGCGCAGTTTGGTGGCGGTGCGATAGACCGTGTCGCCTTCGGGCATCCGTCAGCGCCTTCTGGTTGTCGCGCAGGCTCTCATCACCGCAACCGCAGGCCGCGCGGTGTCCGGGCGAACCCAGCGCCCAGCAGAGCGTCGTGCACCGCGGCGCGCTCACCTTCCGCGCCCGGTTCGAGAACCGGGACGCCGTTGACCTTCTCGACGAGAAACGATCCGACCCGACCGCTGCTGACCAGATCGGCCAGGGCCACGGCGGCGGCGACGTGCGCGTCGGTGTCCTCGGTGAAGCTCAACAGCGAGCGCCCACCACGTTCGAGGAACCACACCAGTTCGCCGTCGACCATCGCGACCAGCGCACCGGCTTTGCGACCGGGGCGGTGCGTGACGTCGTCATCGGATCGCCGTGTCGGCCACGGAAGTGCGGCGCCATAGGGGTTGGCCGGATCGGCGGCCGCCAGGACGACCGCGTGGTACTCGCGGTGGTCCTGGTCGACGCTGTCCAGATAGGTCCGCAAGCGGTCCACTGTGGAGGCGACGGCGAACTGGGCGCCGCCGAGTGACTCGACGAAATAGCCCCGCTGGCACCGGCCGGCGTCCTCGAACGCCGTCAGCACCTTGTAGAGCATCGCGAAGCCGCCGGGCACGCCCTCCGCGCCGACGGCGCCCTTGGTCAGCACCCCGTGCCTGCCGAGCAGCAGTTCGGCCTGGAAGTGCGCGCGCACAGTCGATTCCGGTTCGGCGACCGGCAGCGCCGACCACCGGCCCGCCACCGTGGGGTCGGCGTTGCGGGTCTGGGCGTGCGCGACGCTGTAGCTGCTCAACCGCGGCGCCCGTCGCCGCTGCCGGTGCGCGGGTGCGCTGCGCCGCCCCGACGCCCCGCGGGTGCCCATCAGCTTCGCGCGCACCGGCGCGAACGTATCGCCGGTGATCCAGCCCGCCCAGATCAAATCCCACAGCGCGTTCTTGTGGTCTTCGGTCGGATTGTCCGCGAGCTGACGCAAGAAGGTGTCAGCGAGCTGACGAAAGAAGTAAGCGCCGCCGCGACCGAGCGCGTCGAGGATCGCCCGGTGGGTGTCGGTGCACTCGATCTCGGTGGGGGCGGTCAACGTCAACGGCGCCGACTCGGCGGCGTGGAAGGCGATCCACCCGTCGCCGCCGCCGATCTGGCCGGCTCCCGACCACGTGACCTCACCGGAGGCCAGCAGTTCGTCGAGCATGGCGGGCTGGTAGTCGCGGACACGCTGACCGAACACCAGCGGCTCGACGGCCGAAGCCGGAATTGGCACGCCCGCAAGCTGATCGATCACGGCGGCGAGCCCGTCGACGCCGCTGTTGTGTGTCGAACCGACCGACTGCCACGCGGGAAGGAAGCGCCCGTACGCCGCGGTGCTGACCGGCTCGATTTGCGCGCGCAGCGCCGCCAGCGACCGGCGCCGCAGAATCTTGAGCACATCGGCGTCGCACCACTGCTCGGCGGCGGCGGGGTCGGTGACCGGTAGATCGGTGAACTCACCGCGAATCAGCTTGCCGTCGATCGCCATTCGGCCCAGTACGTCGGCGGTGACGCGAAGGCCCAGGCCGAACCGGGCCGCCACGTCGTGCGTGGTGAACGGTCCTCGGGTGCGGGCGTAGCGGCCTAGCAGCTCACCCAACGGGTCGTCGACCGATTCGGTGAACGCCGCCGGCACCCCGACCGGCACGGCCACACCCACGCCGTCGCGCAGCAGGCCGATGTCCTCGATGGCGGCCCACCAAGTCTGGTCGGCGAACGACACGGTCAACGCGCGCTTGGCGGCACGCAGGCCCTCGAGCCAGCCGCCGATGTCGGAAGTCGTGCAGCGGTCGGCGATCTCGGCTTCGGTCAACGGGCCCAGCAGCCGCAGCAGGTCGGCGATGCCCTCGGCGTCACGGGCCCGCCGGTCCTCGCTCAGATGCTGCAGTTGTCGCGTCGTACTCGTGATCACCTGCGGGTCGAGCAGCTCGCGCAGCTCGACCCGGCCCAGCAGTTCGGCGAGCAGGACACTGTCCAGCGACAGTGCCGCCGCGCGGCGTTCGGCCAGCGGACTGTCGCCCTCGTACATGAAGGCGCCGACATAGCCGAACAGCAGCGAGGCGGCGAACGGCGACGGCGTGGTGGTCTCCACCTCGACGATGCGCAACCGGCGCTGGGCGACCCGGTGCATCAACTCCGTCAGCGCGGGCACGTCGTAGACGTCCTGCAGGCACTCCCGCACCGCCTCCAACACGATCGGGAAGTCGGGGTACTTGCGCGCGACGTCGAGCAATTGCGCGGCGCGCTGGCGCTGATGCCACAGCGGGGATCGCTTACCCGGATGGCGGCGCGGCAGCAGCAGCGCGCGGGCCGCACACTCGCGGAAACGGGACGCGAAAAGCGCCGACCCTCCGACCTCGGCGGTGACGATCGGCTCGATCTCGTCGGCGTCGAAGACGAAAAGGTCCGCGCCAGGAGGCGCGTCCTCGGTATCGGGCAGCCGCACGATGATGCCGTCGTCGGACGCGGTCGGCTTCTCCTCGATGCCGTACCGCTCACGCAGCCGTCGCGACACCGCCAGCGCGAGCGGGCCATGCACCCGCAGACCGTAGGGCGAGTGCAGGATGACGCGCCAGTCGCCGAGCTCATCGCGGAACCGTTCGACGACGAACGTGGCGTCCGAAGGGACGACACCCGTGGCCTGGCGCTGGTCGTCGATCAGCTGCCACAGATTGTCGGCGGCGAACTGGTCGAAACCCATTGAGCGGCAACGCTGGTCGAATTCGTCCTTACCGAGGCGGGCCAGCTCGCCGGTGTACGCCCCGACCGCGGCGCCCAGTTCGGCCGGGCGGCCGACGCCGTCGCCGCGCCAGAACGGGAGTCGCGCCGGCTGGCCCGGCGCCGGGATCACCAAGACGCGGTCGTGGGTGATCTCGGTGATCCGCCAGCTCGTCGCGCCCAGCGAGATGACGTCGCCCGGGCGGGACTCGTACACCATCTCCTCGTCGAGTTCCCCGACCCGGGAGGGCTTTTCGGAATCGGTGGCCAGATAGACCGTGAACAACCCGCGGTCGGGGATCGCGCCGCCGCTGGTGACCGCCAGCCGCTGTGCACCCGGCCGGGCCGTCAGCGTGCCGGTATCGCGGTCGTACACCAGGCGAGGTCGCAGCTCGGCGAACTCCGTCGACGGGTACTTACCCGAAAGCAGATCCAGCGTCGCCTCGAACGCGCTGCGCGGCAGGGTGGCGAACGGGGCACTGCGCCGCACGGCGTCGAACCAGCGGTCGGCGTCGAGCGGTTCGAGCGCACACGCGGCGACCGTGTGCTGCGCGAGCACGTCGAGCGGATTGGTCGGCACCCGCATGGTCTCGATCTCACCGGAAAGCATCCGCTTGACCGTCACCGCGCAGCCGATCAGGTCGGTGCGGTGCTTGGGGAACAGCACACCCTGCGAGATCTCGCCGACCTGGTGGCCGGCGCGGCCGATGCGCTGCAGCCCGCTGGCCACCGAGGGCGGGGCCTCCACCTGGATCACCAGATCGACTGCGCCCATGTCGATCCCGAGTTCCAGGCTCGAGGTCGCGACGACGGCCTTGAGCCGGCCGCTTTTCAGGTCGTCCTCGACGATGGCCCGCTGTTCCTTGCTGACTGAACCGTGGTGCGCACGCGCCAGCAGCGTGGGTGCACCCGACGCCTGCCCACTGCCCATGATGTGCGCGGGCGAGCCGCCGGCGACGCCGGTGTTGGGTCCCGTCTCGAGCTCCTGGCCGGTGCGTTCGGCGTGGATCTCGTTGAGCCGCGACGTGAGTCGTTCGGCGAGCCGTCGCGAGTTGGCGAACACGATCGACGAGTTGTGCGACTCGACCAGGTCGACGATGCGTTCCTCGACGTCGGGCCAGATGGTGTTGTTCTCGAGGTTCGCCATATCGGGCACCGGCACCTGGACCGACAGGTCGAACGTCTTGGCGGCGGGCGGCGCCACGACCGTCGTGCGGGCCTGACCGGACAGGAACCGCGCCACTTCCTCGGGGGGTCGGACGGTGGCCGACAACCCGATCCGCTGCGCGGGTCTGTCCAGAAGTTGGTCCAGCCGCTCGAGCGACAGCGCGAGGTGGGCGCCGCGTTTGGTGGCCGCCACGGCGTGCACCTCGTCGACGATGACGGTCTGGACGTTCGCCAGGGTGTCGCGCGCCGCCGAGGTCAACATCAAAAACAGCGACTCGGGAGTGGTGATGAGGACGTCGGGCGGTCGGGCGATCAGTTCGCGCCGTTGCGCCGGGGAGGTGTCGCCGGAGCGCACGCCGACGCTGATCTGCGGGGCCGGCACGCCGCGCCGTTCGGCCACCCGGGCGATGCCGGTCAGCGGGGTGCGCAGGTTGCGCTCCACGTCGACGGCCAGCGCCTTGAGCGGCGAGACGTACAGCACTTTGGTGCCGGCTCGTGGTTCGGCGGGAACGGAGGCCAGTTGGTCGATTGCCCATAGGAACGCCGCGAGCGTCTTACCGGACCCGGTCGGCGCGACGACGAGCGTGTTGTCCCCGTCCGCGATCGCCGACCAGGCCTGGGCCTGGGCGGGCGTCGGCTCGGCGAACGTGCCAGTGAACCATTCCCGGGTCAGGTCGCTGAACCGGGCGAGGGGGGATTTGCTCATCGACATCCATCGTGCACCCCGCCACCGACACGTTTCTGGCGGTTTCGGTGCTGTAGGTATCGTCCAGCGCTAGTCAGCGCACCGAAATCGCAGCTCAGCGGCGGTTCGGCGAGACCGCTTCGCGGAGTGCAGAAGGGATGCCACCGACCCGTCCGACGGCGTCGAACAGGGCGTGTGCGCACGCGTCGGCGACCGGACCCGCCTCGATGGACGGGTCCATGAGCCGTTGTCTGCACATCTCGAAGGTGAAGGCCAGCCAGCCGTAGACGGTGATGCGTAGATCGCGCTCCACCTTGGAGTCCAGGTCGTCGCCGACGGCGGCGTGGATGCGACCGAGGATGCGGTTGGCCTGACGATCGTTGTCGGTGTCCTCGATGCCGCGCAGCACGGGATCGGAGCGGCCCGAGCCCACGTAGGCGGCCCATGCGCCATGGGGGTGTTCGTCGTCGTAGCGCAGATACGCGAGCACACCCTCACGCACCTGGTCGAAGAGGCTCTGCCCGGGCTGCGGCGGCACGTTGGTGGCCTCGAACAGCCGCTCGCCTTCGGCGCGGATCACCGCGGCGAAGAACGCCCGCTTGTCCGGGAAGTAGTGGTACATCAGCGCCCGGGACACTCCGGCCCGTTCGGCGATCTCGTCGATGCGGACCTCGTCGTAGGGCCGATGACCGAACACCTCGGCACCGAGCGCCAGCAGCTCGCTGCGTCGGTCGGCGGGGGAGAGCCGCCGTCGGGACTCGGCCATGCGTTTCATCGTAGTGAACACATGTCAAACAGCGGCTCCTCCGACGTGCCGCGGAGTATTCGAAGCACGCGGGGGTAACCCCGAGGGCGAGACATTCCGCGACCTTGAGAGGCCATCGATGAGTTTTCCAGAACAGCAGCAGTCCCCGCCCGGCGTGCAGAGCGAGATGACCCCGGCTCCCGACTGCGGCGAGACGAGCTACCAGGGGTCGGGTCGGTTGACCGGTAAGCGCGCGGTCATCACCGGAGGCGACAGCGGAATCGGCCGCGCGGTCGCGATCGCCTACGCGCGGGAGGGTGCCGACGTGCTGATCGCCTACCTGAACGAGGACGGCGACGCCAAGGAGGTCCAGAAGTACGTCGAGGACGCCGGGCGCAAATGTGTGCTGATGCCCGGTGATCTCTCCGACCCGGCGCACTGCCGCGCCGTCGTGGACCGCGCCGTCGAGGAATTCGGCGGCATCGATGTGCTCGTCAACAACGCCGCCTACCAGATGACTCACGACACCCTCGACGAAATCAGCGACGAGGAGTGGGATTACACGTTCCGGCTCAACATCGGGGCGTACTTCTACCTCGTGAAGGCCGCGCTTCCGCACATGGGCGCCGGTGCGTCGATAATCGGCAGTTCCTCGGTGAACTCCGACATGCCGAACCCGAAGCTGGCGCCATACGCGGCCACCAAGGCGGCGATCGCCAACTTCTCCGCGAGCTTGGCGGAGATGCTGGGCGAGAAGGGTATTCGCGCCAACAGCGTTGCGCCGGGTCCGATCTGGACGCCGTTGATCCCGTCGACGATGCCGCCGGAGAAGGTCAAACAGTTCGGTGAGAACACGCCGCTGGGCCGTGCGGGTCAGCCGGTCGAGTTGGCGCCGGTCTACGTGATGCTGGCCTCTGACGAGGCGAGCTACGTGACGGGCGCGCGGATCGCGGTGACCGGCGGCAGGCCGATCCTGTAGCGTCCTGTGACCGGTCGATCGTGCGGTTTCATCCGCGACACGCCGAATTCGCGTATGAAACCGCACGGTCACCATGTTTTCGGGCAGCCGCGGGCGATCAGCGCCTCGCCAACTCGCTCGAGAAAGACCCGCGGCTGGTTGTGCAACATGCCGCTGGTCAGTCGGATGTCGTTCCAGCCGAGACGCGGTAGCAGCCAGTACCGCTCGGCATCGGCCGTACGTTGTCGCGGGTCAGTCCAGTGGTGTGCGCCTTCGAAATCCACGCCGACGCGGTACTGCCGCCATCCGAGATCGATGCGTGCGACCACGCGCCCCGAACCGTCGAGCACCCGTATCTGGGTTTCCGGACGCGGAAATCCAGCCTGTATCAGCAACAGTCGGCTCAGTGATTCGTACGGCGACTCCGCGCCGCCGTCGACGAGTTCCAGTGTTCGGCGCAGCTGCCGCAAGCCGCGCACGCCGGGATGGCGCTGCGCCACCTCGTCGACGTCGGCGGGCTTGAGGTCAGTCGCATTCATCAGCGCGTCGATGCGTTGAACCCCTTCATCGAGCGGGAGCCGGCGGCCGAGGTCGAACGCGGTGCGCTCCGGCGTCGTCACGGGCATCCGGTGGGCCATCTCGATCTCCTCCGGCAACGGTGTGTCGCTGTGGACCATGATCTGTTTCGGCGGTCGCCGATTGGACAACACGAGTTCGGCGGGGACGTCAGACTCGATCCATTTCGAGCCGTGTATTGCCGACGCCGATAGGCCTGCCAATACGCCGCGTCGGCGTGACCACAGCCAGGCGGCTCTGGCCCGGTCGACGGCCGACAGCTCGGCCCCCCGCGGCACCCACACCCCGGGATAGATACCGGTGTGGAACTGCCGCAACTCGCGAAACGTCAGTAGTCCCGCGTCGAGTGCCTCGGTTGCTCGAAACGGCCAGTCGAGATCTTCCATGGCCGCAACGGTCGCGCCCCGCCACGACATCGTTCGGCGTGAGAGCCCACGTTATCCACAGCTTTGCCGCCGCGATTGTGCGGTCTCATCCGCTTCTCGTGGCGTGTCGCGTATGAAACGGCACGTTCGGGCATCAGGGCGGCGACGGCTCCAGAAGTCGCCGGATCGTCGACCGTAACCGCGGGAGGTCGGCGCCGCCGACCAGCTCACATCCATGAAGTTCGGCGAGTTTGCGTGCGGCGGCGGTGAATTCGTGGTTCGTGACGACCATCGTCCTGGTGCAGTCCTGCATGGGCGCCCCGGCCACCACTTCCTGCACGGCGCTCGCGCCGACGGGGCGCGCCTGTCGTTTGCACTGGATGGCAAGGCGATCCGGTCGCTTGCCGACGATGATGTCGACGCCCCAGTCTCCGGTGATCGCGGTCATTATCACCGGCGCTCCGCAGGACCGGGCCACCCGCGCGACATGATCCTCGAACTCCGCACCCGACATCGCGGCGGTGAGGTCCTCGCGTGCGCCGGGAGTGGTGACGCCTACGAGCGTGCCTGCGAGGAAGCGCGGAAGTGCGGCGAGCACCAATGGCACGACAAGCCCGAGCGCGAGGCTCCACTGCGGGGCGACCCCGAGAAGCCACGGCCCGACGCCCGCCGCCGAGGCCGAAGCCAGGTACAGCTTTACGCTCACGTGACGGATCGTAAGGCGCGACCCCGACATCCCGCGTCGGCCGATCCGGTGCTTGTCCGAGAAACCAGTGGACGATCGTGCTGGAATACACGTGTGCGATCACCGGCATTAACCCGCGATCATGACTGACGAGTTGCCCGATACCGACGGGCAGACACCCGTCGAGCAGGCGCTTGCCGGTGGCGACCCGCATCGGGTGGGCTGGTTCCGGTTCTACTTCGCCGACGAACGCTGGGAGTGGTCGCCGCAAGTCGAACGGATGCACGGCTACGAAGCGGGTACGACGGAGCCGACGACCGAGCTGGTGTTGTCACACAAACATCCCGACGACTACCGCCAGGTGGCGGCGACGCTGGATGAGATCCGCCGTACGTCGGGCGCGTTCTCCACCCGCCACCGGATCATCGACACCCACGGCGAGGTGCACCACGTGGTCGTGGTCGGTGACCAACTCTTCGACGACAACGATCAGGTCGTCGGAACCCACGGGTTTTATGTCGACGTCACCCCGTCCACGCTGCAGCGGCGCGACAGGGCCTTCAGTGCGGCGGTCACCGAGATGGCGGAGGCCCGCGGTCCGATCGAGCAGGCCAAAGGGATGCTGATGCTGATCTACCGGATCTCCGCCGATTCGGCGTTC
Source organism: Mycobacterium neumannii (assembly GCF_002245615.1). Lineage (NCBI taxonomy): Bacteria > Bacillati > Actinomycetota > Actinomycetes > Mycobacteriales > Mycobacteriaceae > Mycobacterium > Mycobacterium neumannii. The sequence continues at coordinate 123,541 of NZ_NKCO01000014.1, read as the reverse complement.
GAGTTGCTCCGGTGGCGGTCGCAGGAAACCAACACCAAGCTGCGAATCCTGGCCGAGCAAATCGCCAGGGATTTCCTCGGACTCACCTATGAGGAGGAGTTGCCGCCGCGGTCGACCTACGACAGGCTGCTGCTCACCGCACACTATCGCGTTCGAGATTGAGGTTTACCGGACGTTTTGACCGGGAACTCTGCGCTGCGTCAAACCTGTTCCGCTGATTGCGCAGCAAATTCGGGAGTTCTCGTCGTGTACCACGGTCCCAGCGAGCTGAGGCATTTCGACACCGGCATCCGCGACGCGGTGCGGTTCGCCATCGGTATCGGCGCCACCGGCGCCATCTTCCTGCTCGGCGCGATGGTGTGGGTGAGCACCTGCCAGGGCGCGACGGCTGACACCCTGGCCTGCGGCGCGCCTCAACGGACCCTGCTGGCGCTCGCTGCGCCCACAGTCCTGCTCCTGGGCGGGGCCCGCGCCTTCTTCCGCGCCTACCAGAACTGGCGAAAGGGCGAGATGTCGACCGCGTGGCAGGGTGCGGGATGGTTCCTGGTGACGTCGATGCTGTTGGTGCTCACGACGAGCATGCCCGCCCTCACCGGTTCCGCGGTGCTCGGCGGATGAGCACACCGGCGAACGCCGACCGCCCGTTGGCCGCCGTAGCGCTGGTCTGCAGCCTCAAACCCAGCCCCGCCGAGTCGAGCAGCGCATTGATGGCCGAACACATCTGCGGGAACCTGCGCGGTGCGGGTGTCGAGACGGCGGTGCTGCGCTGTGTCGATTACGCGATCGCACCGGGCGTCGAGGCCGACATGGGCGACGGTGACGAGTGGCCGCAGATCCGCGAAAAGCTCTTGGGCGCTGACATCTTGGTGTTGTGCACCCCGATCTGGTTGGGGCATCCGTCCAGCGTCACGCAGCGTGTGCTGGAACGCCTCGATGCCGAACTGTCGAGCACCGACGACGCCGGCCGGCCGATCATGGTCGGCAAGGTCGCCGTGGTCGGTGTCGTCGGCAACGAGGACGGTGCTCACAAAGTGATCGCCGACTGCTTTCAAGGCCTCAACGACATCGGCTACACCATCTCGGCCCAGGCTGGCACCTACTGGACCGGCGAAGCGATGCAGAGCAAGGACTACAAGGACCTCGACGAAGTGCCCGAGCCCGTCGCGTCGACGAATGCCGCGTTGGCCCGCAACGCCGCTCATCTCGCAAGGGCCCTGCGGGCCGACCAGTACCCGCCGTATGAGTGAAGGCCGGCGTTCGGCCGGTTTCTGACCCCCTGCGGTCGGGTAGTTCTAGCGTTGTCAATAGCCCATATCCGGGCGGAGGTATGCCGAGAGAGGAGTACCGATGAAAAGCCCGAAGGATCCCGTCGACCACGCGAGGACGACGCGTCCCCACGCCGGCGAGTCGATGAAGGACACCAAGAACATGCCGGGGCTGATCCTCATCGGTATTGCCCTGGTGCTGTTCGTCTCGGCGCTGGCGGCTCACGGCGCCGACGAACACGGCGTCGGCGTCGGACTGGGCAGCGGGTCGGCTGCGCTGTTCATCATCGGCGGCGGCTGGCTGCTCATCGAGCATCTGCGGGTACGTAAGATCGAAGATCGTTGGTACGCAGAACATCCCGAAGCGCAACGGCAGAAACCGAGTAGCTGACGCACTGAAAACTGAAAAGAGAAAAGCCCAGCCGGTTCGGCTGGGCTTTTCCCGATTTGGATCGGTTACTGCTCGTTCTCCTGGCGCTTTTCGGCAGCCTCGGCGCCTGCGCGCGCGGATTCCGCTTCGGCTTCCTTCTTGGCGGCGTCCTGCTGGGCATCGGCCTTGTCCTGCTGGGCCTTGCCTTCGCGAACCATGTCATCGCGGCCGGTGACGGTGCCAACCGTTTCCTTGGTCTTGCCCTTCACGTCCTCGACGACGCCCTTGATGCCTTCTTCAGGGCCACTGTTCTTCTCGGTCATGTTCACCTTCCGCAGTGCAGTGGATCAGTCCAACCACGAGGAACTTCCTCGCGCAGGTGTCGGGTTCCCGAGGGCCTGAACGACTAAACGCTCCCGCGTCCGGGGTTACTCCGCCGCCACGTCATCCTCGGGGTCGATCTCGACCGCCTCCAGCTGCTCCTGCCAGTCGGCGGGCGACGCCTCAAGAGGCGGATTCGGGTCCGAATCAGCGCCCGCCTCCTCGTCGAGAACCGGTTCGCTGGCGGCGCGCTGCTGTTCCACCGCGTCGGCCACGGGAACGTCGTCGGGCAGGCCTTCGCTGTCTGACATGCCCACTGGTGTACCCCCGGCCCACATAGCGAAACGGTGGTCGAAGCGGCCGCTCATTCGCGCCGCCACCTCGACAGTCCGGAATACGAATCGGCACTCGTCCGCGATGCGAAGAGTCGTGGGGGAACCGTTTTGCTTGTCAGGGCTCGGGTAGGCGGGCCACATGTCGGTCGTCTCGAGTCCGCGTTCGGTGTTGCTCTGGCACGTACACGGGTCCTGGACGGAGTCCTTCGTCGCGGGCCGTCATCGCTGTGTGTTACCTGTGAATCGCGCGAGGGATGCCGACGGCCGAGGACTCTGTGGCCGGAACTGGCCACGTACGCAAGAGGTTTCGTTGTGCGACCTATATGACGAGCACATCGATCTGGTGGTGTTGCAGCGTCCCGAAGAGATCGAGCTGACGAGCCGATGGTTGGGACGGCGACCCGGTCTGGATGTACCCGCCGTATACGTGGAGCACAACGTGCCACGACCGTTCGCGGTCGACAGCGTCCATCCGGTTGCCGAACGGAGCGACATCCCGCTCGTGCACGTGACCGACTTCAACCGGCTCATGTGGAACAACGGTGTCGCGCCAGCCCGCGTCATCACACACGGGATTGCCGATCCGGGCTCGCTCTACCGGGGTGACGTCGCGGCCGCGGCGACGATGATCAACGAACCCTGCCGCCGCTGGCGCACGGTCGGTGCGGATTTGCTGACGGCGTTCGGGCAAAAGGTGCCGATCGACGTGTGGGGCATCGATACCGACGTTCTCAGCGAATGCATCACGAGTCCGCAGGTGCGCGGAAGGGGCGACGTGCCCACCGCGGTGTTACTGCCCGAGGTGGCTCGCCGCCGCGTGTTCCTGCACACCGCCCGATGGACGTCTTTGGGCCTGTCGCTGATCGAGGCGATGTTCATCGGGATGCCGGTGGTCGCCGTCGCATCGACGATGGCACCGCTGGTGGTGCCGCCCGAGGCCGGCGTGGTGAGCGCCGATATGGACACACTTTCGCGCGCTTTGACGTCGTTCGTCACAGACGGCGCGGCCGCCTCGGCGGCGGGTAAGGCGGCGCGCGATTTCGCCATGGCGCAGTTCGGAATCGATCGGTTCCTCGCGCAATGGGACGACCTCATCGACGAGTGCTGTCGATGACAACGAAAAGGAGGGCGCCGATGAAGATCGCAATGGTGTCTGAACACGCCAGCCCGCTCGCCGCGCTCGGCGGGGTCGACGCCGGTGGGCAAAACGTACACGTCGCCGAGGTGTCGGCGGCACTGACCAGACGCGGTCATCAGGTGAGCGTCTACACCCGGAGGGACGCCCCGGACCTGCCTGACCGCGTGGTGACACCCGAGGGATACACCGTCGTGCACGTCGCGGCCGGCCCGCCGGAGCCGCTGCCCAAGGACGAGCTCCTCTCGTACATGGGTCCGTTCGCCCAGTTTCTCGACTCCGACTGGGCTGCGGATCGACCGGACGTCGCGCATGCCCACTTCTGGATGTCCGGTATAGCAACGCAACTCGCCGCGCGCCATCTCAATCTGCCTGCGGTCCAGACGTTTCACGCGTTGGGCGTGGTGAAACGGCGCCACCAGGGTGTGCAGGACACCAGCCCGCCGGAACGGTTGCGCCTGGAGGCGACGGTGGCGCGTTCCGCCACCTGGGTCGCGGCCACCTGCACCGACGAGGTCTTCGAGCTGATGCGAATGGGCCGCTCCCGCAACCGGATCTCAGTGGTGCCCTGCGGCGTCGACCTCGACCTGTTCAGCCCGGAAGGCCCTGTGGCGCCGCGATCCGAGCGGCACCGCATCGTCAGCGTCGGCCGGTTCGTGCCCCGCAAGGGTTTCGACGTCGTGGTGCGCGCATTGCCTCATCTGCCCGAAACCGAACTGGTGATAGTCGGTGGACCCGACGCGTCGCAACTCGGGTCGGATCCCGAGGCGCGTCGATTGATGAATCTGGCAACGCAATTGGGTGTCGCGGGCCGAGTGAGGCTGTACGGATCGGTGTCCCGGACGGACATGCCCGCGATTCTTCGATCGGCCAACGTGGTGGCGTGCACTCCCTGGTACGAACCGTTCGGCATCGTGCCGCTCGAGGCAATGGCGTGCGGCGTGCCCGTGGTGGCGTCGGCGGTCGGCGGAATGCTCGACACCGTCGTGCACGACGTGACCGGACAGCTGGTCAAGCCCGAGCGGCCCGACGAGGTGGCCAAGGCGGTGAACAGACTGCTTCGCGACGACTTCCTCAGGCAGAGCATGGGCGCCGCCGGACGGGATCGCGCACGGGCCCGCTACTCGTGGGACCGAGTCGCCGCCGACACTCAGAGAATCTACGACCGGTTGGTGCCGGTGCGGATCCCGCGACCGGAGCCGGCGACGAGCCTGTCGTCCGGATGACCGGCTCAGCCCGACTCCAGCAGGGTCACTGCGTCCTCGAGCTCACGGGGGAGCGGTCGCCGCTGGACGACCACCGCAGGAATCCGGGCCACGGCCTGGGCCGCACCCTTGGCATGGTCGCGGTCGCGCAGCGCCGCCACGGCCAAGCGCCCGCTTGCACTGAGGCATTGGCGGATCGGGCGTCGCAGCCATGTGGTGAGGACATCGTTGCGCAGCACTCGTGCGGCTTGGGCCGCGGATGTGGCGCGCACCGGGGACGGTTGGTGAATGGCCAGCAGGTCGGGGTGGTAGCAGAGGTCCCAGCCTTCCGCGGCCATATCGAGCGCGAGCAGTTGCTCCTCCCCGCGGAAGTGCAGGATGGGGCTGAAGCCGCCGGCTTCTTCGAACGCCCGCTTGCGCACCATGGCCGCGCAACTCATGAAGCCCAGGATCGATGGACCCGGCAGGTCCGGCCGCCTGCCGAGCGCGCTGTCGGCGAGCATCGCGGAGAACGAATCCTCCCGGCGCTGCGGCCAGACGATCGTGCGCGCGGCAAGCAGTCCCACCGAAGGGTGCCGTTCGAATGTCTTTGCACCGATCTCGGGCGCCTCCGGCATCCACCAGGAGTCGTCGTCGCAGAACGCCACGTACGGCGTGCGGCACGCCGCCACCCCGACGTTGCGGCCGACCGCGCCGAGGTTGGTGTCGAGCTCGACGAGTTCAAGGCGGCCGGCCGACCGTGCCGCCATGCCGTTGATGATCGCGGCGGTGTCGTCGGTGGAGGCGTTGTCCACCACGACTATGGGGCACGGCGTGGTGTCGAGCAGCCTGGCCACCACGGTCGACAACTCCGCGGCGCGGTTCTGGCTGGCGATCACGAACGAGACGTCGGTGGAAGCTGGGCCCTGCATGACCCAGACGGCTACCCGCGGAATCGGAAGGCAAACGATGCATGACATCAAACGCGTGCTGGTCACCGGCGGCGGAGGGTTTCTCGGAGGACACCTATGCGAGCGACTGCTCGACAGCGGTGTTGAGGTGACCTGCGTCGACGACCTGTCCACCAGCGCGCCGACCGCCGCCGACCTGTTCGTGGACCGGCCCGGATACCGGTTCGTCGCGCACGACATCAGCGAGCCGCTGCCCGATCTGGCGTCGGGAATCGACACCGTTTTCCACCTCGCATCGCCTGCCTCGCCGGTGGACTATCTGCGGCTGCCGATCCACACGCTTCGCACCGGGGCGCTCGGCACCTCACACATGCTTGAGTTCGCGCAGCGGTGCGGTGCACGGCTTGTGCTGGCCTCCACCAGCGAGGTCTACGGCGATCCGTTGGAACATCCGCAGCGCGAATCGTATTGGGGCAACGTCAATCCGATCGGTCCGCGCAGCGTTTACGACGAAGCGAAGCGGTTCGCCGAGTCGCTGACGTTCGCCCATCTGCGAGAGCGGTCGGCCGATATCGCCGTGGCGCGGATCTTCAACACATACGGACCGCGGATGCGGCACGACGACGGCCGGGTCGTGCCGACCTTCTGCTATCAGGCGCTGGCAGGTGAGCCGATCACGGTCAACGGAATGGGCGCCCAGACCCGGTCATTGTGCTTCGTCGGCGACACCGTCGCGGCGCTGATCGCCCTGGGCGAATCCGATTGCACCGGACCGGTCAACGTCGGCAATCCCGACGAACTGACGGTGCTGCGCATCGCGGAGCTCATCCGTGATCTGGCCGGAAGCGACTCGCCGATCGACTTCCGTCCGGTACCGCAGGACGACCCGCAGCGCCGGTGTCCCGACATCTCGCTGGCACGCGAGCTGCTGGGGTGGCGTCCGCGAGTCAGCTACACCGAGGGCCTGTCGATGACCGTCGACTGGTTCCGCCGGCAGTCGGCAACCGCTGCACTGCAGGGGAGTTGAGGGAGTCATGCGCATTCTCGGGATCAACGCGGTGTTCCACGATCCGGCTGCCGCGCTCGTGGTGGACGGTCAGATAGTCGCGGCCGCCGAGGAGGAGCGGTTCACGCGCCGCAAGCACGGCAAACAGGCCGTGCCGTTCTCGACGTGGGAGTTGCCGGTGGAATCGGCGCGTTGGTGCCTTGAGCAGGCGGGCCTGAAACCGTCGGACCTGGATCTGGTCGGATACTCCTACGATCCGCGACTGATGGACGAGTCCACCGACGGGCTCGCCGGCCTGGACCGCGATTGGGAGTACCTGCGCACGCTCTACGCCGACCGGGCCCCCCGTTTCCTACGGTCCGCGCTGCCCGGTCTCGACCCGGGCAGCGTGCGGCACGTCCGCCATCACGTCGCGCATGCCGCGTCCACCGCGTTGGCCTCCCCCCACCCCGATTGCGCGGTGCTGGTCGTCGACGGCCGCGGCGAGCGGTCCTCGATGCTGGCAGGCAGCTATCGCGACCACAAGCTGGATGTGCTCGCGACTCAGTCGCTTCCGCACTCGCTGGGTTTGTTCTACGAAAGCCTCACCGAGCACCTCGGATTCAAGCGCTCCAGCGACGAGTACAAGGTGATGGCGATGGCGTCCTACGGGACGCCACGGTTCGCCGACAGGTTCCGCGAGGCGGTCTACGCGTGCGCCGACGGTGGTTTCCGCACCGAACCGGTGGACTGGAACTCGATCACTCCCGCCCGGGCGCCCGGCGCGGGGAAGGGGCATGCGCTGGACCGACCCGAACCCGAGCACGCCGACCTGGCGTGCAGCGTCCAGGCGGTCGTCGAGGAAGTGCTGCTCGACCTCGTCGGCTGGCTTCGCGACCGTACCGATCACGAAAGCCTCTGTCTGGCAGGTGGTGTCGCCCTCAACTGCGTGGCCAACTCGAAGATCTTCCGCAGCGGCGGCTTCTCGAACGTGTGGGTGCAACCCGCGGCGGGGGACTCGGGAACCGCGCTGGGCGCGGCACTGGCGCTGGCGGGAGACGCCGGTGAACCGATTGCGTCGATGCCGTCGGCGGCGCTTGGTCGCGGCTTCTCCGACGACGAGATCGCCGCGGTGCTCATCGAAGCCGCGATACCTCACGAGCGGCCGGCGGATCTGGCCGCCGTGATCGGAGACGCGTTGGCTGACAACAAACTCGTCGGCTGGTTCCAGGGTCGCGCCGAGTTCGGGCCACGCGCGCTGGGCCAGCGGTCACTGCTGGCCGACCCCCGGCGCATCGAAAACCTGGAGCGACTCAACACCGTGAAGGGCCGTGAACAGTTCCGGCCCGTCGCCCCGATGGTGCTCGCCGAACGCGCCGCCGAGATCTTCTCCGGCGGACCGATTCCGAGTCCGTACATGCTGTTCGTGCACGAGGTCGCCGCCCAGTGGCGGGACCGAATCCCCGCGGTCACCCACGTCGACGGCACCGCACGCATCCAGACTGTCGACCGCGGCCACCCACTGCTGCACGACACGATCAGCAGGTTCGCCGCCCGCACCGGTGTTCCGGTGATCGTCAACACCAGCTTCAACACCGCCGGGCGACCGATGGTTGACAGCCCGCGCGATGCGCTCGAATGTTTCGGCAGCGCACCGATCGACGTGCTGGCGATCGGTCCGTACATCGTGAGGCGACCCCGATGACGCCGTCGTTCGCGGTCGTGGTGCCGACGGTCGGACGGCCGTCGCTGCACCGCCTGGTCGCAGAACTCGACGGTTCCGCCGGGCCGGCACCCGCTGCGGTGATCGTCGTCGACGACCGCCCGCAGCCTCATCCGCCGCTCGAGGTGGACTCACGGCTTCCGGTCACGGTGCTGCGCAGCGGCGGACGAGGACCGGCGGCCGCGCGCAACACGGGCTGGCGTGCGACCCGGACCGAATGGGTGTGCTTCCTCGACGATGACGTTGTCCCGCAACTCGATTGGTTCACTGCGCTGGCCGAGGACCTGGCCAAGGCCGACGTGGAGTCGGCCGCCGGCTCACAAGCGGTGATCGAGGTGCTGCGGGTGGCCGGCCGCAAGGCCACCGACGACGAACAACGCACCCAGCGACTTGCCGAGGCGAAATGGATCACGGCCGATATGGCGTTCCGGCGCGACGTCCTGGTCGACGTCGGCGGGTTCGACGATCGGTTCCCCCGGGCCTACCGCGAGGACTCCGACATCGCGCTGCGAATCATTCAGGCCGGCAACGGTATTGTCCGCGGATCCCGCCGTTGCACCCATCCGGTCGCGAACGCCACGCTGATGAGCAGCGTGCGCGCCCAGATCGGCAACCGGGACAACGCGTTGCTTCGCCGCAAGTTCGGCAGGCGGTGGCGCTCGGCGATCGGTGAGGGTCGAGGCCGGCTCCCGGCCCACTCGGTGACTACGGCCGCAGCCGTCGTCGCGGCGCTGAGCGTGGTGGCGGGTCGGTGGCGCGTCGCGCGCACCGCCGTCGCCGCGTGGGCGCTGCTGACCGGGGAGTTCGCGATCCGCCGGTTCTGGTCCGGCCCGCGAACCTTCACCGAGGCCGCACGGATGGCGCTCACCAGCGCGCTGATCCCGCCGGTCGCGGTGTGGCACCGGTTGGCCGGGGAGTGGGCGTTTCGCACCGCGCGGCGCGACCCGCCGCTGGCGGTGTTGCTCGACCGCGACGACACGATCATCGAGGACGGGCCGTACCTCAACGATCCGGCCGGTGTCCGCCCGCTACCGGGCGTAACCGGCGCATTGGACCGGCTGCGCCGCAACGGGCTACAGCTGGCCATCGTGAGCAACCAGTCCGGCGTGGCCAAGGGGTTGATCACCACTCAACAACTCGAATCCGTCAACGCGGAGGTCGATTCGGCGCTGGGCCCGTTCGACTCGTGGCACCTGTGCGTGCACGACGCCGACGACGAATGCCGCTGCCGTAAACCCGCTCCCGGCATGGTCGTAGACGCCGCCGCCGCGCTGGGCGTCCACCCCTCCCGGTGCGTGATGATCGGCGACACCGGCGGAGACGTCGAGGCCGCGCTGTCCGCGGGCGCCGACGCGATACTCGTACCCACCGACCGCACGCTGCGCCACGAGATCAGTGAGGCCCTGAAAAAGGCGCGCGTCGCGACGAGCCTCGACGAAGCGGTGTCCATGGTGCTCAGGGACTGCCGATGAGCCGGGCAATCGTTGCGCGCTTGGACAGCGCAGGGGACGTGTTGATCACCGGCCCCGCGGTCCGCGCCGTGGCCGAAACACACGAGGAGGTCACCTTTCTGGCGGGGCCGCGCGGGCGAGCCGCCGCCGAGCTGCTGCCCGGCGTCGACGACATCATCGAGTTTCAGGCGCCGTGGGTGGACTTCGACTCACCCGAGCTGACCGCGGGACACGTGGAGGCGATGGTCAAACAGCTGCGCGACATCGCCCCCGAGCGGGTCTACATCTTCACGTCGTTTCATCAGTCCCCGCTGCCGCTGGCATTGATCTGCCGGATGGCTTCGGTGCCGTGGGTCGGGGCGATCAGCGAGGACTATCCCGGAACACTGCTCGACCTGCGCCACCACGTTCCCGACGGCATACCCGAGCCCGAGCGCGCGCTGTCGTTGGCCACGGCGGCCGGTTGTGAGCTGGCCGACGGTGACGACGGCAGGCTGCGGGTGCGCCAACCACCGCCACTGCTCACCGGAATCGCCGAATCATTGGGCGACGCGCCGTTCATCGTCTTCCATCCCGGAGCCGCCGTGCCCGCGCGTCGACCGACCACCCGGCGCAGCATCGGCATGGTCGAAGCACTCGTCACCGCCGGGTGCCGGGTGGTCGTCACCGGCGATCCCGGTGAACGCGAGCTCACCGCGGCGGTAGCGGGGGAGTCGGCCACCGACCTCGGGGGGCGCACGACCCTGGAAACGTTGGCGGCCGTCTACGCCGCGGCGCGGATGGTGATCGCACCCAACACCGGGCCCGCCCACCTAGCGGCGGCCGTCGGCACACCGGTGGTCTCGTTGTTCGCTCCCGTCGTGCCCGCCTCACAGTGGGGCCCCTACGGGTCCACCGTCATTCGGCTCGGAGACCAACAGGCCCCCTGTCGGCTCACCCGGGCCCGTGACTGCCCGGTGCCCGGGCACCCGTGCCTGGACGGCATCACCGACGACGAACTGCTCGACGCGGTCAACCGAATTGGAGGACGGCAATGAATCCGACGATCGAAACCCACTTCTCCGCACTGTCACGGGCGGCCGGCCACCTCACACCGGAGGCGCCCAAGCTGGCCGCGTGGGGGCGACGGCTCGCCGATGTCCTCACCACCGGCGGCCGGTTACTCGCGTGCGGCAACGGCGGCAGCGCGGCCGAGGCGCAACATCTGACCGCGGAACTGGTCGGCCGCTTCCGAGACGATCGAATGCCCATGTCCGCCATCTCGTTACACGCGGACACCTCGGCGCTCACCGCGATCGGCAACGACTACGGGATCGATGAGATATTCGCCAGAGGCGTGCGCGCACACGGTAGGCCGGGCGACGTACTGGTCTCACTGTCGACCAGCGGGACGAGCCCGAATGTGCTCGCCGCCGTCAAGGCTGCACACGAAACCGGCCTCACCACATGGGCGTTGACCGGCCCCGAGCCCAATCCCCTCGCCGCGATGTGTGACGACGCCGTCTGTGTCGAAGCGTCGACCACCGCGACGGTCCAGGAGGTCCACCTGCTCCTCGTGCACGCGCTGTGCATCGCCGTCGACGAGGTTCTGCTGGGGGTCTCCCATGAGTGAGCCATTGGTCGTCATCGGCGATTGCATGCTCGACGTCGACATCGAAGGCACCGCCACCCGGCTCAGTCCCGAGGCGCCCGTCCCGGTCGTCGACACCGAACGGATATGGCGACGACCGGGCGGGGCGGGACTGGCCGCCGTACTCGCCGCGCGGACGGGCTGCGATGTGGTGCTGGTGACCGCCGTTGGCGACGACGCCGAAGGCCGCGCGCTGACCGACCTGCTGGCCGATGCCGGCGTGCGGGTCATCGGTTTGCCGATGGCCGGGAATACGGTGTGCAAGACCAGGATCCGTGCGGCCGGGCAGTCCATGCTGCGGCTCGACCATGGTGACGGAGCGGCCGCCGGCGACGCGCTATCCCCCGAGGTGGCCGAGGTGCTCGGGCAGGCCGCCGCGGTCTGTGTGGCCGACTACGGGCGCGGCATCACCGCGCACGGTGAGATTCGCAAGCTCGTCGCCTCGGCCGCGCAGCGAGTGCCGACGGTGTGGGACCCGCATCCGCGCGGGACCGAACCTGTCTCGGGCTGCTGGCTGGTCACCCCGAACCTGGACGAGGCGGCGGGACGCTCGGCGGAGTCGTTGCGCGAACAGTGGGCGGCGCGAGCGGTGTGCGTGACCCTGGGCCCCAAGGGTGCACTCGTGGCCACCGACACCGGCAACGAGCACCACCCCGTGCGGGATTCGGCCGCACGGGGTGACCACGGCGACACCTGCGGCGCGGGGGACCGGTTCGCGATCGCGGCCACCATGGCACTCGCGGCGGGTAGGGGCGTCCACGACGCCGTCGCCGACGCGGTGGACGCCGCCAGCAGGTTCGTCGCCGCAGGCGGTGCGGTTGGCGTGTCGAGCGCCGCGACAGTCGGTGGAACCCATTCGGCGACAACGTCGACCGCGCTCACCGGTGACATCGCCGAGGTCCGGGACCACTTGCGCCGGCGCGCAGGCCGGCTGGTCGCCACCGGCGGCTGCTTCGACCTGCTGCACACCGGTCATGTCCGCCTGCTGCGGCAGGCGCGCGATCTCGGCGACGCGCTGGTGGTGCTGCTGAACTCCGACACCTCGGTGCGCGCGCTGAAGGGACCGCGCAGGCCCGTCGTCGCGGATCAGGACAGGGCGCGGGTGCTCGGCGCACTGGCATGTGTCGACGCCGTGGTGATCTTCGACGAACTGTCACCCGAAGCGGCGCTGGAGCAACTGCGGCCCGACATCTGGGTCAAGGGCGGCGACTACACCGAGGCCGACCTTCCCGAGGTCGACGTGGTCCGCCGCCACGGCGGTGAGGTCGTGCTGCTGCCGACCGTCGCCGGCTACTCATCGTCAAATCTGATCGCCGCAGCGCGGTCGTGAACCGAAAGGAATTCTCAATGGCTCTGGGCAACATCATCATCACCGGCGGCGCGTCGGGACTCGGCGCGGCCACGGTGGAAGCCGTTGCGCGACAGGGTGGAACACCGCTGGTGATCGACCGCAACGATCCGAAACCGGGCGTGGCCTTCGCGAAAGCCGATCTCGCCGGCTCCGAGGCGGTGGACGCGGCGGTACGCGAATTGGCCGATCAGGTCGGCGGTCAGATTCACGGCGTGTTCACCGCCGGAGGCACTGACATGTGCGGCAAGCTCGCCGACGTCGCGGTCAAGGACTGGGAACGCGTCATCCACGTCAACCTGCTGGGCACCGCGGCGGTGATCCGCTCGGCGTTGCCGTACCTGAAGAACACGGGTGGCCGGATCGTCACGTGCGCATCGACTTTGGGGATCAAGGCCGTCAGCGACGCGACCGCGTACTGCGCCTCGAAATTCGGAGTCATCGGATTCTCCCGCGCGTTGGCCGCGGAACTTGCGGGGGAGGTGGGTGTCACGACGCTGATCCCCGGCGGTATGCACACGGCGTTCTTCGACAACCGCGACGAGCAGTACAAGCCGCCGCCGGACGCCAAGCTCAACCAGCCCGAACACGTTGCCGATACCGTCGTGTTCGCCCTGTCTCAGCCGGCCGGGTGCGAGGTGCGCGAGCTGGTGGTGTGCGCGTCGACGGAGTCTTCGTGGCCGTGACCCCGGAGACCTTCCCGGAGACCATCGTGGTCCTGCGTGCGCTGGGCCTCGGGGATCTACTCACCGGGATTCCCGCGCTGCGTGGGCTGCGGCGGGCACACCCCGACGCCCACATCGTGCTCGCCGCCCCGGAACGCTACCGCGATCTGGTGATGCTCATCGGTTTGGTCGACGAACTCCACCCCACACCCGGCCTCGGCCGGCTGCGTCCCCGCCGCCACCCGCCCGCACTCGCGGTCAACCTGCACGGCTCCGGCCCCGAAAGCATCGCCGATCTGCTCGCGATGGGGCCCCGAACCCTGATCAGCCACCGGCATCCCGCATATCCCGGGGTCGACGGCCCACCGTGGCGGACCGAACTGCACGAGGTCGACCGCTGGTGCGCGCTGCTCGAGTGGGCCGGAATCACCTGTGATTCAGAGAATTTGGCGATCCCGCGGCCGGACGGCTATCGGAACCGCTCGTCGACGGTGGTGATTCATCCGGGCGCCGCATACGCCGCGCGGCGCTGGCCAGCGGAGCGTTTCGGACAGGTCGCCGCCGCGCTGCGAAACCGCGGCCACGACGTGGTCATCACCGGCGATGACAGTGAGGTCGACCTTGCCCGGTCAGTGGCCGACGCCGCCGGGTTGCCCCGATCCAGCGTGCTCGCAGGCACTCTCGGCCTGCTCGAACTCGTCACACTGATCCACGATTGCCGCTTGTTGATCTGTGGTGACACCGGCGTCGGACACATCGCGACTGCGACCGGCACTCCGTCGGTGCTGCTGTTCGGTCCGACACCGCCGAACCGGTGGGGGCCGCGGGGAACGGGTCCGCATATCGCGGTGTGGGCCGGCGACAAGGGCGATCCGCACGCCGACCGACCGCACCGGGGGCTGCTGCTGATCACGGTCGGTCGCGTGCTCGACGCCACCGAGAGCTTGTTGAAGGACTGTGCATGAACACCCTTCGAGTCGGGGTGACCGGTGCGGGCTACGTCGGCCTGACAACCGCGGTGTGTCTGGCCGAACGTGGTCACGACACCGTGTGCGTCGACGTCGACGCCGGCCGCGTCGAGCAACTCCGTAGCGGTGTTCCCCTGCTGGACGAGCCCGGCCTGGCCGAGCTGCTTCGTCGCGGATTAAACTCCGCGACGCTCGAATTCACCGTCGAGTATCCCGATCTCGCTGAGTGCGACGTGGTGTTCATCTGCGTGCCCACGCCGAGCAGATCAGACGGATCGGCGGACCTGTCGGCGGTCGACGCGGCGGTCGAGCAACTCGCCACCGTGCTGCGACCGGGTTCGGTGCTGGTGCTCAAGTCGACGGTTCCGGTCGGCACCACCCGACGGATCGAAAAGCGGTTGCGACACGCTGGAATTCGCGCGGTCTCCAATCCCGAGTTCCTCCGCGAGAGCCACGCCGTATACGACTTCCGTAACCCGGACCGCATCGTGATCGGCGCCGACGACGACGAAGCCGCCGAGCTGGTGTCGCACGTGCACGGAAACCACGCGCAGATTTTTCGGATGAGCCCGGAAAGCGCGGAGTTGGCGAAGTACGCCAGCAATGCTTTTCTCGCGGTGAAGATCTCCTACGCCAACTCACTGGCCCGGCTGTGCGCCCGGATGGGCGCCGACATCGCCGACGTCACTCGCTGCATGGGCGCCGACGTGCGCATCGGTCCGCACTTCCTGCAACCGGGACCGGGGTGGGGCGGATCGTGCCTGCCGAAGGACACCGCGGCCATCCTGCACACCGGCAAGGTGGCGGGGGTAGACCTGCCCGAGGTCGAATCGGCTCGCTCGACGAACGCCGCCCAGTCCGCGCGAATCGCGTCGACGCTGGGCCGGTTCATGGCCACCCCGCTCGGCCACGCCCGCATCACCGCGCTGGGCCTGACGTTCAAGGCGGGCACCAGTGACCTGCGCGATTCACCGGCGCTGACGATCTGCGCCGACCTGGGCCGGACCGGGGCGCAGGTCACCGGATACGACCCGCGGCTCCGGGCGATGGATCAGTCGCGGTTGCGGGAATCGTCGATCGTCGCCGTCGACGATCCATATCTGGCGGCAAAAGACGCCGATGCCATCGTGGTGCTCACCGAGTGGCCGGAGTTCCGCGAACTGGACTGGGTCCTGATCGCCGAGCACGCGCCCGGAGCCGTCGTCGTCGACACCCGCAACCTGCTCGATGCGGCGTTGCTCAACGAGGCCGGGATGACCTATCTGGGCAACGGAACCCCGTCGGGTTACTGACCTTTGGCAACTTTGCGGATGAGTCGGGCCGTGCCGCGGTCAAGCACCTCCTGCCGTTCGGCCAGGGTCTTCATCGTCGCGGCGCGCCGGGCGGCCGAGGCGATGGTGAGCTCGGACTCGTAGCCCTGCACGACTCGGGGGTCGACGTAGGAACCTCGGGCCACCGCGGGTGTGTTGCCGAGTTCCTCGGCGACTTCCTTCATCACCGCGGACTCGACGCGCTTGATCACAGTCTTGTTGACCGGCGGGTCGGCATCGACGAACGCGGCCGCCGCCAGCACGGTGCCGTGCCAGGTCCGCAGGTCCTTGACCGTGTACCGATCCCCAACGAGCTCCTTGAACCGCGTGTTCAGGTCGTCGGCGTGAATGTCGATCCAGCTCGAACCGTTGCGGCACACCAGCAGCCGCTCGGTGCGCTCCGGGCGGCGCAACAGCGCGCGGATCGAGCGGACCGCTTCGGGGTCGTCGATCAGCAGCGTGCGCCGCACGCCGCTCTTGGCGGGAAAGTCGAATTCGATGGCGTCGCGCTGCAGGGTCACGTGCTCGCAGAGCAGCGTCGCGATGCCGTACGAGTTGTTCTCCTCGGCGTACTGCTCAGAGCCCGCCCGGAAGTATCCGAGATCGGCCAGGTGCAGTGCGAGGGCCAGCACCCGGTCGCGGTGCAGCCCGCGGCGGCGCAGGTCCGCGGCGATACGCCTGCGCATCTCGGGCAGCGCCGCCGACATCTCCAGGACCCGGTCGAACTTCTCCTCGTTGCGCTCCTCCTGCCACCTCTGGTGGTAGAGGTACTGGCGTCGGCCCGCGGCATCCGTGCCCACCGCCTGGATGTGCCCGTTGGGGTAGGGGCAGATCCACACCTTCTTCCAGGCGGGCGGGATGACCAGATCCTTGATGCGCTGCAGGGTCTTCTCGTCGGTGACCGGGGTGCCGTCGGGATGTTCGTAGGAGAACCCGCGACCGCGACGCACCCTCCGCAGGCCGGGGCCGCTGACGACGCTACGGCGAAGTCGCATGTTTGGCCCCTGGATGCAGGGGGGTATTGAACCCCCACCATGGAGAAGTCTTACTTTGTCGCGCCGTCAAAACGCCGCTGCTCACAGTCGTGTTCACCGTTTGCTCGGTCGCGTTCGGAGTGGGAGCTTCGCCATGACCGGATAAATACCCGCGCCGGCGTGCGGCACACGTCGTCGTTCGCGGGTCACCGGAGTACTCGTGGTTAGGTGGGATCCGACCTGGGGTAATCTCGCTTCGACATTGCCGGGAGGTCAAATGGCCGACGTCGCCAACAAGAACAATGGGCACGGGCACGGCGCGCGGTCGGTGGAACTCCGGGTCGCCGCCGAACTCGAGAACCTTGCGGTGCTGCGCACCCTGGTCGCCGCGGTGGCGACCTTCGAAGACCTGGACTTCGATGCCGTCGCCGACCTGCGTCTCGCGGTCGACGAGGCCTGCACCAGGCTGATCCGATCCGCAGTACCCAACTCTGTGCTGCTGCTCGTCATCGACCCACGCGACGACGCCGTCGTCATCGATGCGTCCACCACGTGTAAGAGTTCCGACATCCTGGCGCCCGGTAGCTTCAGCTGGCACGTGCTGAGTTCACTGACCGACGAGGTGACGACCTTCGAGAACGGGCAGGGGCCCGAGAACGCCCAGGTGTTCGGGATCTCCATGACGACGAGACGAGCGACGCTGCAGTGACGCCGTCGACGTCACAGGGTTCGTCGTCGCGTTCGAACTCTGAGTACGCGGATGTCGCCGACATGTTCCGCGAGCTGAAGAACGTGCCGGAGGACTCGCCGAAGTTTCAGCGGCAGCGCGACCGCATCGTCGAGCGCTGCCTTCCGTTGGCCGACCACATCGCGCGGCGCTTCGACGGGCGCGGTGAGCCACGCGAGGATCTCGTGCAGGTGGCCCGTGTCGGGCTGGTGAATGCGGTGATCCGCTTCGACGTCGAGGCCGGCTCGGACTTCGTCTCGTTCGCGGTGCCCACCATCATGGGCGAGGTCCGACGGCATTTCCGCGACAACAGTTGGTCGGTCAAGGTGCCGCGGCGGCTCAAGGAGCTCCATCTGCGACTCGGCGCCGCCACCGCGGAGTTGTCGCAGCGGCTCGGCCGCGCCCCGACGGCGTCGGAGCTGGCAGCCGAGCTGGGCATGGACCGCGACGAGGTCGTCGAGGGCCTGGTGGCAGGGAGCTCCTACAACACGCTGTCGATCGACAGCGGCGGCAGCGGAACCGAGGACGCCCCAGCGATCGCCGACACGCTGGGCGACGTCGACCTGGGTCTCGACCAGATCGAGAACCGGGAAGCGTTGCGGCCCTTGCTCGCTGCGCTGCCCGAACGCGAACGCACCGTGTTGCTGCTGCGCTTCTTCGAGTCACTCACCCAGACGCAAATCGCTGAGCGCGTTGGTATCTCGCAGATGCACGTGTCGCGTCTGCTCGCGAAGTCCTTAACTCGACTCCGGGACCAGTTGCAGTAGGGGCTTGGTGCTCTTGCCGTCTGCGAGCGCTGTCTCGATGCTGTCGCAGACGGGGAGCGCGGCATCCGGATCGCAGATGCGCAACAAGCGGCTGACCGACGCGCTCGGCAACAGCGCCCACTCGATCTTCTCGCCTGCGGTGCGCACGTTGAGCGTGTGCAGCGCGGAGAACCCTGCGGTGCCGAAGAATTCGACGCCCGACAGGTCGACGACGATGCGCTCGAGCTCTGTGGCGTGGCGCATCGCGTAGTCGACAAACTCCTGGGAGTTCGCGGCGTCGATCTCGCCGTGGGCGGAGACGATCGCGGTGTCCGGTTGCACCCGGCGGGTCGCGAAGTGCGCAGTGTGGCAGTCGCGGGTGTCGTCGGACTGCACTTCAGCAACGACAGATAAATCAGGATTAGACATGTGTGACTCCATCAGTGAATGTCTCATTCGTACTGTGGTTCACGTCAAAAATTTGGGCCCTGCGTATTCAAAGCCGTCGCAGCAGAGGCGGGGAGTTCTACCCTTGCACGTCGATGACGTTCCAGCTCGGCTGTGAACTCAACCTGGACTGAACCCTACGCTGCTAACTGACCATGCACAATCGCTATCAAGACCGCCACCGTAACCGCTGGTCACAGCGGTCAAGACCACTGACGCCATGACAAATTTGACGAAACTAGAGTCACATCGGAGAGTGGGTGCGCCATGACGCCGAACGTCGCCGGTGTGCTGCTGGCCGCAGGCGCGGGCACCCGCTATGGGATGCCTAAAGTGCTTGCAGCCCAAGGTGAATGGCTCAGAGCCGCGGTCAAGGCCTTGAGGGGCGGCGGATGTGGCGATGTGGTGGTGGTGTTGGGAGCGGCGGTGGTCGAGGCCCCGCAGCCTGCGCGCGCAGTGTTCGCCGAGGCCTGGGAGGACGGTCTGTCGGCGTCGCTGCGGGCCGGGATCTCGGCGGTCGAGGCCGATTACGCCGTGCTGCACACCGTCGACACCCCCGATGTCGGAGCGGACGTCGTGCGTCGGGTGGTGGACGCGGCGGTGGCGTCGGAGTCGGGTATCGCGCGTGCCCGCTACGGGCAATCGCCGGGCCACCCGGTGGTGATCGCGCGCAGGCATTGGGCCGCGCTGCTCGAAGAGGTCCACGGAGACGAGGGCGCACGCTCGTTCCTGGCGGCGCGCGACGACGTCGTCGCGGTGGATTGTGCCGATCTGGCGACGGGTCGCGACATCGACGTCAGGTGATGTCAGGTCACGTCGGCGAGCCGGCAATCAGGTGAGAGTGAGGCCCAGCATCGCCGTCGCGAAGCGGCGCACGGAGTGCTCGGCGATCGCGGCCGCATCGGCGTAGCCGTCGCGAAATCGCGTGTGCACCAACGCGGCCTGCGGGTCGATCCTGATCTCGGCCAGCATCTCGCCGGTGGTCGGTTCACACACCGCCCAGGTGTATGCGGTGTCGGACAACCACTGCGCGCGGCAACGAGCGATGTAACCGGGATCGGTCTCACCCATCTCGGCGAGCGCGGGGCCGTCGTCGATCAGCTCGTCGTCGCGCGGCGCGCGCAAATACCATGCGCCGGCGTTGATTTCGACGGGCTCCATGGCGACTTCGGTGCGCTAACGCTCGCTGCGCGATCGGTTGCGCACCGAAATCACTTGATCTCGGCGAGGACGGTGCCCTGGGTGATCGCAGCGCCGGGTTCGACCGCCAAGCCGGTGATCGTGCCGTCCTTGTGCGCGGTGACCGGGTTCTCCATCTTCATCGCCTCGAGCACCACGACGAGGTCACCGGCGGAGACCTCCTGGCCCTCCTCGACGGCGACCTTGACCACGGTGCCCTGCATCGGCGCGGTCACGGCGTCGCCGGAGGCCGCCGCTCCGCCGCCACCGCCACGCTTGCGGGCCTTGGGCTTCTTGCGCACGACATTGGAACCGGCGCCGCCCGCACCGCCGCCGCCACCGAGCGCGAGGTCGCCCGGCAGCGACACCTCCAGCCGGCGGCCGCCGACCTCGACAACCACGGTCTGCCGCGGGACGGTGTCCTCTTCCTCGATCGGATCGCCGCCGGTGAACGGTTCGATCGTGTTGTCCCACTCGGTTTCGATCCAGCGGGTGTGCACGGTGAAACCGTTGTCATCGCCGATGAACGCGGGATCGGACACGACCGCCCGGTGGAACGGGATGACCGTGGCCAGCCCTTCGACGGTGAACTCGTCCAGCGCGCGACGGGACCGCTCCAGGGCCTCTTGGCGGTTGGCGCCGGTGACGATCAGCTTGGCCAGCATCGAGTCGAACTGGCCGCCGATGACCGAACCGCTCTCGACGCCGGAGTCCAGCCGCACACCGGGGCCGGTAGGCGGCACGAACGTGGTGACCGGGCCGGGGGCGGGCAGGAAGCCGCGACCGGCGTCCTCACCGTTGATGCGGAACTCGATGGAGTGGCCGCGAGGCGTCGGGTCCTCGGTGATGTCGAGCGGTTCGCCGTTGGCGATGCGGAACTGCTGGCGCACCAAGTCGATGCCCGAGGTCTCCTCGGTCACCGGATGCTCCACCTGCAGACGGGTGTTCACCTCGAGGAACGAGATCAGCCCGTCCTGGCCGACGAGGTACTCGACGGTGCCTGCGCCGTAGTAGCCGGCCTCCTTGCAGATGCGCTTGGCTGACTCGTGGATCTCCTTGCGCTGAGCGTCGGTCAGGAACGGCGCGGGCGCCTCCTCGACCAGCTTCTGGAAGCGGCGCTGCAGCGAGCAGTCGCGGGTGCCCGCGACGACGACGTTGCCGTGCTGGTCGGCGATCACCTGAGCCTCGACGTGGCGGGGCTTGTCGAGATAGCGCTCGACGAAGCATTCACCGCGGCCGAACGCCGCGACAGCCTCGCGGACCGCCGAGTCGTACAGCTCAGGGATCTCTTCGATGGTGCGGGCCACCTTCATGCCGCGGCCGCCGCCGCCGAACGCGGCCTTGATCGCGACCGGGACGCCATACTCCTTGGCGAACGCGACGACCTCGTCGGCGTCCTTGACCGGATCCGAGGTGCCCGGCACCAGCGGCGCCTGGGCGCGCGCGGCGATGTGGCGGGCGGTCACCTTGTCACCGAGGTCGCGGATCGACTGCGGGCTGGGCCCGATCCAGATCAGGCCGGCGTCGAGGACCGCCTGCGCGAAATCAGCGTTCTCGGACAGGAATCCGTAGCCCGGGTGAATCGCGTTGGCTCCGGACTTCTCGGCGGCGTCGAGCAGCTTCTCGAACACCAGGTACGACTCCGCCGAGGTCTGCCCGCCCAGGGCGAAGGCCTCGTCGGCGAGGCGTACGTGAGGAGCGTCGGCGTCGGGTTCGGCGTACACCGCCACGCTCTGCAGCCCGGCGTCCTTAGCGGCCCTGATCACCCGGACCGCGATCTCCCCGCGGTTGGCGACCAGCACCTTGGAGATCTTCGAGCTGGCGTGACTGGGCACTGCGCCTCCTGGTGGCATGTCTAAGAAACGTCTTTAAGAATGTAACGGAGGGAGTTTATGCGGCCCTGCTGAGGTCTCGGCGAGCCGGTCCCTTACCCGCGAGTAATAAACCGCGGCTGCCCCACACATCCGCGAGCCCTCATCCAGGTACGGTTCCGGCCCTTGAGGCGAGGCCCAGAATTCTGCACCAGTGATCGCTCGGCCCGAGCGCGTCAGCGCAGCCGCTTCTTGATGCGGGCCAGCATCGCCGACATCCCGCGCAACCGCAGCGGGCTGATCAGGGCAGCGAGCCCCAATTCGGAGTAGAAGTCGTCGGGTACGGCCAGGATCTCGTCGGCAGAGAGGTCGTCGAGCCCCACGGCCAGGATCGCGGCGAACCCACGCGTGGTCGGCGCTTCTGCCGGCGCGCTGAAGTACAGCCGGACATGCTCGCGGTTGTCGGCGTCGACGTGCAGGAACAGCGGCGACTGGCATTCGGGCACCGGTTCCATCGCGGCCTCTTCGAGGTCGGCGGGCAGCGGAGGCAACTCGTTGGCGAACTCCAGGAGCAGTTGCAGCTTGTCCTGCCCCTGCACCTCCTTGAAGTCCGTCACCACCTCCGCCAGCGCGGCCGGCATTGCACTCATGAGGAGCCCGGCACATCCCCTGGTTCGGACCCGGCCACGACAGGCACCCGAACGGCGTTGCCCCATTCGGTCCACGAACCGTCGTAATTGCGGACGCCGGGCAAGCCCAGCAGGTGGGTCAGCACGAACCAGGTGTGGCTCGAACGCTCACCGATGCGGCAGTAGACGATCGTCTCGTCGTCGGGGGTCAAGAAGCCGTACAGATCCTCGAGCTCGGCACGGCTGCGGAACCGGCCACTGTCGTCGGCGGCCTTGGCCCACGGAATCGACCGAGCGGACGGTATGTGGCCGCCCCGCAGCGCGCCCTCCTCGGGATAGTCGGGCATGTGGGTGCGTTCCCCGGTGTACTCCTGCGGCGAGCGGACGTCGATCAGGGGCGCCTTCCCGAGTGCATCGAGAACGTCCTCCTTGAATGCGCGGATCGGCGCGTCGTCGCGCTCCACGACGGGGTAGCCGGTGCTGGTCTTGGTCGGCACGTCGAGCGTGGTTTCGCGGCCGTCGGAGATCCACAGGTCGCGGCCCCCGTTGAGGAGCCGGACGTCGGGGTGACCGAACAGCGTGAACACCCAGAGGGCGTATGCCGCCCACCAGTTGCTCTTGTCGCCGTAGATCACCACGGTGTCGTCGCGGGCGATGCCCTTGCGGTTCATCAGGTCGGCGAACTGTTCGCCGGTGATGTAGTCGCGCACGTGGGGGTCGTTCAGGTCGGTGTGCCAGTCGATCTTGACCGCACCCGGTATGTGGCCGGTGTCGTAGAGCAGCACGTCCTCGTCGGACTCCACGATGGCCAGTCCCGGCCTGCCCAGGTTCGCCGACAACCAGTCGGCGGTGACCAGGCGTTCGGGATGGGCGTATGACTGCAGGGCAGGGTCTGGATCGGCAGGTAGAGGCACAAACCCGAGCCTACCGAGGCACGCATGCCCCGTGGGATCAGGTGACCGGGTTATCGCGCCAGAGGTCGGCCAGCGACAGCCCGGCGCGCTCGAACATGCCGCGGACCAGGGGCAGTCCGATGCCGATCACCGACGACGGGTCGCCGTCCACGCCCTCGATGAACCAGCCGCCCAAACCGTCGAGGGTGAAGCCGCCCGCCACTGCCGTCGGCTCCCCGCTGGCGACGTAGGCCTCTAGGTCGGCCCTCGAGGGCGACGCGAAGTGCACGGTGGTGGCCTCGGCTTCGGCCAGCCGGCACACAATGCCGTTGTCCTGCAACCGAATCACGCAGTGACCCGTGTGGAGCCGGCCGGAGGAGCCGGCCATCTGCTGCCACCCGGCAAGTGCGGCCTCGGCCGAGGCGGGTTTGCCCGCCAACGTCCCGTCACGGAACAGCATGGAATCGCAGCCGATCACGACGCAGTCGGCACCGACCGCCGGATCGAGTTCGGCGACCACGGCGTCGGCCTTGGCCGTGGCGAGGGCGACCGTCACCTGCGCTGGTGTCGCCGCGTCGTCGAGCCCGGCGACGACGGCGTCCTCGTCGACGCCGGACACCACGATCAGCGGATCGATTCCGGCCTGCCGCAAGACTTTTCGACGGCCGGAGGACGCCGAGGCGAGGACGACGCGCGTCATCGACGGCGCATGTGTGCCCGTTCCACGAGCGTCACCCGCTGCCAGCTGAACGGCGTGTACCGCAGCCGGTCGACGGGATGACCCCAGAGGTTCTCTTCCTGCTCGCGCGGCTCGGACGGCACGCTCGACGCGGCGGCCAGCACCGCGATCAGCGCGGCGAGCTCGTCCTGGCTCGGCTCACCCCTGACGACCTGGATGTGCGCCTCGTGATCCTGCTGGGCGGCGCTCTGCTCGTCCGTCACCGTCACTTCGGCCTCTCCGTCGCCTGCGGGTGCTGAGCCGTTATTCGGGCTCACAGGAGCTGAATTGTTCGCCCCGCTCACAGGGGAATGTTCCCGTGCTTCTTGGGCGGAATCTGCGTGATCTTGCGTTCCAGCAACCGCAGCGCGTTCGCGACGTAACCGCGCGTGTGCGACGGCGGGATCACCGCGTCGACGTAGCCGCGTTCGGCCGCGATGTAGGGGTTGACCAGGGTGTCCTCGTACTCCTGCTGCAGCTCCAGGCGCAGCGCGTCGACGTCCTCGCCGTTCTTCGCCGCTTCCTTGAGCTTGCTGCGGTACACGAAGCCGACGGCGCCCGAGGCGCCCATCACCGCGATCTGCGCGGTCGGCCATGCGACGTTCACGTCGGCGCCCATCTCCTTGGACCCCATGACGCAGTAGGCACCCCCGTAGGCCTTGCGGGTGATCACGGTGATCTTGGCGACGGTGGCCTCCCCGTAGGCGTAGAGCAGCTTGGCGCCGCGCCGGATGATGCCGTTGTACTCCTGGCCGGTACCCGGCAAGAAGCCCGGCACGTCGACCAGCATCACGATCGGGACGTTGAAGCAGTCGCAGGTCCGGATGAACCGGGCGGCCTTCTCCGAGGCGTTGATGTCCAGGCAGCCGGCGAACTGTGTCGGTTGGTTGGCCACGATGCCGACCGGGCGGCCCTCGATGCGGCCGAACCCGACGATGATGTTCTGCGCGTAACCGGCCTGCACCTCGAGGAACTCGTCCTCGTCGAGGATGCGGGTGATGACCTCGTGCATGTCATAGGGCTGGTTCGGGGAGTCCGGAATCAGCGTGTCCAGCTCGATGTCCTCGTCGGTGAGGTTGTCCTCGATCGGCCCCTCGGGAACCGCCTCCGGATAGCGCGGCGGGTCGGCGTAGTTGTTGCTCGGCAGGTACGAGAGCAGTTCGCGCACGTAGTCGAACGCGTCCTGCTCGCCGGAGGCCACGTAGTGCGCCAGCCCCGACTTCGACATGTGGGTGTGCGCGCCGCCGAGTTCCTCCATCGTCACCTCTTCACCGGTGACGGTCTTGATGACGTCGGGTCCGGTGATGAACATCTGGCTGGTCTGGTCGACCATGATCACGAAGTCGGTCAGCGCGGGGGAGTACACGTGGCCGCCCGCCGCGGCGCCCATGATCAGTGAGATCTGCGGGATCACGCCGGAGGCCAGGATGTTGTTGTGGAAGATGTTGCTGTACAAGCCAAGTGAGACCACGCCCTCTTGGATGCGCGCGCCCGCACCGTCGTTGATGCCGATCAACGGCCTGCCGGTCTTGATCGCCAATTCCTGCACCTTGACGATCTTCTCGCCGTACACCTCGCCGAGGCTGCCGCCGAAGACTGTCGCGTCCTGACTGAAGATGCACACCTCACGGCCGTCGATGGTGCCGTAACCGGTCACCACGCCGTCCCCGAGCGGGCGGTTGGCCTCCATCCCGAAGTTGGTGCTGCGGTGGCGGGCCAGCGCGTCCAGTTCGACGAACGAGCCCTCGTCGAGCAGCGCCAGGATGCGTTCACGAGCGGTGAGCTTGCCCTTGGCGTGTGTCTTCTCGATCGCTTCCTCGCCGACCGGGTGCAAGGTCTCCTCGGCGCGCCTGCGCAGATCGGCCAGCTTGCCCGCGGTGGTGTGGATGTCGATCTCGTGTTCGCCTGACGGCTCGACCGACGGCTTCTGAACGGAGGTCATGGTGGTCGATGCTAACGAACGACCGGCGCGCGACCGACGGCGCGTCCTTAAGGTCCCCTTAAGGACGCCTTGCGCACCGCGCGCAGACCCGCCGGTGGTAGTAGTGAGGGCCGAACGCGTCTTCAGATGGGAGTCCGATTCCGATGACCGCGCGCCCGGCTCCGCTCGACGTCGAGGTGCTGCGCGAGCAGGTGTTCGCCGGTTCGCGCGCGTGGCGGCGTATCGACGTGGTGGCCGAGACCGGGTCGACCAACGCCGACCTGATCGCACGTGCCGGGGGTGGCGAGGACATCGCCGGCGCGGTGCTGATCGCCGAGAACCAGACCGCGGGCCGTGGCCGCCGGGGTCGCAGCTGGTCGGCAGTGCCGTTCGCGCAGATCACGATGTCGGTGGGCATCGACGCGACCGGGGCGCCCAGCTCCGCCTGGGGCTGGCTGCCGCTGGCGACCGGCGTGGCCGTCGTCGACGCGGTCGCCGACACCGGTGTCACGGCCGGCCTGAAGTGGCCCAACGACGTACTGGCCGGGGGCGGCAAGCTGGCCGGAATCCTGGCCGAGGTCGCGGGTGGTCAACAGGCCGTCGTGCTCGGCGTCGGGCTCAACGTCTCGCTGCGCGGTGAGGACGTCGGCGTCGAGGGGGCCACCTCGCTGGTGGACCTGGATGTCCCGGCACCCGATCGGCAACGCCTGGTCGTGCGGCTGCTGCACGAACTGGGCAACCGCGTCGAGTCGTGGGCTCGAGCCGTAGGCGCCGACGCCGGCCTTGCCGCCGACTACCGCGCCCGCAGCCTCACGCTGGGCCGGCGGGTCCGCGCGCTGCTGCCCGGCGATCAGCAGGTCGTCGGCGTGGCGCAAGACGTCGACGAGCAGGGTCGGCTGGTCATCGATGCCGACGGCCGGTCGATTACCGTCTCCGCAGGCGACATCGTCCATCTGCGGCCCGACCAGTGATTTCGCTTTAAGGTCATCGCATGGGTTATCCCGACAACGTGCTCGCCTCGGACGAGCAGGTGGTCTTGCACCGCCATCCGCATTGGAAGTGGCTGATCGGGCCGGTCCTGGTGTTGCTGCTGGTGACCGCGCTGGCTGCGTTCGGCGCCGGCTACGTCAACACCATGGAGTGGGATCAGACCGCCCGCAACGTCGTGCTGATCGTGATCGGCGCGATCTGGCTGGTGATCATCGGGTGGCTGACGATCTGGCCGTTTTTGAGCTGGTGGACGACGCACTTCGTGATCACCGACCGCCGGGTGATGTTCCGGCACGGGGTGCTGACCCGGTCGGGAATCGACATCCCGCTGGCGCGGGTCAACAGCGTCGAGTTCCGGCACGGACTGCTGGACCGCATGTTGCGGACCGGCACGTTGATCTTCGAGTCAGCGGCCCAAGACCCGATCGCGTTCGACGACATCCCGCGGGTGGAGCGGGTCCACTCGCTGCTGTATCACGAGGTCTTCGACACCCTGGGCTCGGAGGAGTCGCCGAGCTGAGCGGCGCCGCGGGCGCGTCGGCCGGGGCGGCGCAGCGGGGTGACGTTGCCTTCGGCGTGCTCGGCGGTCACCCCTTCGTGGTGGTCCTCGAGGAGTTCGGCGAGCCCGCCCGCGGTGAGCGACTCCATCGCCCGGTCCGGGTTGCGGCCGAACTCGTCGGGGAACACCCAGCGCCGGAACGCCCAGAACCGGAACGCCATCTGCAGCAGGTTGCCGATGATGTAGGCCGAGATGAAGTCGGCGATGTTCTCCACGGTCAGGCTGACTTCGGGCACCCGCAGCATCAGCACGTAGCTGGAGATCCACAGCGGCGCCATGCTCAACAGCACGCCGACCCCGCTGACGCCGAAGAACAGGAGCGCCTCGTGATGACGCTCGCGGCCGCCGCGGTCGCGGAAGCTCCACTCGCGGTTGAGGATGTAGGACGCGATCACCGCGACGATGCCCGCGATGATCTTGGCCGTGACCGGCTTGGGCTCGAGCACCGTCAGCTTGAGCGTGTAAAAGACCGATGTGTCGATGAGGAACGTCGTCGCGCCGACGATCGCGAACTTGATCAGTTCGTGATGCCGCTCGAAGTACGGCCGTACCGGGCGGGGCAGCCGTGCGATCGTCGCATCGGTAAAGGACACAACAGGGCAGTGTACGGAAATACCGCACTCTACGTGTACTCATGCAGGTCGCAGCCGGTGCATCGGAACCGACCCCGCGGCGTGGTCATGACACCATGAAGACGTGTCACAGAACCCCAAAGGGCCGCCGGTGGTGGCCATGGTCGGCGGTGGTCAGCTGGCCAGAATGACCCATCAGGCCGCGATCGCGCTCGGCCAGACGCTGCGCGTCCTCGCCGTGGACGCCGGCGACCCGGCCGCGCAGGTGAGCCCGGATGTGGTGTTGGGCACACACACCGATCTCGACGCGTTGCGCCGTGCCGCCTCCGGCGCCGACGCGCTGACCTTCGACCACGAGCACGTGCCTGCCGAACTCCTGGAGAAGCTGCAGGCCGACGGTGTCAACGTGGCTCCTCCGCCGTCGGCGCTGATCCACGCCCAGGACAAGCTGGTGATGCGCCGCAGGCTCGAGGCGCTCGGCGCGCCGGTGCCGCGGTTCGCGGCGGTCGATGACCTGTCCGACATCGACGCGTTCGCCGCACGGATCGAAGGTCCCGTCGTGGTCAAGACCGTGCGCGGCGGGTACGACGGCCGCGGGGTCACGCTGGCCGGCGACGTCGCCGAGGCGCGCGAGGCCGCGCAGCGCTACCTGGACGGCGGGGCGGACGTGATGGTGGAGGAGAGGGTCGCCATGCGGCGCGAACTGGCGGCCCTGGTGGCGCGTTCGCCGTTCGGGCAGGGCGCGGCGTGGCCGGTGGTGGAAACCGTGCAGCGCGACGGCATCTGCGTCGAGGTGATCGCACCGGCGCCGGGCCTTGATGACGAGTTGCGCTCAGCGGCTGGGCAATTGGGTTTGCGGCTGGCCTCCGAACTCGGGGTCGTCGGGGTGCTGGCCGTCGAGTTGTTCGAAACCGTCGAGGGCACCCTGCTCGTCAACGAGCTCGCCATGCGCCCGCACAACTCCGGGCACTGGACCATGGACGGTGCGCAGACCAGCCAGTTCGAACAGCACCTGCGTGCGGTCCTCGACTATCCGCTTGGCGACACCGCCCAGGTCGTCCCGGTCACGGTGATGGCCAATGTGCTTGGCGCACAACAGACACCGACGATGGCGATGGACGAGCGGCTGCACCACCTGTTCGCCAGGATGCCCGACGCGAAGGTGCATCTCTACGGCAAGGCCGAGCGGCCCGGCCGAAAGATCGGTCACGTCAACGTTCTCGGCGCGCCCGCCGGTTCTCTTGACGACGACGCGTTCGTCGCCGATGTGCGCGAACGCGCGGCCAGGGCGGCACACTGGTTGTCGCACGCGGAATGGACGGACGGATGGGATCCACATGAGTAGTGCTGCTGCGCCGCGGGTCGGCCTGATCATGGGCAGCGACAGCGACTGGTCGGTGATGGAGGACGCCGCCCACGCGCTGGCCGAGTTCGATGTGCCCTTCGAAGTCGGCGTCGTCTCCGCACACCGCACGCCGGTCCGCATGCTCGAGTACGCCCAGAGCGCCGCGGACCGCGGTATCGAGGTGATCATCGCCGGGGCAGGCGGGGCGGCGCATCTGCCGGGCATGGTGGCCTCGGCGACCCCGCTGCCCGTCATCGGCGTGCCGGTGCCGCTGGCCAAGCTCGACGGCTTGGACTCGCTGCTATCAATCGCGCAGATGCCCGCAGGCGTGCCGGTGGCCACGGTGTCGATCGGCGGCGCCCGCAACGCGGGCTTGCTGGCGGTGCGGATCCTCGGGTCGGCGGACGCGGCGCTGCGCAAGCGGGTCGTACAGTTCCAGGCCGACCTGCACGACACGGTGCTGCAGAAGGATGCGGCGCTGCGCGACCGCCTCCTCGGCGAATAGGGAGCCGGACCCGCGGGAGTAGGGTTACCGGCGAGTAGCAAGGAGTTTTTCATGGCCATCGGCAACCCGTCATTCGACCTCTTTCAGCTCTCCGACGAGCACAACGAACTGCGTGCGGTGCTGCGCGATCTGTGCGAGAAGGAGATCGCCCCGCACGCGGCCGACGTCGACGAGAAGGCGCGCTACACCGACGAGGCGCTGGCGGCGCTGACCTCGTCGGGGATGGCCGCCATCCACATCCCCGAGGAGTACGGCGGTCAGGGCGGCGACTCGATCGCGGCGTGCATCGTGATCGAAGAGGTCGCGCGGGTGTGCGCATCGTCGTCGCTGATCCCGATCTGCAACAAGCTGGGCACGATGGGTCTGTTGCTGCGCGGCAGCGAGGAACTCAAGAAACAGGTGCTGCCGTCGATCGCCGCCGGTGAAGCCGTCGCGTCGTACGCGCTGTCCGAACGCGAGGCCGGCAGCGACGCCGCATCGATGCGCACCAGGGCCCGCCGTGAGGGTGACGAGTGGGTGCTCAACGGCGCCAAGTGCTGGATCTCCAACGGCGGCCAGTCGACGTGGTACACGGTGATGGCGGTGACCGATCCGGACAAGAAGGCCAACGGCATCTCGGCGTTCGTCGTGCACCGCGACGATCCCGGCTTCTCCATCGGCGCCAAGGAGAAGAAGATGGGCATCAAGGGATCGCCCACCACCGAGTTGTACTTCGAGGACTGCCGGATCCCCGCCGACCGGATCATCGGCGAGGAGGGCACCGGTTTCAAGACCGCGCTGGCCACTTTGGATCACACTCGGCCGACCATCGGTGCGCAAGCGGTCGGCATCGCGCAGGGCGCGCTTGATGCCTCGATCGCATATGTCAAGGAGCGCAAGCAGTTCGGGAGACCGATCGCTGACTTCCAGGCGGTGCAGTTCATGCTCGCCGACATGGCGATGAAGATCGAGGCCGCGCGGTTGACGGTGTACTCCGCCGCCGCCAGGGCCGAACGCGGCGAGTCCGAACTCGGGTTCATCTCCTCGGCGTCGAAGTGCTTCGCCTCCGATGTCGCGATGGAGGTCACCACCGACGCGGTTCAACTGTTCGGCGGTTACGGCTACACCACCGACTTCCCGGTCGAGCGGATGATGCGCGACGCCAAGATCACCCAGATCTACGAGGGCACCAACCAGATTCAGCGCGTGGTGATGTCCCGCGCGCTACTGAAGTAGCCCCGCTCAGGTGTACTCGATGAAGGTGGCCATCCCCGCTTCGAGGTGATAGGTGTTGTGGCAGTGGGTGATCCACCGCCCGGGGTTGTCGGTGTCGAAGTCGATGTCGACGGTGCGCAGCGGCGCGACGAGCACCGTGTCCTTGCGGGCCCGCGGGCCGTCGGCCCCCATCACCTGGAACGTGTGGCCGTGTAAGTGCATGGGGTGGAACATCTTCGACTCGTTGACATAGCGGATGCGCACGCGTTGGTCACGTGCCACCGCGTATCCGTCGCGGGGCGGGTCGTAGCGCTTTCCGTTGATCGTCCAGGTGTAGCCGTTGACCGGACCGGCCAACCGCATGTCGATGACCTGCTGGGCGGCGCGGTCGGGCAGGTTCACCTCGGGTGTGGCCGCCAGCGTCGCGGTGTCGAGCGGGGGCTGGGTCCGCAGCGTCGCGACGTAGTCGTCGATGTTGCCCGTGCCTGCCTTGTTGTCGACGCGCATGTCGAGCCTCGCGTAGCCGTCCTTGCGGTACGCCGCGGCGATGACCGGCGCCGACGCGTGCAGGGTGACGATCGCATCGGCCCGTTCTCCCATCCCGAGGATGACCGAATCGGCCTGCCTGGACTCGACCGGGAACCCGTCGGTCGCGATCACCCGCAGCGGGTGTCCGGGCACACCGACCTGGAACGCGGTGTCCGAACCGGCATTGATGACACGCAGTCGAATGCGTTGTCCGGCACGGTAATCGACGACCTCCGGATCGGCGGTCACGCGTCCGTTGATGACGTAGTAGGGGTAGGTGACGTCGCCGCCGTCGTCGCCGAGCGGGGTGGCCGGGTTGATGCCGGCGTCCGGGATGTTCGGCATCGCCGGCATGCCCGCCTTGTTCAGTTCGGCAAGGACCTGGTCGGGGGTGCGGCCGGTGCCGTCGACCCAATCGTCGAGCACGACGACGAGTTCGTCGTCGTAGTCGGCGCCGTCGGCGGGGTCTTCGATGATCAGGGGGCCGTACAGCCCGCGGTCGAGTTGGGTGCCCTCATGGGAGTGGTACCAGTACGTCCCGGCGTCGGGCACGACGAAGTCGTAGGTGAACGATTGGCCCGCGGGTACGGCGGGCTGCGACAACACGGGCACGCCGTCCATGGGGTTGGGGATGGCCAGACCGTGCCAGTGGATGGTGGTCGGGGCGGGCAGCCCGTTGTCCAGCTGTGCGCGCATCCTGTCGCCTCTGCGGATGCGGATCTCCGGGCCGGGCACCCTGTCGCCGTACGCCCAGGTGCGGACGGTGACTCCGCCGAGGTCGACGTCAACCTCGGCAGGGGTGAACGTGATGTCGAATCCCGGCCCCGAGGCCCGATCGGCCGACGCCGGCTCGGGCGTCTTCGACGAACAGCCGCCCACGACGGCGGCCGCCACGCCCGCCGACAGCACGAAGAATTCGCGCCGGTCGATCACGTCCTCCAGCGTGGCACTGCGAGGGCTTCCGCGTCGGCGAAAGCCCCATTTCGCCGATATGGCTCTCAGCCCTTGGTGACCTTCTCGGTGGCCCTGCGGCGGTCGGCCAGCGCGACATCGGGATTGGCCACCTGCACGAGCGAGGCGCCGACGGCGAAGACGGCCAGCATGTGGTCGACGAGCTCGTCGGCGCTATCCCATCCGGCGCTGGACAGCACTCGGTCGGATGCGGTGAAACCCTGTGCCGCAGCGGACTGGCGGGCCGCGGTGAGCACCTCGTCGACGCCGCGGCCGTTGAGCGCGGGGCCGGGCATGCGCTCCGGTGAGATCTGGTCGCCGTGTACCCGCACCGCGGTGGCGTAGTCGGTGACACCGACCGGTAGATCGGCCGCGGGCTTGCCGAACGGGTCCAGCGACAGCACCGCGACCTCGCCTATTCCGCTGCCCATCCCGACCGCCCCGTCGGCCTCGGCCAACCGGTCGGCGGTGCACAGCGCGACATCGGCGGAGTCCACCGAAGCGTCCCCGAGCACCACCTCGGC
Source organism: Mycobacterium neumannii (assembly GCF_002245615.1). Lineage (NCBI taxonomy): Bacteria > Bacillati > Actinomycetota > Actinomycetes > Mycobacteriales > Mycobacteriaceae > Mycobacterium > Mycobacterium neumannii. Next base: position 90,727 of record NZ_NKCO01000014.1, on the reverse strand, counting down.
GCCGATCCACCAGATACCGAAGAACACGGCGGCGCTCTGCCAGTGTGCGGGCAGCAGGACCGCGATGCGAGACGACGGGCCTGCGTCCAACTCGTCGCGTAACAGGTTGGCGGTCTTGGCGGCCCAGTTCGCGAGCGTGGCGGTGGACAACTCGATGCGCTCGCCGGTCGCGTCGTCGTAGTAGGTGATGCGGGGGCCTGCGGGGTCCGAGGCCATGAGCGGGTCGAGGATTGCCCCACTGACGGTCGTCACGCTCGTCGACGTTAGTTGACGCACTCCGGGTCGTTGGATCCGGCGGTCAGGATCGGCGACGGGGGCGGAGCGGTCTCGGTCGAGCCGACGGCCACCGAATCGGTGGTCAGCGTCGGAACGTTGCTGCCGTCCAGGCCCGAACCCGGACCGGTGTAGTCGTCGGCCAGCACCACGCGCACGTGCCCCGGGGCCACCGACGGGTCCTCGACGATCGCCAACTCGCCCAGGTCCTTCGAGACAGCCTGTGCGCCAAGGTCATCGGTCTTGTTGGCGCGCACCTGGCTGCTGGCCACCGGGTCGCCCTCGTGGTTGCCCGTCGCGCCGGGGGTGAACCCCTTATTGGTCAGCACCTGCGACACCGCGGCGGCCAGGCCGTTGACCTCGGTGGCATTGACCACCTCGACGGTGGTCTTGTCGGGCGTGTAGGCGATCTGCTCGGTCTTACCTTCGTCCTGCTCGTCCAGCAGGCCTTCGATCCAGCTCTTGACCTCACTGGGGTCCACGCGCACGACGCTCTGCATCCCGTCGTCGCTCCAACCGTTCTCCTGCAGCACTGGAATGGTGGCGAACGCGACGTTGCCCGCGGCCAGCTTCTGCAGTTGCTCGGCGAATTGCATGACGTCCCAACCGTCGGAGAGTACGACGGAGCGCTGCACGGCATCCTGCAGGCGGTTCAAGGTGGCCGGACTCGACAGCGTCTTGCCGGAGATCACCTCGTGCGCAAGGGAAGCCATCACCGCCTGCTGACGCGTCACCCGGTCGAGGTCGCCGCGTGGCAGATCGTGGCGCTGCCGGACGAAGCTCAGCGCCTGCGGGCCGTTGAGCTTCTGCCAGCCGGCAGGAAAGTCGGCTCCCGAAAGCGGTTCGTACACGGGCTCTTTCAAACACACGTTGACGCCGCCGAGGGCGTCGGTGATCAACGCGAAGCCCAGCAGTCCGATCTCGGCGTAGTGGTCGACGGTGACGCCGGTGAGGTTGGCCACGGTCTTGATCAGGGCTTCGCGTCCGGCTTCCTTGGCCTGCGGCTCGGCTTCGGCCGGGTCCACGCCCTTCTGCTCGACGAGCTCGGTCATCTTCTCGAGGTGTTCCGAGCCGTACACGCCGTTGATCTTCATCTTGCCGATTCCCGGTGCCTCGACATAGGAGTCGCGCGGGATCGAGATGGCGGTCGCGGATTTTCCGTTGTTGGGGACGCGGATCAAGATGATCGTGTCCGTGTTGGTGGCTTCGTCGTCGCCCGCCCGCAGCGTCGCCAGTTCCTCCTGGGATAGAGGATTGCCGTGCGCGTCGGTGCGGCTGTCCATGCCGACGAGCAGGATGTCGATCGCGCCGTCTTCGCCGCCCTCGCCCAGCGCGATCGACGAGATGTGGTTGATGCCGGATTCGAACGAGCGGATCTTGCCCCACGCGACGCCCGTACCGACCACGATCGCCAAGGCCGCGGACACGGCGATGACACGGAGCAGTCGACCGGGCATCAGCCCAGGCTACTGGCGAGACGGGCACGAAGCGGGTAGCGCGCCTCGGCGTGCCAGACTCGTGACCATGACTTCTCGCGGGCCGGGCCGGATCGTCATTCCCGGTGCAGGCGGCATGGTCGGTCGGGTTCTCGCAGCTCAGGCCCGCCAGCAGGGCCGCGAGGTGCTGGCGCTGACGTCGTCGGAGCTCGACATCACCGATGCGGCGGCCGCCCAGCGTGTCATCGAATCCGGTGACGTGGTGATCAACTGCGCCGCGTACACCAACGTGGACGCGGCCGAGACCGAACAGGACCGTGCGCACGCGGTCAATGCCGACGGACCGGCTCACCTCGCGCGGGCGTGCGCCGCCGTCGGCGCCCGCCTGATCCACATCTCGACCGACTACGTGTTCTCCGGCGCAGCGCGCCGCCCGTATGAGATCGACGACGAGACCGCGCCGGTGAACGTCTACGGCCGCACCAAACTCGCTGGGGAGCGGGCCGTGTTGGCCGCCCTGCCCGGCGCACACGTCGTGCGCACGTCGTGGGTGTACGAAGGCGGCGACGGTACGGACGTCGCCGCGACCATGCGCCGAAAGGCCGCCGGCGACGAAACGGTCGAGGCGGTGGCCGACCAGACCGCATCCCCGACCTACGCCGGTGACCTCGCCGCGGCGCTGCTGGAGATCGCCGACGGCGCGATCAGTGCACCGGTGCTGCACGCCGCCAACGACGGGGAGGCCAGCCGCTACGACCAGGCGCGCGCGATCTTCGAGGCCGTCGGCGCAGACCCCGGGCGGTTGCGGCCCGTCGCCGGCGCCGAAAGCCCACGGCCCGCGCAGCGCCCGACGTACACGGCGCTGTCGGGCCGGCGGTCCGCCGATGCCGGCCTCACCCCGCTGCGACCGTGGCGCGAGGCGCTCGCGGATGCGCTGTCGCGGTACGGGCGTGGCGGCCCGATACCCTCGACGCCGTGAGTTCGGAACGGGTGGCACATGAGTGACGAGTTGGTGGTCGTCACGGTGACGTACTCGCCGGGTCCACACCTCAACCGGTTCCTGGCGACGCTGTCGCATGCCACCGACCGGCCGGTGACAGTGGTGATGGCCGACAACGGCTCGACCGACGGCGCACCCGAAGAGGCGCTCGCACGCTATCCCAACGTCCGATTGCTGCCCACCGGCGGCAATCTCGGATACGGCAGCGCGGTGAACCGCGCGGTCGCGGAGTACCTGACGGACTCGGACAACAACGACTTCTTCATCGTGGCCAACCCCGATGTGCAGTGGGGTCCGCGCAGCATCGACATCCTGCTGGAGGCCGCTGCCCGCTGGCCGCATGCGGGTTCGCTCGGCCCGCTGATCCGCGACCCGGACGGTTCGGTGTATCCATCGGCGCGGCACCAGCCCAGCCTCGTGCGCGGCGGGATGCACGCCGTCGTGGGACCGTTCTGGAAGTCCAACCCGTGGACCGCCGAATACCGCCAAGAGCGCCGGGAGCCCAGCGAACGCGCCGTCGGCTGGCTGTCGGGATCGTGTCTGTTGCTGCGCCGGTCGGCGTTCGAGGAGATCTCGGGCTTCGACGAGCGCTACTTCATGTACATGGAGGACGTCGACCTCGGTGATCGGCTGTCGCGGGCGGGCTGGCAGAACGTGTATGTGCCGGCCGCCGAGGTTTTGCACGACAAGGGGCACGCGACCGGCAAGGACCCCGCGCGCAACTTGGCCGCCCATCACACCAGCACCTACACTTTCCTCGCGGATCGGTACCCCAGGTGGTGGCAGGGTCCGCTGCGGTGGACGATCCGAAGCTCGCTCGCCGCGCGTGCGGGCCTGGTGGTCCGCAGCTCACGACGCAACCGGGCGAAAGGACGGCGCAAGTGAATCCCGCACACGTCGATGCCGTCATCCTCGTCGGTGGTTTGGGCACCCGGCTGCGGCCGCTGACCCTGTCCGCGCCCAAGCCGATGCTGCCGACGGCCGGCTTGCCGTTTCTGACGCACCTGTTGTCGCGCATCGCCGAGGCCGGTATCGAGCACGTCGTGCTGGGCACGTCGTACAAGGCCGCGGTGTTCGAGTCCGAGTTCGGCGATGGGTCCAAGTTCGGCCTGCAGATCGAATACGTCGTCGAGACCGAACCGCTGGGCACCGGCGGCGGCATCGCCAACGTCACGGGCAAGCTGCGCCACGACACCGCGCTGGTGTTCAACGGCGACGTGTTGTCGGGTGCCGACCTTCGCGCGCTGCTGAACTCGCATGAGGACAACGCCGCCGACGTGACGCTGCACCTGGTGCGTGTCGGTGACCCTCGGGCATTCGGTTGCGTGCCAACCGATTCCGACGGCATGGTGACCGCCTTCCTCGAGAAGACCCAGGACCCGCCGACCGATCAGATCAACGCGGGCTGCTATGTGTTCAAGCGCGAGGTGATCGAGCGCATCCCCAAGGGCCGGGCGCTTTCGGTCGAACGCGAGGTGTTCCCGGGCCTGCTCTCCGACGGGCTCCGGGTGTGCGGCTACGTCGACTCCACCTACTGGCGCGACATGGGCACACCGGAGGATTTCGTGCGGGGGTCGGCGGATCTGGTGCGCGGTATCGCGCCGTCACCCGCGTTGGGCGGGCACCGCGGTGAAAAGCTGGTGCACGACGGCGCCAGCGTCGCACCGGGGGCGCTGCTGATCGGCGGCGCGGTGGTCGGTCGAGGTGCCGAGATCGCCGGGGGCGCACGGTTGGACGGCGCGGTCATCTTCGACGGCGCGCGGGTGGGCGCCGGCGCGGTGATCGAACGCTCGATCGTCGGGTTCGGGGCCCGCATCGGCCCGCGCGCGCTGATCCGCGACGGCGTGATCGGCGACGGCGCCGACATCGGTGCCCGCTGCGAACTGTTGCGCGGTGCACGCGTGTGGCCGGGCGTGACGATCCCAGACGGCGGGATCCGGTTCTCGACCGACGTCTAGCCCGCGATTTCGGTGTCGTTGGTTGCGCTGAGCGCAACGGATGACACCGAAATCACCTGGCGCGGGCGGCCGCCGCCAGTTGGGTGAGACCGAAGTCGCAATCCTCGGGCAGCGCGTCCAGCGGCCACCACCGCAAGTCCAAAGACTCGTCGCTGATGGCGGTTTCGGCGTCGACGGGCGCGTGGACGATGAACTGCATGTCGAGGTGACGGGTCGGCACCCCCAGCGAGCACGTGACGGGGTGGACGTGCAGCGCGGCCATGGTCGGGTCGATCGTGAGACCACCGATGCCGGACTCCTCGGTGGCCTCTCGCAGTGCGGCCGTCACGACATCGGGATCGGTCGGCTCGCAATGCCCGCCGAGTTGCAGCCATCGCCCGAACCGGGGGTGCAGTGTCAGCAGTGCGTGGGTCCCGGCGTGGTCGAGCACGAGGGCCGACCCGGTGACGTGGCCCGCGACGCATTCACGCAGGCAACCGTCGGGTCGGGCCGCCAAGAACGCCAGCACCGCGTGCCGCAGGGTGTCCTGTGCGGGATCCGGTGCGCGCCAACGGCTCAGCACCTCCACCGCTGATGCGTGCAGGCTCACTTGCGCACCAGCAGTTCGTCGGTCGGCACGGGAGGCCGCGGGCCGGACGGCCCGTCCTGCGCGTAGCCGATCGCGATCGCGCCCAACGGTTCCCAGTCGTGGGGCAGGTCGAGCTCCTCACGGACGATGTCGGGGGCGAAGATCGTCGACCCGATCCAGCAGCTCCCGACACCCCGCACCGCCAACGCCACCAGAAGCGCCTGCACCGCCGCGCCGACCGCGACGGTGAACATCGTGTGCTCCGCGGCCGTGCGGTCGGCGTCCGGATAGTCGTGCGCGCCGTCGGGCACCAAAAATGGGATGACGACCTCTGGTGCGTCATAGAGGATCCGGCCGCGTTCGACGCGACGCTCGACGGCGTCGGCGGCGCGCCCGTCGGCGGTGAGGTCGGCGCGCCACTTGTCTTTCATCCGATCCAGCAGGACCTCCCGTCGGGCGGGATCCTGTAGCCACACGAACCGCACCGGTCGGGTGTGATGCGGCGCCGGCGCAGTGAGGGCCTCGGCGACAGCGGATTCCACGAGCTCGGCGTCCACGGGCTCGGCCGTGAACTGCCGCACCGACCGGCGCAGCAGCTGCGCCTGACTCCTGCCGAGCGCGATGGCCTCCTCGGTGCCGAGCCAGAACAGGTCCTCCTCGCCCGCCCGAACCAGCCGGCGCGCGGTGGAACCGTCGTCGGGCAGCCGCAACCCGCGCACCACCGCGACCGGGATGTCGGTCAGCTTGCCCTTCACCAGATCCGCTGCCGCGGCGATCTCGTCGGCGACCGCGATCTCAGTGACGATCAGTTCGTTGCCGTGCCGGTCGACCGAACCGCCGTAACCGTGCAGCACGGTCACGCCGGCCGCGCCGATCGCCACGTCGGTCTGCCCGTTGCGCCAGGCCCGGCCCATGGTGTCGGTGACGACGACGCCGACCGTCACGCCGAGCCGCTCGCGCAGCGCCGACGCCAGTGCCGCGGCGCTGGCATCGGGATCGGTTGGAAGCAGCGCGAGTTCGGCGGAGTCGACGTTGGAGCCGTCGACACCCGCGGCGGCCTGAACGAGGCCGATCGCGTTCTCGGTGATCAGCGTGCGTCCCTTACGCGCCAGCACGCGGACCGCCTCGGCGTCGATGAGCCTGCGCCGCAGCACGTCGCGCTCCTCGGGGTCGATCGGCGCGTCGACGATGCGGCCCTCGCACTTCGACATCACCTTGCTGGTGACCACGACGATGTCGTCGTCGCGCAGCCACGGCGCGGCCTCGGCGATCGCCGAGGCGAGGTCGTCGCCGGGGCGGAACTCGGGCAACCCCGCAACGGGCAGCAGCTCCACCGCGGCGGCCGAGCCATGGTCGCCGCTCGGCGGCGCCGTTGAGCCATGGTCGCCGCTCATGGCTTCACGCCTGCCAAATCCATTCCGGCGCGAACCATCTCGGCGGTGACCTCGGGATCGGTCATGAGCAGTGGCACCGCACGCACCTCGACACCGTCGACCGCCGCGCCGTCTCCGTCGTGCACCAACCAGCCGTCGAGAATGCCGACACCGGAGCGCGCGCCGTAGTGCCTGCCGACGGCTTCGGACGTGCTCGGCACGCCGATCACCGACAGGCATTCATCGGCCATGCCGCGCAACGGCTTTCCGCCGATGATCGGGGAGTAGCCGATGACCGGCGCCGGTGTCGAACGCAGCGCGCCGCGGATACCGGGTACGGCCAGGATCGCGCCGATGCTCACCACCGGGTTGGACGGCGCGATGAGCACGACGTCGGCGGCTTCGATGGCCTCGGCGACGCCGGGTCCGGCAGTGGCTTTTTCGGCGCCGACGAAAGCGAAGCTGTGCGTTGGTACTTTCGCCCGGTATCGCACCCACCACTCCTGAAAGTGGATGGCACGTTTCTCGCCGGCGTACTCGCCGGGTCCGGGATCGGTGATGACGACGTGGGTTTCGCTGCGGTCGTCACTGGCGGGCAGCAGCCTGGCCCCGGGGGCCCATCGCGCGCACAGCGCCTCGGTCACCTGCGACAGCGGATAGCCCGCGCGCAACATCTGGCTGCGGACGAGATGTGTCGCCAGGTCCCGGTCGCCGAGGCCGAACCAATCGGGCTGCACGCCGTAGGCCGCGAGTTCCTCCTTGGCATGCCAGGTTTCGTTGCGATGTCCCCAGCCGCGTTCGGGATCGATACCTCCGCCGAGGGTGTACATGCAGGTGTCGAGGTCCGGACAGATCCGCACGCCGAACATCCACGCGTCGTCACCCACATTGACCACTGCAGTCAGTTCGTGCTCAGCAGTATCATCAGTCCCAGCAGTACCTTTAGCGCCACCAAACTGCCCAAGCCCCAACAGATGTTGCACGCCAAGTAGGAAGCGGGCGCCGCCGACGCCGCCGACCAGTACGGTGACCTTCACATCGACCGAGCGTAGGCCGTCCAACCGAATTCGGTACGGGCAGGAGTGGCGGCCCGGGCCGGTGGGCGGGAGTGTGATGGACACGCCGAGGTCACGACTCGCCGTATTTCGATCACGGAATGGTATGAATTCCTGTTCTAGAGCTTGACCAGGGCGACTGACGCGTGTGTAATCACAGCAGTGTCATTTCCCGGTAGGCCATCCGGTTCCGGTGCCGCAGACCGAGATTCGATCACTTGTTCGAATTGGAAGTGTTCCGCATCTCTGCGGGCCACTTATAGGGGATCAACGAGACCAGGTGAGGAGGCGGAAGATGTCTTTTGAGTACGGCGATTTCGATCGTCTGGTTCGGTTCGACAGCCGAGTCTTCGGCTCAGTAGACAGCGCGCCGCACGCCCATTCGGAACCGGCACCGGTTGAGACGCCCCGGCGTCCCCAGCTGAGTTTGGTGCCCGACCCGATCGATGTGGCGCCGGCACTGACACCGGAGGACGAACTCTGGCAGGAGAAGGCGCTGTGCGCCCAAACCGACCCCGAGGCGTTCTTTCCGGAGAAGGGCGGCTCGACGCGCGAAGCCAAGCGCATCTGCCAGGGCTGCGAGGTGCGCGACGCCTGCCTGGATTACGCGTTGGCGCATGACGAGCGCTTCGGGATCTGGGGCGGCCTGTCAGAGCGCGAGCGTCGCCGCCTCAAGCGCGGAATCATCTGAGCCGCGAGATCAGTCGTCGTCGATCGTCGGGTCGATGACGGAAGGCTCGACGCCCAGATATGTGGCGACCTGAGCCACCAGGATTTCATGCAGCAGCTCCTCGAGCTCGACTGAATCCTTGGCCCGCCGCTCGATTGGCTTGCGAAACAGCACAATTCGCGCGCGTGTTGCGTTCCCCCTGACGTCCACGCCCGCCGGGATCAGCCGGGCCAGCGCGATCGGCCCGTCGGCGATCACTTCCGGCGGCCACTGCACACTGTCGGGATCCTTGGGCGCAATGCGTGGTATCTCGTCCACCGCGACGTCCAGTGTCGCCAGCCGGTCCTGCCAACGCCGCTCGATCGGCTCGTAGGCCTCCAGCACCGCCATGTCGAACCTCTCGGCGCGACTGCGCCAGCCCGGCACGGTCGGGGGGAGTAACGGCCCGCGCATCCCGCGACCCCGGCGCGCGCGCATGTGTCCACGCTTGGCCACCGCTTGGGTGCTCCTTTCGTGCGCGATGAACTGGATCGTAACGGTTCGAGATCGGCCGTCGGCAGGCTGCGCGTGTCCGGCGGCATGCGGAGTGCGGCCACGATAGCCTTCCGCTGTGAACGTTCCCCGTCGCTGCTGCCGGCCCGGGTGTCCGCACTATGCGGTCGCGACGCTGACATTCGTCTACGCCGACTCCACGGCGGTCGTCGGCCCCCTCGCGACGGTGGCCGAACCGCATTCATGGGACCTGTGCGTCGTGCACGCCGGCCGCGTCACCGCGCCCCGCGGGTGGGAACTGGTGCGGCACGCCGGCCCGCTGCCCTCACACCCCGACGAAGACGACCTCGTCGCGCTGGCCGATGCGGTCCGGGAGGGGCGCGACGTCGCTCCGCCGATCAACCGGATGGCGACCGGGTTCTCCGACCCCGTCACCGGTGCACCTGGAGGCTCGCTGATGGCGCCGCCTGCCAGGCGACCCGAGTCCAACGGCCGCCGCCGAGGCCATCTGCGGGTGCTGCCGGACCCCACCGACTAGCCGACGTGCACGTCTGGCCGGACCGTTAGGCTGGCGCCAGTAGTAGTCCGTGTCACAAGGAGTCCTAATGTCCCGGCCCGCCGCGGCGGTTCATCGCGTCATCAAGGCTTATGACGTGCGCGGCTTGGTCGGTACGGAACTCGACGAGTCGTTCGTCGCCGACGTGGGCGGCGCCTTCGCCCGCCTCGTCCGAGACAGCGCCTCGCAGGTCGTCGTCGGCTACGACATGCGGGCCAGCTCACCCGCACTGGCGGACGCGTTCGCCGACGGCGTGACCGCCCAGGGCCTCGACGTGGTGCGGATCGGACTCGCCTCGACCGACCAGCTGTACTTCGCGTCGGGCCTCATGGACTGCCCCGGCGCGATGTTCACCGCCAGCCACAACCCGGCCGCCTACAACGGCATCAAGCTCTGTCGCGCCGGCGCCAAACCCGTGGGCAAGGACACCGGCCTGTCGACCATCGCCGAAGAGGTCATCGCCGGCGTCCCCGGCTACGACGGTGCGGACGGCACGATCAGCGACCGCGACGTGTTGGCCGACTACGGCGAGTTCCTGCGCTCGCTGGTGAGCCTTGCCGACCTGCGACCGCTCAAGGTCGCCGTCGACGCGGGCAACGGCATGGCAGGCCACACCACGCCCGCGGTGCTCGGACCGATCTCGGGTATCACGCTGGAGCCGCTGTACTTCGAACTCGACGGCACGTTCCCCAATCACGAAGCCAATCCGCTGGATCCGGCGAACCTGACCGATCTTCAGGCCTTCGTCCTGCAGACCGGCGCCGATATCGGCCTGGCGTTCGACGGCGACGCCGACCGGTGTTTCGTCGTCGACGAGAAAGGGCATCCGGTCTCGCCGTCAGCGGTGACCGCGTTGGTCGCTGCGCGGGAACTCGGCAGGGAGATCGGCGCCACGGTGATTCACAACCTGATCACCTCGCGGGCAGTGCCCGAACTGGTGACGGAGCGCGGCGGTACGCCGGTTCGCAGCCGTGTCGGGCACTCCTATATCAAGGCGCTGATGGCCGAGACCGGTGCGATCTTCGGCGGAGAACATTCGGCGCACTACTACTTCCGCGACTTCTGGGGCGCCGACTCCGGAATGCTGGCCGCCCTGCACGTATTGGCCGCGCTCGGCGAACAACACCGGCCGCTGTCGGAGATGATGGCCGACTACCAGCGCTACGAGGCGTCCGGCGAGATCAACTTCACCGTCGCCGACGCCGAGCGGTGCGTCGACGAGGTGCTCAAATCGTTCGGCAACCGGATCCACTCCATCGACCACCTCGACGGTGTAACCGTCGACCTCGGTGAGGGCACCTGGTTCAACCTGCGCATGTCCAACACCGAACCGCTGCTGCGACTCAACGTCGAAGCCCGCATTACCGACGAGGTCGACCGGATCGTCGGACAGGTCTCCGACACCGTCCGTGGGCGACTCCCGTCCAACTCCGAGGTGGTCACGTGACCACCGGGCCGTCTCCTTCGGCCGCCATCATCGACCTCGACGACGTCGACGCACTGCTCGGCGCCGACCGCGACGGGCTGCTGCGCGCCGCGTCGATGGCGGGCGCCCAGGTGCGTGCCACCGCCGCCGCGCTCGCGGAGGGCGAACTCGATTCGCTGCGCACCGACGGGACACCGCGGACGGTGATCTGGGTCGCCGGTCGCGGCAATGCGGAGACTGCCGGATCGCTGCTCGCTTCGGCATGGGGCGGATCGGTGGCCGCGCCCATCGTCGTCGCCTCCGAGGTGCCGCCGTGGATCGGCCCATTGGATGTCTTGGTCGTCGCGGGCGATGACCCGGGCGATCCCGCTCTGGTGAACGCGGCCGCCACCGGAGTGCGCCGCGGGGCGCGCATCGTGGTCGCCGCGCCGTATGAAGGGCCGCTGCGCGACGTCGCGGCCGGGCGGGCGGCGGTGCTGTCGCCCAGGGTGTGGGTGCCCGACGACTTCGGGTTCGTGCGCTACCTCGCCGCAGGCCTGGCCACCCTCGACGTCGTCGACCCCACCATGCACGTCGATCTCCACGCGATGGCCGACGAACTCGACGCCGAGGCGCTTCGCAACAGCGCGAACCGAGAGCTGTTCACCAATCCGGCCAAGACACTGGCCGAACGGATGTCGGAGCGCGAAGTGGTGCTGGCCGGCGACAGCGCGGCGACGCTGGCGCTGGCCCGGCACTGCGCGGCCACCATGTTGCGCGTCGCCCATCGGGTCGTGGCCGCCGCCGGCTTCGCCGATGCGCTCGTGGTGCTGCGCGGCGGCATGGGAGGCACGTCGGCGGCGGACCGGGAGCAGTCGATGTTCCACGACGAACAGATCGACGGTCCGCTTCCCCGGCGGATGCGCACATTCGTGCTCACCACCGATGCCGAGCAACCGATCGTCGCCGCCCGGGCCGCGGATCTGGACGATGTCGATGTGATCAGCGCCCAGGACGTGCCGGAACTGCCGGAGGCAGCAGCCGTGCCGGACGCGTCGACGGCGGCGGGCAGCATGGAACAACAGTTGGCCATGCTCGCCGTCCGCTTGGAGATGACCGCCGTCTACCTGAAACTAGTTCGAGGTTAGCCAAGTGCACTTGCTACGCGGAGCGGTGCGGACCTATGCCTGGGGTTCGCGCACGGACATTGCCGAGTTCACTGGAAAGCCCAGTCCCACAGCACATCCCGAAGCCGAGCTCTGGTTCGGCGCCCATCCCGGTGACCCGGCCATGTTGGAGACCGAAGCCGGTGAGCTTTCGCTACTGGATGCGCTGCGTGACGATCCCGAGGGGCAGTTGGGCGCGGCGGTCTGCGCGCGCTTCGGCGAGGCGCTGCCGTTTCTGGTCAAGGTGCTGGCCGCTGACGAGCCGCTCTCGCTGCAGGCGCATCCCAGCGCCGAGCAGGCGGTGGAGGGCTATGAACGGGAGAACAGGCTCGGTATCCCGGTCTCGGCACCCAACCGCAACTACCGCGACCCCAGCCACAAGCCCGAATTGATCGTCGCCGTGCGGCCGTTCGAGGCGCTCGCCGGCTTCCGGCCGGTGGCCCGGACCATCGAGTTGATGCGTGCGCTCGAGGTCAGCGATCTCGATCCGTTCGTCAACCTGCTCTCCGGTCAACCGGACGGTGACGGACTGCGCGCGCTGTTCACGACCTGGATCACCGCGCCGCAACCCGATGTCGACGTCTTGGTGCCCGCGGTGATCGACGGGGCCATCCACTACGTGTGTTCGGGCAGAGACGAATTCGCGGCCGAGGCAAAGACGGTGCTCGAACTCGGCGAACGGTATCCCGGTGACGCCGGTGTGCTGGCGTCCCTGTTGCTGAACCGCATCACCCTGAGTCCCGGCGAAGGCATCTACCTGCCCGCGGGTAACCTGCACACCTATCTCAGCGGTGTCGGTGTCGAGGTGATGGCCAACTCCGACAACGTGTTACGCGGTGGGCTGACGCCCAAGCACGTCGATGTCCCCGAGTTGTTGCGGGTGCTCGACTTCACGCCCGCCGAGGACGTGGTGGTCCGGCCCGAAAACGTCGAAGACGGCATCGAATGGGTGTACCGCACACCGGCTCAGGAGTTTTCGCTGTCGGTGCTCGACATCGACGCCGACAGGCTCGGTTACGAAATCGACGCGCCCACGCGGCACGACGGTCCGCAGCTGTTGCTGTGCGCCGAGGGTTCGACGGTGGTGCACGCCAAGGGTGGCACCGTCACGCTGACCCGGGGATCCGCGGCGTGGGTGCCCGCCGACGAGGGGCCGATCCGGCTGGCGGCCACCGAACCGACGAAGCTGTTCCGCGCGACGGTCGGCATCTAACGCTCAGTGCGCCGCGTCCTCCTTGGGGCGGCGGCCGAACGGCAACACATGCACCACCGCGACGACGATCGCGCCGACCACCAGGCCGATGACCGCCGACGCGGCCGTGTTGACCAGCCACGCCAGCACGCCGCCGACGCCGCCCACGGCATCGCGGACGATCTCCTCGAGGTGGTGCACGAAGCCGTACGGCAGGTGCCAGCCCAACTCGTCGGTTCCCAGCAGCAGGATATGGCCGCCGACCCACAGCATCGCGACCGTGCCGATGAGTGACAGCGCCGCAAGCAGTTTCGGCATCCCGGCCACCAGGCCGCGGCCGATCTTCTGCGCGAACGTCGAACTGCGTTGAGCCAGTCGCAGCCCGATGTCGTCCATCTTCACGATGCCGGCGACGACGCCGTACACCGCGATCGTGATCACGATCGCCACGACGATCAGGATGATCAGCCGCGGCCAGAAGGACTGATCGGCCACTTCGTTCAGCGCGATCACCATGATCTCCGCCGACAGGATGAAATCGGTGCGGATGGCGCCCGTCACCATGTACTTCTCGGCGTCCTCACCCACCTCCGCGACGGGGGCGGCGTGGTGGTCGTGGCCCCGTATACGCCCCCACACCTTCTCGGCGCCCTCGTAGCACAGATACGTCGCGCCGAGCATCAGCAGCGGTGTCAGCAGCCATGGCAGGAACTGGCTGAGCAACAGCGCGGCGGGAAGGATGAACAGCAGCTTGTTGCGCAGGGAGCCGATCGCGATGCGCTTGATGATCGGCAGTTCGCGCTCTGCGGCCAGCCCGTGAACGTACTGCGGGGTCACGGCGGTGTCGTCGATGACGACGCCCGCCGCCTTGGCGGTCGCGCGTCCCGCGGCCGCCCCGATGTCGTCGACCGATGCGGCGGCCAACCGTGCCAGCACCGCGACGTCGTCGAGAAGCCCGAACAGTCCCGCGCTCATCGCGTCTCCGTCATGGCCACGAAATTACCCGCTTGCGCGAGGTTCACGCCGATTGAGGCACCCTGACCGCTTGTTTGCCCGCCCGCTTCTCGGCCAGCCACAGCCGCAGGTTGTGCCGGATGGTGCGGCCCACCAGTCGCGGCGACGGCACCATGTAGAGGCTGTCGAGCAGGCTGAACCGGCGTAGAAACCACTCGGCGAGAACGGGATCGGTCTCCGCGGCGCCGAGGAACTGATCGAACAGCCCGCCGACCGGCTTGTACCACCACTTCGACTCGCCGGTCGCATTGTGCAGCGAAAGATCGCCGATGGCCGTCATCACCCAGACCGGCCACGTCGTCTTGGCGGTCGCCTTCGCGAGCCGACCGGCCACGTCCGGATCCCCGGATGCCAGCACGGATCGCAGGTTGCCGGCCTGGATCGCCGTCATGGTCATACCCTGGCCGAATGTCGGGTTGAAGCTGACCACGGCGTCGCCGAACGGGATGATGCCCGCCGGGAAGCGCTCCAGGGTGTCGTAGCGGCGCCACCGACTCGTCGGATACCGGTGAAACGCCGTCTCGCCCAGCGGGGTGGCCTGGCGCAGCGCGGACGACACGTGCGGTGGCAGGATCTCGTCGGCCAGGTCGAGGATCTGCTCGACGGTCTGTGGTGGCGGCACCTTGCCCACACCGAAGGCTGTGACGTTCCAGTTGCCGTCCTCGTAGAACAGCATGCCGATGCCGAGCGGTTGTTCTCGCGAAGCACCTGCGACCACGACCTTCTCGGCCAGTAGGCCCTCGGGGACGTGGAACTGGTGGCTGGCGTAGGCGATGCCGACGTCGACCGTTTCCTCGGCCGGCCGCGAGTAACCCCACTTCTCCAGCCACGCGGGCAGTCGGGTGCCTCGGCCGGCGGCGTCGACCACCAGATCGGCGTCGACGATCTGACCCGAATCGAGCAGCACACCGGTCACCCGCTCCAGCGCGGCGTCGTAGACGGGTTCGACGACGCCGGCGTGTACGAAGTCGACGTTGTCGATGTCCTTCACCCGCTTGCGGATCTGCCATTCGAGTTGCGGCCTGCTGGGCACGTAGGCGGTGAACTCGTCGCGCAACCGGTGTGCGGTGCCGAGCACGTGGCCGGCCGCGCCGAAGTGGATGCAGTCGGGCCGGTTCTCCAGGATCGGCACCCCGTCGGCCACCATGTCGGCGAGCAGGCCGGGGAAGTGGCTTTCGAACTCCTCGGCGCCGCGGGCCATCAGCAGATGCACGTGGCGGCCTTGCGGCACGGCCGCGCGGTTGGCGGGATCGTCGGGCAGGTCGTCGCGTTCGTAGATGGTGATCCGATCGCTGACGTCCGAGAGGACCCGGGCCGCGCACATGCCCGCGAGACTGCCCCCGATCACGGCCACGTGTTTATAACTCCGCCCCATTGGGTGCACGGTACTCGGTAGATTGCCGAAACGGACCCAACGGGAGGACGTGCGATGGCTCGGCGGACGAAGTCGGTGGAGCAGTCGATCGCGGACACCGATGACCCGGACACCCGGTTACGCAAGGACCTGAACTGGTGGGACCTCACCGTGTTCGGGGTGTCCGTAGTGATCGGGGCGGGTATCTTCACGATCACCGCCTCGACCGCCGGTAACATCACCGGGCCGGCGATCTCGATCTCGTTCGTCCTCGCCGCGATCGCCTGCGGGTTGGCCGCGCTGTGCTACGCGGAGTTCGCCTCCACGGTTCCGGTCGCGGGCAGCGCCTACACGTTCTCCTACGCGACATTCGGCGAGTTCATCGCCTGGATCATCGGCTGGGACCTGATCCTCGAGTTCGCGGTCGCCTCGGCGGTGGTCGCGAAGGGATGGTCGAGTTACCTCGGCGAGGTGTTCGAGTTCGGCGGCGGGACAGCGGATCTCGGTGTGGTGCAATTGGATTGGGGCGCACTGCTGATCATCGCCTTCGTCACCACCATCCTGGCCTTGGGGACGAAGCTCTCCGCCGGCGTCAGCCTGGCGATCACCGTGATCAAGGTGGCCGTGGTGCTTCTGGTCGTCGCCGTCGGGGCGTTCTACATCAAGGCGGCAAACTATTCGCCCTTCGTGCCGCCGGCCGAACCCGGGGAAGGCGGACGGGGGACCGACCAATCGCTGCTCTCGCTGATCACCGGCGCCGAGGGCAGCAGCTACGGGTGGTACGGCTTGTTGGCCGGCGCCTCCATCGTGTTCTTCGCGTTCATCGGGTTCGACGTCGTGGCCACCACCGCGGAGGAGACCAAGAACCCGCAGCGCGACGTCTCCCGCGGCATCCTGGCCTCGCTCGGGATCGTCACGGTGCTCTACGTCGCGGTGGCCCTGGTGTTGACCGGCATGGTGCACTACACCGAACTGCGCGAGGCGGGGGAGAAAGCCAACCTCGCAACGGCATTCAGCGCCAACGGGATCGACTGGGCGGCAAAGGTGATCTCGATCGGTGCGCTCGCGGGTCTGACGACAGTGGTGATCGTGCTGGTGCTCGGCCAGACGCGGGTGTTCTTCGCGATGTCGCGCGACGGCTTGATTCCGCGTGGGCTGGCCAGGACCGGACGTCACGGCACGCCGGTGCGCATCACGCTGATCGTCGGCGTGCTGGTGGCCATCACCGCGTCGGTGTTCCCGATCGGCAAGCTCGAGGAGATGGTCAACATCGGGACGCTGTTCGCGTTCGTGCTGGTGTCCGCGGGCGTGATCGTGCTTCGACGCTCCCGGCCCGACTTGGAGCGTGGCTTCCGGGTGCCCGGCGTGCCGTGGTTACCGATCGCCTCGATCGTGGCGTGCGTGTGGTTGATGCTGAACCTCACCGCGCTGACGTGGATCCGCTTCCTGATCTGGATGGCGATCGGTGTCGTCATCTACTTCCTCTACGGCCGCCGTCACTCGGTGCTCGGCCGCCGCGAAAGCCAGACACTCTCGGCGTAGCCCGCCACACCTGCGCGAGCGCGCAACCCGATCGCGGGGGCCGGGCTGTCCAAGGTTGGGCGCTCGCGGGTCATCGCGCACCAAGATGCTTTACAAAATCTACTGTTGTGTCTAGACAGCAGACAAATTGCGGCTTATAGTCAACCTCAAGACGTGATGGCACTCACTCCAGGAGGCGGGCAATGACCACGCAGACGACACCGGAACCGGGCATCGCACAGTGGCGGGACAGGAAGCGCTACCTGTGGCTGATGGGCTTGATCGCGCCGACGGCACTGTTCGTCATGCTGCCGCTGGTCTGGGCGTTCAACCAGTGGGGCTGGCACGCCGCCGCGCAAGTGCCGTTCTGGATCGGGCCGATCCTGCTCTACATCCTGCTGCCTGCACTGGATCTGAAGTTCGGGCCGGACGGGCAGAACCCACCCGACGAGGTGATGGAGCGGTTGGAGAACGACAAGTACTACCGCTACTGCACCTACGCCTACATCCCGTTCCAGTACGCCAGCGTGATCGTCGGCGCCTATCTGTTCACCGCGTCGGATCTGAGTTGGCTCGGCTTCGACGGGGGACTGGGCTGGCCCGCCAAGATCGGCCTGGCGCTGTCGGTCGGCCTGCTCGGCGGAGTCGGCATCAACACCGCCCACGAGATGGGACACAAGAAGGACTCGCTGGAACGGTGGCTGGCCAAGATCACGCTGGCACAGACCTGCTACGGCCACTTCTACATCGAGCACAACCGCGGACACCACGTCCGCGTCGCGACCCCCGAGGACCCCGCATCGGCCCGTTTCGGTGAGACGTTCTGGGAGTTCCTGCCGCGCAGCGTCTTCGGATCACTGAGGTCGGCGTGGGAGCTGGAGGCCAAGCGGCTCGAGCGCGCAGGCAAGAGTAAGTGGCACTGGTCCAACGACGTCCTCAACGCCTGGGCGATGTCGGCGGTCTTCTACGGCGCGCTGATCGCGGTCTTCGGCTGGGCCTTGATTCCCTACATCGTCATCTCGGCGGTGTTCGGCTTCACGCTGCTCGAGACGGTCAACTATCTCGAGCACTACGGGCTGCTGCGCCAGAAACTCGAGTCCGGCCGTTACGAGCGCTGCGCGCCGGCGCACAGCTGGAACTCCGATCACATCGTGACCAACCTGTTCCTGTATCACCTGCAGCGCCACAGCGATCACCACGCCAACCCGACCCGGCGCTACCAGACGCTGCGCAGCATGGAGGGCGCGCCGAACCTGCCGAGCGGTTACGCGTCGATGATCGCGCTGACGTACTTCCCGCCGCTGTGGCGCAAGGTGATGGATCATCGGGTGCTCGACCACTACGACGGCGACATCGCGCGGGTCAACATCCACCCTCGCGTGCGTGACAAGGCGGTGGCCCGGTACGCGGGGACGGTTCAGTGACCGCCTACCGCTGCCCGGGTTGTGACTACGTCTACGACGAGGCCAAAGGCGCTCCGCGGGAGGGCTTTTCACCCGGCACACCATTCAGCGAGATTCCCGACGACTGGTGCTGCCCCGACTGCGCCGTGCGGGAGAAGGTCGACTTCGAACCGATATGACCCCCAACCCGAGAAAAGGAACAACAGATGGATTACAAACTGTTCGTCTGCGTGCAGTGCGGATTCGAGTACGACGAGGAGAAGGGCTGGCCCGAGGACGGGATCGCCCCGGGCACACGGTGGGACGACATTCCCGATGACTGGAGTTGCCCGGACTGCGGCGCGGCCAAGTCCGACTTCGAGATGGTCGAGGTCGCGCGTCCGTGACGACTAGTCTCGCGCGTGTGAACAGCCCGCGCCGGACCGCGCAGCGCATCCCGTACGCCGAAGCGTCGAGGGTGCTGCTGCGCGATTCCATTCTGGACGGCATGCGCGAACTGCTGCTCACCCGCGACTGGTCGGCGATCACCCTGGCCGACGTCGCCAAGGCGGCAGGCATCAGCAGGCAGACCATCTACAACGAGTTCGGCTCGCGCCAGGGGCTGGCGCAGGCATACGCGATGCGCCTGGCCGACCGGCTCGTCGACCAGATCGACGACGCCATCGCGGGCAACGTCGGCGACGTCTTCGCCGCGTTCAGCCAGGGCTTCCGCGACTTCTTCGCCGAGTCGGCAGCCGACCCGCTGGTGATCTCGTTGCTGACCGGCGAGGCCAAGCCCGATCTGCTACAGCTCATCACCACCGACAGCGGTCCGATCATCATCCACTGCAGTCGGCGGCTGACGCAGACGTTCGTCGACAGCTGGGTGAAGACCAGCGAAGAGGATGCCGGAGTGCTGGCCAGGGCCATCGTCCGGCTCGCGATGAGCTACGTCTCGATGCCGCCGGAAGCCGACCCCAGCGCATCGCCCGCCCAGGGTCACGACGTGGCCCGTGACCTGGCCCGATTGATGACGCCCTTCGCCGAACGCTACGGTGTTATCGATATTCCTTAGCTGTCAGAGCGCCACGGCCGGTTTCACCGCACAAGCGCCTGTCCCGCGAGCCCGCAGGCTTTGGATGTCTACATGGATGTCGCCGTGCGCACATCTGTGCGCTCATAGGCAATGACGAATGAAAAGGGGCTCTACATGACTGAGCTGAAGGCCGACTCCCGCAACGGGATCGACTACAAGGTCGCCGACCTGTCACTGGCCGACTTCGGCCGCAAGGAGATCCGCCTGGCCGAGCACGAGATGCCCGGTTTGATGGCGCTGCGCGAGGAGTACCACGACGTGCAGCCCCTCAAGGGCGCGCGGATCTCGGGCTCGTTGCACATGACCGTGCAGACGGCGGTGCTGATCGAGACGCTGACGGCGCTGGGCGCCGACGTCCGCTGGGCGTCGTGCAACATCTTCTCCACCCAGGATCACGCCGCCGCGGCCGTCGTCGTCGGCCCGCACGGCACGCCGGAGGAGCCGAAGGGCACCCCGGTGTTCGCGTGGAAGGGCGAGACGCTCGAGGAGTACTGGTGGGCCGCCGAGCAGATGCTCACCTGGGAAGGCGAGCCGGCGAACATGATCCTCGACGACGGCGGCGACGCCACGATGATGGTGCTGCGCGGCGCACAGTACGAGAAGCAGGGTGTGGTTCCGCCCGCCGAGGACGACGATCCGGCGGAGTGGAAGGTCTTCCTCGGGGTGCTGCGCGAGCGCTTCGAGACCGACAAGACGAAGTGGACGAAGATCGCAGAGTCGGTCAAGGGCGTCACCGAGGAGACGACGACCGGCGTGCTGCGCCTCTACCAGTTCGAGGCCGTCGGTGAGCTGCCGTTCCCGGCGATCAACGTCAACGACTCGGTCACCAAGAGCAAGTTCGACAACAAGTACGGCACCCGGCACTCGCTGATCGACGGCATCAACCGCGGCACGGACGTGCTGATCGGCGGCAAGAAGGTGCTGATCTGCGGCTACGGCGACGTCGGCAAGGGCTGCGCGGAGTCGCTGGCAGGCCAGGGCGCGCGGGTGTCGGTCACCGAGATCGATCCGATCAACGCGCTGCAGGCGCTGATGGACGGCTTCGACGTGGTCACCGTCGAGCAGGCCATCGGCGAGGCCGACATCGTCATCACCTCGACGGGCAACAAGGACATCATCACGCTCGATCACATGCGCGCGATGAAGGACCAGGCGATCCTGGGCAACATCGGCCACTTCGACAACGAGATCGACATGGCCGCCCTCGAGCGCTCGGGCGCCAAGAAGCTCAACATCAAGCCGCAGGTCGACCAGTGGATCTTCGACAACGGCAAGTCGATCGTGGTGCTGTCCGAGGGCCGGCTGCTCAACCTGGGTAACGCGACCGGCCACCCGTCGTTCGTGATGAGCAACAGCTTCTCCAACCAGGTCATCGCCCAGATCGAGCTGTGGACCAAGAACGACGAGTACGACAACGCGGTGTACCGGTTGGCCAAGCACCTCGACGAGAAGGTCGCCAAGATCCACGTCGAGGCACTCGGCGGTCAGCTGACCAAGCTCACCAAGGAGCAGGCCGAGTACATCGGTGTCGACGTCGAGGGCCCGTACAAGCCCGAGCACTACCGCTACTGATCGTCACCCGAAGGTCCCCCGGCACATCCGCGTGCCGGGGGCTTTCGTTCTCGGGGCCCCGGACGGGTTGTGCTGCAGTGGTTAGGGTGTCGGGTCCAATCCCCCGCAGTGGTTCTTCAGGTCCATCAGCGGCTGCCGGATACCCGCCATCTCGGCGTTCTCCTGCGGATGGCTGGCCATGTATCCCGTCACCTGCTCGGCCACCCCCTCACGCGACATGCCTCTGAGGGTGCTCATGAAGCCGTTGAGGTCAGGATGGGTGAATAAGTAGGCCGACGTTGACGCGTCGACCCCGGCGCGGACGCCTTCGAGATCGGCGCTGGTGCAGTTCGCCGGCTCGGCGTTGGCCAACGGGGACAAGCCGAGCAGCGCGGCGCCGGCCACGACGGCCAACCAGAGCGGGTACGCCCTACGGGTTCCGAACATCGGACGGGCTCCTTCGATCAGGGTGTGACTGCCAGTGTGGAACCGGGCGATGGCTGATGCGCTGCCTCCCAAGCAGGTTCACAGGAGGCGTGCAGCAACCCCCAAGCGGCGCTACGCCGGATATTCGTCGCGCTTGCGCGGCCAGTCGGAGAAATCCTCGCCGCGGCCTTTGGGCGCGCGGTCCAACAGCTGCCAGGTGGCGTTCAGCGCTTCGGTGCCGCGATCGTAGGTCGAGTAGGTGTGGTAGACGACGCCGTCCTCCAGCGCGAAACAGCTCAGCGCCATCAGCTCCATCACGTCGAGCATGCTGCCGCTGCCCGATCCGAAGTCGCGGCGCGGCGTCGGGACGTGCATGTAGCTGAAGAAGTCGGCGTCGAAGTCGGTGTCGCCGGAGGACACCCACTCGATGTCCCAGCCCATCCGCTGCTTGTAGGCGGTCAACACCGGCAACGGCGAACGCGACGACAGGATGAACGTGACGTCGCGCCGGGCCAGGTGAGCCACCGCGCCGACCAGGTTGTCCGTTTCGAAGGTGCATCCCGGGCAGCCCTCTGGGGTCTTCGGCCCGTGCATGAAGTGCCGCACGATCAACTGTGATCTGCCGTCGAACAGCTCGGCGAGCGTGCGACGGCCCGCGGTGGTGTCGAACTCGTATTGCTTGTTCACGCGCACCCACGGCAGCGCCTGCCGCTCCTGCGCCAGCTCGGTGACCCTGCGGGTCAGCTCCTTCTCCTTGGCCAGCTGCCGCTCGTAGGCCGTTCGCCACTGTTCACGCGTTCCGACCGCATGAGTCGTCATTCCCAGCGCCTCCTCGTCACGAAAGGGTTTCGGGTAAGCAGACTTGCGCCGGCGCGCGAACTCATCGCTCGACCGCCATGGCGCGAGGCTTGAGCCGGAAACAGGCCTCATGAAACGATTTTCGTTGCTAACGTCCGATCGATGGGTCGCATCGTCGGAATCGCGATTGCCCTCATGGTCTTTTTCTTCGGGACCCCCGCGCCCGCAGCGGCCGACGACCCGACCATCGACGATCACCACCCCTATTTCAACGAGGACGAATACCAGGCGTTCTATACGCCGCCGGATCCGCTGCCGCCGGGCAAACCCGGTGATCTGGTCCGCACGGAGCCCTCGCGCCTGGTGCTCGAACCGTCCGGCGAACTCGGCATGATCATGGCCGACGGCACACGAATCATGTACCGCAGCAACGACGCTCGGGGAAACCCGAACGTCGTCACCGGCACGTACTTCGAACCGCATGCGCCGTGGCCGTTCGGCGGGCCGCGGCCGCTGATCGTCTACGGGCCGGGCACCCAGGGCCAGGGTGATCAGTGCGCACCGTCGCGGCAGTTCAATCAGGGTATCCACTGGTCGCCGTACCTCGACATCGCGTTCAACTACGAGGAGTTGTTCGTCGCGACGATGGTCGCGCGCGGGTTCGCGATCGTCATGACCGACTACGAGGGCCTGGGCACCCCGGGGCTGCACACCTACGCGAACCGG
Source organism: Mycobacterium neumannii (assembly GCF_002245615.1). Taxonomy (NCBI): domain Bacteria; kingdom Bacillati; phylum Actinomycetota; class Actinomycetes; order Mycobacteriales; family Mycobacteriaceae; genus Mycobacterium; species Mycobacterium neumannii. The sequence continues at coordinate 67,715 of NZ_NKCO01000014.1, read as the reverse complement.
GTGTCGCAGGGCCACGCGATGCTCGACGCGGCCCGCGCCGCCAAGAAGCTGCCCGGCACCTCGCTTGCCCCCGACGGCCCGCTGGCGTTCTGGGGTTACTCACAAGGCGGGGGTGCGGCGGCGTCGGCAGCGGAGATGGCCGAGAGTTACGCCCCCGAACTCGACGTGGTTGGCTCCTACGCCGGGGCGCCGCCCGCCGACCTGAAGGCGCTGTTCCCGTTCATCGACGGCAGCATGCTGATCGGAGCGGTGGGTTATGCGCTGAACGGGGTAATGACGGCCTACCCCGAACACGAGGCGGCGATCCGGGCGACGCTGACACCGCGCGGCGCCGACATGCTCTTCAAGGTGCAGGACCAGTGCGTCGCAGAGACGCTGACGAAGTTCATGTTCCGGCACCTGCAGCCGTACTTCAATCAGGACATCTTCGAACTCGTCGAGCAGGAGCCGTTCAAGTCGCTGTTCGACGAGCAGAAGCTGGGCCGCATGAAACCCAATGCGCCCGTACTCATCAACGCCAACCGGTACGACCCGCTGGTCCCGTGGGCGCCGGCGATGCAGATGGGTCGCGACTGGTGCGCTCAGGGCGCAGACGTCGAGGCGCGCACCAACGAACAACCGCCGTTCCTCAACAAGGCGATGGTCAACCACGGCCTGCCCATGCTGGTCGACGGTGAACCCGCCATGCAGTGGATCGCGGACCGATTCAAGGGTGTGCCGACAGCGTCTAACTGCGGGCGGTTCTGACTGGGCCAGTGGGCCTCAACGTTGCCAAGGGGGACGGGGCGCGTGGAGATCGAACTGCACGCCCACGATGCGGATCACGAAGCACACCCCCGCGGCACTCAGCGTCGCCGCGATGCTCTGGACGCCGAGCCCGTGGAGGATCGCCGCGCAGGCCGCGCCGGTCATCGCCGGTATCGCATAGAGCTCGCTGCGGAACACCGTGGGCACCTGCCCGATCGCCACATCGCGGATGGTCCCTCCGCCCACGGCGGTGATGGTGCCGACGATGACCGCTTGAAGGACGCCGAACTCGAGGTTCAGCGCCTTATAGGCGGCGAGCACCGCGAACACGCTCAGCCCCACGGCATCGGCGATGGTGATGGGCATCGTGAACCGCTCGAGCGCAGGGCTCAGGGCGAACGCAATGACGCCGCCGCCCGCTGCCGCGGCCAGATAACGCCAGTCCACGAAGGTCGCAGGCGGAAGCGAATCGAGAAGGATGTCGCGGATGACGCCACCGCCCAGGCCGGTGAGCATGCCAACGGTGACGACGCCGAAGATGTCCAGACGCGTTGCGCGCAGTGAGACGAGGGCGCCGTTGAGAGCAAACGCGAACGTGCCGATGAGGTCAAGCACCAGCAGCAGAGGCGTTTCGGTTGACATTGCTTGGTGTATACCCGAGGCCATGCCCGGCTCGCAGGATGCTGTCGGCGCGGTCCTAGTGGGCTGCCCCGGGTGCCGGACTGGCAGGAGGCGCTCCACACCGGCAGCCGGAACTCCAGGTAGGCGAAGGCATTCTGTTACACCGGGAGAACCATGACGACCCTCACCATCCGTCCTTCGGTCGGAGGCGGCGCGACGCCGCCGAGTCGCGTCGCTCTCCAACCACTCTGCCCATGGGAGCGCAGCAAGGGCGCACCTGTCCCAAGCAAATGGCATGGCGCACAACACATCAGGTGCACGACGGTATGATGCGTCCCTTCAGCGGACCGTCGGCGCTGCGGATCTCCACCGCCCTCTACCACTTCCGCGAAAGCCTCTTCGCGCTGCCCGCGCTGGTCCTGGTGGGCGGCATCGCCTTAGCGGAGGTGACGGCCTATCTCGACGACGTCATCGGCGTGGACACTTCGCTGCCGTTGACACTCGAGATGAACAGCAATGCGGCGACGTGGTTACTGAGCACCGTCGCCGGCGCCACCATCACGACCGCCGGGGTGGTCTTTTCGCTTACGGTGGTCAGCCTGCAGCTGGCCAGCAGCCAGTTCTCCCCCCGGGTGATGCGGTCGTTCATCCGGGACCGGCTCAGCCAGTCGGTGATAGGCCTGCTGGTGGGCACCTTCGTGTTCTGTGTGCTGACCCTTCGCCATATCAGCGGGGACCCGATGTCGAATGCGCCGCGGGTGTCGATGACGGCGGCGGTCGTGCTGGCGGTGGTGACGGTGCTGTTGATCATCGCCTACCTCAATCGGCTGGCCTATGGCCTCCAGGTGGGGGAGGTGGTGCGCACCATCGCCGCGGAGGCCGACACAGTCATCGACGAGCAGGCGCGGCAGACGCGTATGGAGACACCGGCCCCGCACCCGCCGGCACCGGGTACGGGCGAGCACCTCACGGTCCATGCGGGCAGCGACGGCTGGGTCACCCAGTCGGCGAGCAGATACATCCTCGCCGCCGTCCCGCCCGCGACCGTCGTGCGATTGGAGACCCGCACCGGCGCCTACATCCATCAGGGTGAGGTACTGATGACCCTGTGGCCGAAGCCGGCCGATCCTGACCGCGTCGAGCGCAAGCTGATGTCGACGGTGGAGGTGGCCGACATCCGCACCATGCAGCAAGACGTCGACTTCGGGATCCGCCAACTGGTCGACATCGCCCTGCGTGCGCTCAGCCCCGCCATCAACGACCCGACCACCGCGGCCGACGTGATGCTGCGCCTCGGCAGCATGATGCGCAAACTGCTGACGGCGGACATGCCACCGCCAGCGGTGTGCGGACCTGACGACAGGATCCTTCTTCGCCCGTGGGATCTGTCGCACGAGGAGTACGTCGCGCACGCGTTCGACCAAATTCGCCAGAGCTCGGTGGGCCAGCCGAACGTCGTCGCCACCGTGCTGCGCGTGCTGCGCATGCTCATCGCGCATGCGCACAATGAGCACTGTGAGGAGTACGTGCCCGCGCTGCGCCGCCAGATCGAGCTGTTGATGGACGCGATGGCCGCCCAAGCCGACCTTCACCCGGCCGACCTCGAACGCCTCCGGGCGATCTCTCGGGAGACGGCCCCCGATCCGGCCGAACACGACGTCTGATGGCGCGGGCGGCGACTGGGCAAAGCTAGTCTCACAGCCGTGCTGATGGTCATCGAAGGGGTCGACGGAGCGGGTAAGCGCACGTTGACCAACGGACTTCGAACCGCGTTCGAAGCCGAGGGCAGGACGGTGACGAGCCTGGCGTTTCCGCGCTACGGGCAGTCGGTGGAGGCCGACGTGGCCGCCGAGGCGCTGCACGGATCCCACGGTGACCTCGCCGACTCCGTGTACGCGATGGCGGTGTTGTTCGCGCTCGACCGTGCCCGCGCCCGAGCCGAGATCGAGCGCCTGCAGGACACCTACGACGTCGTCATCCTGGACCGCTATGTCGCGTCCAACGCCGCTTACAGCGCCGCGCGCCTTCGCCAGGGCGCCGACGGCGAGGTCGTCGAGTGGGTGCGCGCCCTGGAGTACGAGCGCCTCGCGCTTCCGCGGCCGCACGCACAGGTGCTGCTGGCCGTGCCCGTAGAACTGGCGGCCCAGCGCGCCGAGCAGCGCGCCAACACCGAGGTGGACCGGGCCAAAGACGCCTACGAGCGCGACGGCGGGCTACAGCAACGCACCTCCGACGTCTACGCCGCACTGGCCGCATCGCAGTGGTGCGGCCGCTGGAAGGTCGCCGGACCCGACGTCGATCCGGTCGCGCTCGCCGCCGAACTGGACGCTCACTAGCCCCGTTCGGCGCCATTCGCCGGTCAAAGCGCGAAACGCGCCGTGTGGTAGCCGGGGTTTATCGCAATTCGGTGACACCATGGTCTCCATGAGGCAAAGGATTCTGGTTGTCGACGATGACCCGTCGCTCGCCGAGATGCTCACCATCGTGCTGCGGGGCGAAGGCTTCGACACCGCCGTCATCGGCGACGGCACCCAAGCGCTGACCGCGGTCCGCGAGCTGCGGCCCGATCTGGTCCTTCTCGACCTGATGCTGCCCGGCATGAACGGCATCGACGTCTGCCGGGTGCTCCGCGCGGATTCCGGCGTGCCGATCGTGATGCTGACCGCCAAGACCGACACCGTCGACGTCGTACTGGGCCTGGAGTCCGGCGCCGACGACTATGTGATGAAGCCGTTCAAGCCCAAAGAGCTCGTCGCCCGCGTGCGGGCCCGCCTGCGGCGCAACGAGGACGAGCCGGCCGAGATGCTGTCGATCGGCGACGTCGACATCGACGTGCCCGCGCACAAGGTCACCCGTCAGGGCGAGCAGATCTCGCTGACCCCGCTGGAGTTCGACCTGTTGGTGGCGTTGGCGCGCAAACCGCGGCAGGTGTTTACTCGTGATGTGCTGCTCGAACAGGTGTGGGGTTATCGACACCCCGCGGACACCCGTTTGGTGAACGTGCATGTCCAACGGTTGCGGGCGAAGGTCGAGAAGGACCCTGAGAACCCGCAGGTGGTGCTCACTGTTCGAGGAGTGGGGTACAAGGCCGGACCGCCGTGACATGCACGGCTGTCGGCCGTGGTCGTGACCCCGACCGCTTGGCGGTCGCCCTGTTGACCGCTCGGCGGGCGCCGTGATCTTCAGCTCCAGACGACGCATCCATCGGCGCTCGGCGCCGCTGGTGCGGGGGCTGGGAGCGCTGGGCCGGGCGTTGAGCTTGGCGTGGCGGCGCTCCTTGCAGCTGCGTGTCGTCTCGTTGACGTTGGGCCTGTCGCTGGCCGTGATCCTGGTGCTCGGGTTCGTACTGACCAGCCAGATCACCGATCGCATCCTCGAGGTCAAGGTCCGCGCGGCCACCGAGCAGATCGACCGCGCACGCACCACAGTCAGCGGAATCGTCGGCGGTGAGGAAACCCGCTCGCTCGACAGCAGCCTGCAGTTGGCGCGCAACACGCTGATCGATCGCAGCGCTGACGCCGAACCGGGCCTGGCGGGAACCTACGACGCGGTTCTGGTGGTGCCTGGTGACGGGCCGCGTGCGGCGACCGCGGCAGGCCCGGTCCAGCAGGTGCCCAATACGCTGCGGGAGTTCGTCAAGGCCGGCCAGGTCAGCTATCAGTACGCGACCGTGCACACCGACGGCTTCTCCGGGCCCGCGCTGATCGTCGGCAGTCCGACGTCGTCATCGGTGACCAACCTCGAGCTCTATCTGATCTTCCCGCTCAACAACGAGGAGTCCACGATCGCGCTGGTGCGCGGGACGATGGCCACCGGCGGCGTGGTGCTGCTCGGCCTGCTCGCCGCGATCGCCTTGCTGGTGGCGCGCCAAATCGTGCTGCCGGTGCGCTCCGCGTCGCGCATCGCCGAGCGGTTCGCCGAAGGCCACCTCACCGAACGCATGCCGGTGCGCGGCGAGGACGACATGGCCCGCCTCGCCGTCTCGTTCAACGACATGGCCGAGAGCCTGCACCGCCAGATCACCCAACTCGAGGAGTTCGGCAACCTGCAGCGCCGGTTCACCTCCGACGTCAGCCACGAACTGCGCACCCCGTTGACGACAGTGCGCATGGCCGCCGACCTGATCTACGACCACAGCGAGGATCTCGATCCCGCGCTGCGCCGGTCCACCGAGCTGATGGTCAGCGAGCTCGACCGGTTCGAGACGTTGCTCAACGATCTGTTGGAGATCTCCCGCCACGACGCCGGTGTCGCCGAGCTGTCGGTCGAGTCGCTGGATCTGCGGTCGACGGTGCGAAGCGCGTTGGACAACGTCGGGCACCTGGCCCAAGACGCCGACGTCGAACTCGTCGTCGACATGCCCACCGAGGAGGTCATCGCCGAGGTCGACCCGCGGCGCGTGGAGCGCATTCTGCGCAACCTCATCGCCAACGCCATCGACCACGCCGAGCACAAACCTGTCCGCATCCGGATGGCCGCCGACGACGACACCGTCGCCGTGACCGTCCGCGACCACGGGGTGGGACTGCGGCCCGGCGAGGAGAAACTGGTGTTCAGCCGGTTCTGGCGGTCGGACCCCTCGCGGGTGCGTCGTTCCGGCGGCACAGGTCTCGGTTTGGCGATCAGCATCGAGGACGCCCGCCTGCACCAGGGCAGGCTGGAGGCCTGGGGTGAGCCGGGTAACGGCGCCTGCTTCCGTCTCACGCTGCCGCTCGTCCGCGGGCACAAGGTGACCACCAGCCCGCTGCCGCTCAAACCCGTTGGACCCGACAATGCGCCGCCGCGCAGCCACGATCGCGAACCCGCGCAGGAGTCCGTGTGAGAATCCTGCTGGCAGTCCTGAGCGTGCTGGCGTTGGTTCTCACCGGCTGTGCGGGCGTGCCCAGTTCGTCCTCGCCGCAAGCGATCGGAACCGTCGACCGGCCCGCCCCGCCGAGCCTGCCCAAGCCGACTCCGGGCATGGATCCCGACGTGTTGCTGCGCGAATTCCTGAAGGCCACCGCCGATCCCGCGAACCGGCATCTGGCTGCGCGCCAGTTCCTGACCGAATCCGCTTCGCAAGCGTGGGATGACGCGGGCAGCGCGCTGCTGATCGACAACGTGGTGTTCGTCGAGACGCGCGGTCCCGACCGGGTGTCGGTGACCATGCGCGCCGACATCCTCGGATCGCTGTCGGACATGGGTGTGTTCGAAACGGGGGAAGGCGCGCTGCCAGACCCGGGGCCGATCGAACTGGTCAAGACCGCCGACGGTTGGCGCATCGACAAGCTGCCGAACGGCGTCTTCCTGGACTGGCAGCAGTTTCAGGCCACCTATCGACGCAACACCCTGTATTTCGTCGACCCGACCGGCAGCACCGTGGTGCCCGATCCGCGCTATGTCGCGGTGTCCGATCCCGACCAGTTGGCCACCGAACTGGTGAGCAAGCTGATCGCCGGGCCGCGACCGGAGATGGCCAAGACCGTCCGCAATCTCCTCGAACCGCCACTGAAACTGCGCGGCCCGGTCACCCGCGCCGACGGCGGCAAGATGGGCGTCGGCCGGGGCTACGGCGGCGCCAAAATCGATCTGGACAACCTGTCGACCACCGATCCGCACAGCAGGCAACTGCTTGCGGCGCAACTCATCTGGACGCTGTCCCGTGCGGGGGTCAACGGGCCGTACGTGATCAACGCCGACGGCGCCGCCCTCGACGACCGGTTCACCGACGGGTGGGAGACCTCCGACGTGGCGGCCACCGACCCGGGCGCGGCCTCGGGAGTGGCGGCGGGCCTGCACGCGCTGGTGGGCGGTTCGCTGGTCGCGCTCGACGGTCGGCGGGCGCCGCGGGTTCCCGGACAGTTCGGGCAGATGCCGAACCAGACCGCGGCGGCGGTGTCCCGCACGGGCCAGGAGGTGGCGTCGATCGTCACGGTGCGGCCGGACGCACCGGATATGGCGTCGTCGATGTGGGTCGGCGCGCTCGGCGGGGCCGCGTCGCAGGTGTTGGATGCCCGAAGCCTGTCGCGGCCGAGCTGGTCGCTGGACAACGCGGTGTGGGTGGTGATCGACGGCAACAACGTCGTGCGTGTCATCCAGGACGCGTCGGGCCAGCCGGCGCGCATACCGGTCGACTCCACGCTGGTGTCGAGCAGGTTTCCCGGCGTGATCACCGAACTGCAGCTGTCGCGCGACGGCACCCGCGCGGCGATGGTGATCGACGGCCGGGTCGTTTTGGCCGGTGTCGAACAGACCCCCGGCGGCGGCTACGCGCTGACCTACCCGCGACGCCTGGGCTACGGCCTGGGCAACACCGTGGTGTCGCTGTCATGGCGCACCGGCGACGACATCGTGGTCAGTCGCACCGATCCTGCGCATCCGGTCTCCTACGTCAACCTCGACGGCGTTAACTCCGACGGGCCGAGCCGCAACCTGCTGATGCCGGTCACCACCGTGGCGGCCAACCCGTCGACGGTGTACGTGGCCGACGCCCGCGGGGTCGTGCAACTGTCCGGCTCGGTGGCCGAGGACGATCCGGCGTGGGCCGAGGTGCGTCCGCTGCTGGTGCCCGGCGCCGAACCCGTGCTGCCGGGCTGACAGCCGACCCCCGCGCAGATTTCGCGGCAGGTTCCGTGAACCGTCTGCGGGTGAGTCTCGTTGTGCTGACAGAACGACGCCGCAGGCGTTTGCTATCAGCCAGGAGTGAAGATGAAGACTCGCGGTCCGTTGATCACGTTGGGCGCGGTCGCCGTGCTCGGGATCGCGCTGTGGCTCGGCAACGTTTTTCAGGAGCAAGGGCCCGTGGCCGCCCCGGCGGCGGAATCGGTCACCACGCCGAGCGCTGCGGCGCCGACGACCACGCCGTCACCGCCTGCGACGGGCTTCCCGGCCAAGGCTGACTACGTCGGAACCGTGCCGACCGCGACCGGCGTGATCACGTTGGAGATATCGCTCGACGGCGGCAAGGCGATCGCGTACGCCTGTGACGGCAACTCGGTCGAGGTGTGGCTCCGAGGCGACGCCGAGGACGGTGTCGTCAACGCGACGAGCCAGGACTAGGTGAGCGTTCTCGACGGCCATCTCGAGGGCAATGCGGTGAAGGGGTTGCTGACGATCGGCGAGAAGAGCTGGGTGTTCACCGCGCCGGCAGCCGAAGCGCGCGCCGGCCTCCTTGTGTACGAGCGGGAGAGCGGCGGCAGCGATGTCTGATCCCGTCGCCACCCGCAACACCGGCGCAGCGGGGATGCTGATCGCCGTCAGCCTCGGCGCAATGGTCGCCGTCGCGCTCGGAGTGTTCGGCAAGATCCATGAGCCGCAATTCTTCTCGATCAACGTGGCGGGGTTCTCCAGCGGCACGGCGGTGAAGTCGTGGCTGGCCACCCTCGCGATTGCGTTGGCGCTGTTCCAACTGTTCTCGGCGTTCGTGATGTACCGGTTGACGCCCGGTGGGCGCGCGCCGACGTGGATAGGAACGGCCCACAAGTGGTCGGGGCGGTTGGCGGTGTTGGCCACTGTGCCGGTGGCCGTGCACTGCCTCTACGCTCTCGGCTTCGCCGAAACCGACAGCCGGGTGCTGTTTCACTCGCTGTTCGGCTGTTTCTTCTACGGGGTCTTCGTCACCAAGATGATCCTGTTGACGCGCGGCGGGCTTCACGGCTGGGTGCTTCCCGTCGTCGGGGGACTGGTGTTCTTCGGGTTGGTCTACGTCTGGCTCACTTCGGCGCTGTGGTTCTTCCAGACCAGCGGGCTGAGGTTCTGAGGAAAGGAATCGCTATGCGACGCAAACAATTCCTTGCGGGTGCGGGGCTCGGAATCGCTGGTACCGCGTTGGGGGCCTGCAGCACGTACGGCAAGGATCCCGACGCCGCCGAGGAGTCGGCCGTGACGACGACCGGTAGCGCGGTGGCGCCGGTTGCGATCCTCGCAAACGTCGCCGACGTCCCGGTCGGCGGAGGTGTCATCGTCGACCAGACCGTGGTGACGCAACCGACGGCGGGTGATTTCGTGGGATTTTCGGCCACCTGCACTCACGCCGGGTGCACGGTGCGCGACGTCGCAGGCGCCACGATCAACTGCCCCTGCCACGGCAGCAAGTTCAACCTGGACGGCACGGTGGCGAACGGACCGGCAACGCGTCCGTTGGTGTCGAAACCAGTGACATTGCAAGGCGATTCGATCGTCTTGCGCTGACCGGGTCAGGTCGACGTGACCCCCGGAATGCGGCCTTCGCGAAACGCTTCGACGAAATGGCGGTGATCGTCACGCACGATGCGGGCGTACTGAAGCCCGAACGTCACGAGGTCGGCCGAGAACTCGTCGACATGGTCGCCGATGACCGCGTCGATCGCCTCCTCGGTCTGGAACTCGACCACCTTCTGGTCGCTGTCGGCATCCCCGACGCAATGCACCTTGGCCACCGCCCGCCCCAGCTGCTCGATCACCTCGTCCAATTCGTCCGGTTCGGTCAACTCGCTCCAGTCGAGATCAGCTGCATACGGCGATAACTCGCTCACGACGAACCCGACGCCGTCGATGTCGGTGTAGCCGAGCAGCGGATCGGCATGCGCCTGCAGCGCACGTTGTGACACCGCCGTTCGGTGGCCGTGATGCTTGAAATGCCGGCCCAGGCCCGCCTCTTCGACGACACGGCTGGGCGCCGCGATGTTGCCCTGCTTCATCGACAGCACGGCGTCGTTGTCCAGCGCCTGGTTGAATCCCTCGATCAGCACGGTGTAGGTCGGCAGACCCGCGCTGCCGATACCGTGACCCGTCTTGCCGATCACGTCCTTGATGTCGTAGGTGATGCCTTGGAACCGTTTGGTTTTGGGGATGGTCTCGAGGTATCGCACGAACGCGGCCTCGACGTTGTCGCGTTCGGCGTCCTCGAGTCGGCGTACGCCCGCGGCGTCCCGGAAGCGTCGGTCCCAGTCGTCGACCACGGTGAGACGATCCAACATCTCGGCCCTCGTCGACAATCGCGCACTCTGCAACGCGGACAGCACGGCGCCGCGTGCGGTGTCGAGATTCAACGAGAAGCCCGTGTCGTCGTCGGCCTGCAGGAACCACCGCACCTGATCGACGTAGGCGTGTGCGAAAGTGTTTATCAGCCTGCTGATCTCGTGGTCCGACAGCGCCTTCTGCCAACACATCAGCGCGACGCTGGCCGCGAACCGCTGCAGGTCCCAGGTGAAGTGACCGATGTAGGCCTCGTCGAAGTCGTTGACGTCGAAGATAAGCGTGCCTTCGCCGTCCATGTAGGTGCCGAAGTTCTCGGTGTGCAGATCGCCCTGGATCCACACCCGGCTGGTGCGCTCGTCGGCCCAGCGGTCCTCGCGCGCGGCGACGTCGCCGTAGAAGACGCACGCGCTGCCGCGGAAGAAGGCGAAGGGCTCGGCCGCCATCTTGCGGAACTTGGTCCGGAACGCATCTGGATCGGCCTTCATCAGATCGGCGAACGCACTCACCAGGCAATCGACGATCCACGACTCCCGTTGGTCCTGCATGCCCACGGAGTACCCGTGTCACCCACCACCGCCACACTGACCGCGTGCTCGATCTCGTTCTCCCGCTGCAGTGCGGCGGCTGCGGCGCACCGTCAACGCGGTGGTGCGCGGCGTGCGCGGCGACGCTGACGGTCAGGGCAGAGGATCCGCACCTCGTCTCGCCGCGCGTGGATCCCGGCGTCCCGGTGTACTCCCTGGGCCGTTACGCGGGGCCGCGGCGAGCAGTCGTCATCGCGGTCAAAGAGCACGGCCGAAATGATCTGCTGCGCCCGCTTGCCGGGGCGCTGCGGGCCGGCCTCTCCCACCTGCTGACCTGGGGTCTTCTCGATACCCCGCTGACGGTGGTCCCCGCACCGACCCGCCGGTGGTCGGCCCGTCGGCGTGGCGGTGACCCGGTGACTCGGATTGCGCGTACCGCTGTCGTCGACCTGCCGGGGGTGGGCGTCGTCCAGGCGCTGCGCACACGCGCTCTCGTGGCGGATTCGGTCGGGCTGTCCACCGCCGATCGGCAGCGCAACATCGGCGGCCGGGTCCGGGTCGTGCGGCCCGTCGCGGACGAAGTGCTCGTCGTCGACGACATCGTCACCACCGGCGCCACCGCCGCCGAGTCGGTTCGCGTGCTGCACACCATTGGGGCACGCGTGGCGGCCGTGCTGGTTGTGGCAAACGCGTGACCGCGCCGCGAGGCCGGATTCCAGGCCCACATATCAGACCGAGGTGAAGAACTGGAAACAGGTACCCGGATTCACTGGCACTACCGGGTGAACGCGGCTACCGTCGGCTTCAACACCCGTGAATGACTCACGGCCGGCGCTCAGATACGAAGCGCCAGCATCGCCGACGCGGTAGGAGGTGAGTAGACGACACCTTGCACCGGCGAGCGGCGAGACATGCAAAGCCCCGTCGGTGCGGATCACGACAACCCGGGCACGCTCACGCGTGCGGACGCCGAAGAAACGAGTTGCCAAGCATGTCAAGCCAATCCCTGGACTCCCGAACGATGGTGATCGAGGACGAAACGCCCGAAGCCCGACCGCGCGCCGAAGTCGCGGTCACCGGTCGCAACGTCGAGATCCCCGACCACTTCCGCACGTACGTCGCAGAGAAACTGTCACGCCTGGAACGATTCGACCGCTCGATCTATCTGTTCGACGTCGAGCTCGATCACGAGCGGAACCGACGTCAACGCAAGTACTGCCAACACGTGGAGATCACCGCGCGCGGCCGCGGCCCCGTGGTCCGCGCCGAAGCCTGTGCCGACAGCTTCTACGGCGCGATGGAATCAGCGGTGGACAAGCTCGCCGAGCGGCTGCGCCGTGCGCGTGATCGCCGCAAGATCCACTACGGCGACAAAACCCCGGTATCGGTCGCCAAGGCCACCGCGGTCACCGCACCACCCGAGCCGCTGACAGCGACGCCGGCCGAACACGACGGCGCGGCGCTCGACGAGCACGAGCCCGGACGCATCGTGCGGATCAAGGAGCATCCGGCCACCCCGATGACCGTCGATGACGCGCTGTCGCAGATGGAACTGGTAGGCCACGACTTCTTCCTTTTCCATGACAAGGAGAGCGACCTGCCGTCCGTGGTCTACCGCAGGCACGCCTACGACTACGGCTTGATTCGGCTCGCCTGAGCCGGGCCGACCACTATTTCGCCTGGCCTGACGCAGCTGGGCCGGGTTCAGGGCGCATGTCCCCTACCATGGGTTGAGCTCAAGACTTCCAAACCCATAGGGGAACTAGCGTGCTGCAAAAGTTGCTGCGTCTCGGCGAGGGCCGGATGGTCAAACGCCTCAAGGGGGTGGCCGACTACGTCGACTCCCTGGAGGGCGACGTCGAGAAGCTGACCGACGCTGAACTGCGGGGCAAGACCGACGAGTTCAAAAAGCGCGTGGACAACGGCGAAAGCCTCGACGACCTGCTGCCCGAAGCGTTCGCCGTCGCCCGCGAGGCGGCCTGGCGGGTGCTCGACCAGAAGCCGTTCAAGGTGCAGTTGATGGGCGGCGCGGCGCTGCACTTCGGAAACGTCGCGGAGATGAAGACCGGTGAAGGCAAGACGCTGACCGGCGTGCTCCCGGCCTACCTCAACGCGCTGTCGGGCAAGGGCGTGCACATCGTCACCGTGAACGACTACCTGGCCAGGCGCGACGCCGAGTGGATGGGCCGCGTGCACCGGTTCCTCGGCCTGGAGGTCGACGTGATCCTGGCGCAGATGACCCCCGACCAGCGGCGAACCGCCTACGCCGCCGACATCACCTACGGCACGAACAACGAATTCGGCTTCGACTACCTGCGCGACAACATGGCGCACTCCCTGGACGACCTGGTCCAGCGCGGACACAACTTCGCGATCGTCGACGAGGTCGACTCCATCCTCATCGACGAGGCCCGCACCCCGCTGATCATCTCCGGCCCCGCCGACGGCGCGTCGCAGTGGTACACGGAGTTCGCCAGGATCGTGCCGCTGATGGAAAAGGACGTCCACTACGAGGTCGACATCCGCAAGCGCACCGTCGGCGTGCACGAACTCGGCGTCGAGTTCGTCGAGGACCAGCTGGGTATCGACAACCTCTACGAGGCGGCCAACTCGCCGCTGGTCAGCTACCTGAACAACGCGCTCAAGGCCAAGGAGCTGTTCCAGCGCGACAAGGACTACATCGTGCGCGACGGCGACGTGCTCATCGTCGACGAGTTCACCGGTCGCGTGCTGGTGGGCCGTCGCTACAACGAGGGCATGCACCAGGCCATCGAGGCCAAGGAGCGCGTCGAGATCAAGGCCGAGAACCAGACGCTGGCCACGATCACGCTGCAGAACTATTTCCGCCTCTACGACAAACTCGCAGGTATGACCGGCACCGCGCAGACCGAGGCGGCCGAGCTGCACGAGATCTACAAGCTCGGTGTGGTTCCCATCCCGACCAACAAGCCGATGATCCGCGCCGATCAATCCGACCTGATCTACAAGACCGAAGAGGCCAAGTACATCGCGGTCGTCGACGACGTCGCCGAGCGCTACGAGAAGGGCCAGCCGGTCCTGATCGGCACCACCAGCGTGGAGCGCTCGGAGTACCTGTCTCGCCAGTTCACCAAGCGCAGGATCCCGCACAATGTGCTCAACGCGAAGTACCACGAGCAGGAGGCCTCGATCATCGCCGAGGCCGGCCGGCTGGGCGCGATCACCGTCGCGACCAACATGGCGGGCCGCGGTACTGACATCGTGCTCGGCGGCAACCCGGACTTCCTCACCGACAAGCGGCTGCGCGAACGCGGCCTGGACCCGGTGGAGACCCCGGACGAGTACGAGAAGGTCTGGCACGAGACGCTGTCCGCGGTCAAAGCCGAGTGCGCGCGCGAGTCCGAGGACGTCATCGCCGCGGGCGGCCTGTACGTGCTGGGCACCGAACGGCACGAGTCCCGCCGCATCGACAACCAGCTGCGCGGCCGCTCCGGCCGCCAGGGCGACCCTGGCGAATCCCGGTTCTACCTGTCGCTTGGTGACGAGCTGATGCGACGGTTCAACGGCGCCACCCTGGAGTCGTTGCTGACCCGGCTGAACCTGCCCGACGACGTGCCGATCGAGGCGAAGATGGTCACCCGCGCCATCAAGAGCGCGCAGACGCAGGTTGAGCAGCAGAACTTCGAGGTCCGCAAGAACGTCCTCAAGTACGACGAGGTGATGAATAAGCAGCGCGTCGTCATCTACGACGAGCGCAGGCGCATCCTCGAGGGCGAGAACCTCGCCGAACAGGCCCGCAACATGCTCGTCGACGTGATCACCGCCTACGTCGACGGTGCCACGGCTGAAGGCTATTCCGAGGACTGGGATCTCGAACAGCTCTGGACCGCGCTGCGGCAGCTCTACCCCGTGGGCATCGACCACCACGACCTGATCGACTCCGACGCGATCGGTGAGCCCGGCGAGTTGACGCGCGAGGAGCTGCTGGAGGCGTTGATCGCCGACGCCGACCGCGCGTACGCCGAGCGGGAGAAGCAGATCGAGGAGATCGCGGGCGAGGGCGCGATGCGCCAGTTGGAGCGCAATGTGCTGCTCAACGTGCTGGACCGCAAGTGGCGCGAACACCTCTACGAGATGGACTACCTCAAGGAGGGCATCGGCCTGCGGGCGATGGCGCAGCGCGATCCGCTGGTCGAGTACCAGCGCGAGGGTTACGACATGTTCATCGGAATGCTCGAGGGGCTCAAGGAGGAGTCGGTCGGGTTCCTGTTCAACGTCGCGGTCGAACCCGCGCCGCAGCCGACCGTCGCCCCGGTCGCACCGCCGTCCGGTCTGAGCGAGTTCGCCGAGGCCGCCGCCGCACAAGCCCAAGGTGGGGTGGCGACCAAGGAACGACCGACGGGAACGGGCCTGCGCGCCAAGGGAATCGACGACGAGTCGCGTCCGCTGACCTACACCGGGCCGTCGGAGGACGGGTCGGCCGAGGTGCAGCGGTCGGGCAACGGCAGTGGCGCCCCGCGGCAGGCTGCGCCCAGCGGCGGCACCCGCAAGCAGCGGCGCGAAGCCGCGCGCCAGCAGGCCCGCGAGCAGAAGGCGATGCGCAGGCGTTAAGAGGGCTCGACGAGCGCGGCGATACGGCGCAGCGTGGCGCGCATCCCGTCTTCGGCTTGCTTGGGTGCGCCGCCCCTCTTGAGCAGCAGGCGTTGCCGGTCCTCGGATACGTCCCAGGTTTCGCGCACCAGCGTGCCCTCCGGTGTCGGTTCGAGCTCGTAACGCCAGATGCGCCCGCCGATCAGCCCGAGGGGACCCATCGTCGTCTTCCACGCGATGCGGCGGTCCGGTTCGAACTCGACGACGGTGTTGGTGGTCCGGTATCCAAGGAACACCGACTCGGGCCTTCCGCGCATCGCCATGCCGAATGTCGCACCGGCAGACAGAGGTTGAGACTTCTCGCCGGATGTGTGAGCGACGGTGCCCGAGCCGTCGAAGGCCGGATGCCTGCCGGCGTCGGCGAGTAACGCGAAGATCGCGTCCGGGGGCGCCTTGATGACGCGCTGCACGCTGATCGAGTCTCCCTGCACGCGAGCAGGCTAGCGCTCAACCGATCTGCAGCGCGACCACCCGCCAGCGCCGGCCGTCGTAAGCGATGCGCGCCGCGATAGCGCGGATGCGCTGTCCGCGACTGTAAGTGCCGAATACCTCCGCGGCAGGACCGTCGTCATCGGTCACGCGCACCCTGAGCCGGCGCAGGGTGGCGACGGTCGAGTGCGGGTGGCGGGTCAGCGTGAGCACGGTTTCGATCAGCGCCGGTGCCAACAGCGGTTGCAACTGGGCGACGGGGCGCCGCCGGTCGATCACCTCGAGCACCCTGCGCAACGCCGCATCGGCGAAGGCGACCGCCGCGCGCGGCGGGGCGGGCTCGGCGGGGATCGGCATTTGCGGGCGCCGAGTGTGTACACCGGCGGATGGTCGGCGGCGCAGCGCTTTTGGCGACGGTGGCGGACAGGCGCCGACACCGAGGGGAGGCGGTTCACAGTCGATGACCGGTGCCACCAGCGCAGCCGGTCGCTGTTGGTCGGGGCCGGACGCGGCCTCGGCAGGGGTGCGGAAGGATGTCACAACGCGTTCTCCAGCGACTCGACGAGACAGGACCCGTCTGCTGGAGAGTTGGCAGACACCACCATGATCGCACGGTCCGCGGGGGCTCCCAGACAGCGATAAGCACCCGTGATGCGCATCCGCGGGGTTTGCCTATAGCGTGGCGGGGACTTCGGCGCCCGCGGTCGGACCGCGGGCAGTACAGGGGAGGGGCGACGTCGCGATGGTCACCCGGTTGTCGACGGCGGATGCGTCGTTCTACCGCCTGGAGAACACGTCGACGCCGATGTACGTGGGTTCGCTGGCGATCCTTCGCAAGCCCCGCAGCGGCCTGAGCTACGAGACCCTGCTGGCCACCGTCGAACAGCGGCTGCCACAGATACCCCGCTACCGGCAGAAGGTGCGTGAGGTGACGTTGGGCCTGGCGCGCCCGGTGTGGGTGGACGATCGCGACTTCGACATCACCTACCACATCCGTCGCTCCGCGCTGCCGTCGCCGGGCAGCGACGCCCAGTTGCACGAACTCATTGCGCGGCTGGGGTCCCGGCCGCTGGACAGGTCGCGGCCGCTGTGGGAGATGTACCTGATCGAAGGCCTGGCCAAGAACCGCCTCGCGATCTACACGAAGTCGCACCAGGCGTTGGTGAACGGCATGACGGCCCTCGAGATCGGCCACGTCATCGCCGACCGCACCCAGAAGCCGCCGGAGTTCGGTGAGGACATCTGGATCCCGTTGCGCGAGCCCAGCGATCGGCAGTTGCTGCTCGGTGCGCTCGGTGAGTGGATCACCCGGCCCGCCGAGCAGATCACTGCGGTCCGCAACGCCGTCGTCGACGTCGCCACCAACGCTGGCCAGTTGGTCGACATGGGCCGCCGCGCCCTCGAGGTGGCCCGCACCGTGGCGCGCGGCACCGCGCCGAGCAGCCCGCTGAACACCACAGTGTCGCGCAACCGGCGGTTCACCGTCGCCTGCGGACGGCTCGAGGACTTCCGCGCGGTGCGCGCCCGCTACGACTGCGACGTCAACGACGTGGTGCTGGCCGTGGTGGCCGGCGCGTTACGCAATTGGCTGATGTCGCGCGGTGAACCGGTGACCTCGACCGCGAGGGTGCGGGCGATGGCGCCCATGTCGGTGTATCCGGATGCCGAACTCGACGCGACCGGCCCGGGTCAGGCCATCAGCGAGGTGACGCCGTTCCTCGTCGACCTTCCCGTCGGTGAGGGCAACCCGGTGGTGCGGCTCTCGCAGATCGCCCACGCCACCGAATCGGCGTCCACCGCCGCGAGCCTGGTCGACGCGAGAACCATCGTGACGCTGTCCGGGTTCGCCCCGCCGACCCTGCACGCGATGGGCATCCGGGTGGCGACCACGTTCTCGGCGCGCCAGTTCAACCTGCTGATCACCAACGTGCCGGGTGCACAGCATCAGATGTACATCGCGGGCACCAAACTGCTGGAGACCTACGCGGTACCGCCGCTCTTGAGCAACCAGGTGCTGGCGCTGGGGGTGACGTCCTACCACGGCATGGTCTACTTCGGCATCAATGCCGACCGCGACGCCATGAGCGACGTCGATGTTTTGCCGAGTCTGCTGCGCGAATCGATGGAAGAACTGCTAGAAGCGGCCCAATAACACCTGCTGTGCGTTTGCGGGATTGACTCTCTCACCGCCAGCGGGGTCGAATTGGGTCACCATGACCACGAGCGCAGAGAACGAGACGCCAGGAAAAGCCAGGTCCGCCACACAGCGCGCATTTCGATCGCCGACCGATTCCGTCGTACCCCACCCGGCACTCGACCTGCCGCCACATGATGACGCGTTCACCCGCTCGCGCGGCGTGGACTGGGTCGTCTTCGGGGTCACCGCGGTCATTGCGATTGCCTTCCTGGTGTGGGGCTTCGTCAGCACGGAGTCGCTGGCCTCCGCTTCGGACAGCGCGCTGACGTGGGTGATGGACAACACCGGGTGGCTGTTCGTGCTGACGGCCTCCGGTTTCGTGGTGTTCATCCTGTGGCTGGCGATCGGTCGCTTCGGCGCCATCCCGCTCGGTCGTGACGACGAGGAACCCGAGTTCCACGGGGTGTCGTGGGTCGCGATGATGTTCAGCGCCGGCATGGGGATCGGGCTGATGTTCTTCGGGGTGGCCGAGCCGCTGTCGCACTACGCGACACCGCCACCGGGCACCGGCGAGCCGGGCAACACCGAGGCCGTGCAGACCGCGATGGCCACCACGCTGTTCCACTGGTCGCTGCACCCGTGGGCGATCTACGCGGTGGTCGGCCTGGCGATCGCCTACGGCGTCTACCGCAAGGGCCGGCTGCAGCTGATCAGCGCGGCGTTCGAACCGCTGCTGGGCTCGCGCGCCAACGGACCGTGGGGCAAGGTCATCGACATGCTGGCGATCTTCGCCACGCTGTTCGGCTCGGCCGCCTCACTCGGTCTGGGTGCGCTGCAGATCCGCAGCGGCCTGCAGATCGTCGGCGGTATCGGGGAAACGGGCAACACCATCCTCGTCGTCATCATCACGGTGCTCACGATCGCGTTCGTGCTGTCGGCGGTCTCCGGGGTCGCGCGCGGCATCCAGTGGCTGTCCAACATCAACATGGTGCTGGCGATGGTGCTTGCGTTCTTCGTATTCGTCGTCGGGCCAACGGTTTTCATCCTCAACCTGCTGCCGACATCGCTGGGCAGCTACATGGCCGACTTCGCGATGATGTCGGCGCGCACCGGCGCCGAGGGCTCCGCGGTCAACGTGTGGCTGCAGTCGTGGACGATCTTCTACTGGGCGTGGTGGGTGTCGTGGACGCCGTTCGTCGGCATGTTCATCGCGCGGATCTCGCGGGGGCGCACCATCCGTCAGTTCGTCACCGGAGTGTTGTTGGTGCCGAGCCTGGTGTCACTGGTGTGGTTCGCGGTGTTCGGCGGGTCGGCGATCCGCGTACAGCAGGAGGGCACCGACCTCGCCGGCGAAGGCAGCATCGAGGCTCAGCTGTTCGGCCTGCTCGAGCAGTATCCGATCGCGACCATCGCCAGCGTGCTGGTGATGGTGCTGGTGGCGATCTTCTTCGTCTCCGGCGCGGACGCCGCGTCGGTGGTGATGGGATCGCTGTCCGAACGCGGCACGATCAGACCCGGTCGAGCCACCGTGATCTTCTGGGGTGTAGCCACCGGCGCCGTCGCTGCGGTGATGCTGCTGGTCGGCGGGGAGGACGCGTTGACCGGGTTGCAGTCCATCACCATCATCGCGGCGCTGCCGTTCGTCGTGGTGATGGTCGGCCTGGCCGTGGGGTTGGTCAAGGACCTGCGCCGCGACCCGATGATGGTGCGAAAGAAGTATGCCGAAGAGGCCGTCGACAGCGCGGTCATCCACGGTGTCACGGAGCACGGTGACGATTTCGTCATCTCGGTGGAGAAGGATCCGGCGAGCGAGAAATCGCCTGACGACTAATCTCGCCTGGTGCGCGTCTACATCCCCGCGACCCTGACCATGCTGCAGCAGCTCGTGGCCGACCGGGTGCTCCATGCCCGCAGCGGTACGGCGTTCGCGGTGACGCCCGCCCTGCGCGAGTCCTACGCCGAGGGCGACGACGAAGAACTCGCCGAGGTCGCGCGCCGGGAAGCCGCGCTGGCGTCGCTGCGCCTGCTCGGGAGCGAAGGGGTGGGCGACCTGCCGCCGCGCCGCGCAGTGGTGGAGGCCGAGGTCGACGACGTGACGCCGCGCCCCGATCTCGATGACGCGGTGGTGCGGTTGGCCGGTCCGGTCGCCTTCGAGGACGTCATCGCCGCCTATGTCGACAATGCCGAGGCCGAGTCCGCGGTGTTGCCCGCGATCGAGGCCGTCGACGACGCGGACCTCGGCGACGAGGATGCCGACTTCGTCGTCGGTGATGCCCAGGACCACGACCTGGCCTGGTACGCGCCGCAGGAGTTGCCGTTCCTGCTTGAACTGCTCTGAGCCCGCATCGGCCTTGATCTCGGCTGGATACGGCAGCGTAGGTTACGGTACCGTAGGTTCATGGCCAAGAACTCCATCAAGGTGTCGGCCAATGTCGCCGACACGGTGAAGCCGACGGTCGCCGGGACCAAGCACCCGGGCCTGCACGCGCTGCGGACCATCGTGGGACGGATCACCACGCCGCTGCTGCCCGACGACTACCTCAAACTCGCCAACCCGCTGTGGTCGGCGCGTGAGTTGCGCGGCCGGGTGCTGAGCGTCCGGCGCGAAACCGAGGACTCGGCGACGCTGGTCATCAAGCCGGGCTGGGGCTTCTCGTTCGACTACCAGCCCGGCCAGTACATCGGAATCGGCGTGCAGATCGACGGCCGTTGGCGCTGGCGGTCCTATTCGCTGACCTCGGCGCCGTCGCGCACCACCCGAACCATCACCATCACGGTCAAGGCCATGCCAGAAGGGTTCCTGTCGACGCATCTGGTCGACGGGTTGGCGCCCGGCACGATCGTGCGGCTGGCCGCGCCGCAGGGCAACTTCGTCATGCCCGACCCCGCCCCGGCGAAGGTGCTGTTCCTCACCGGCGGCTCCGGTATCACGCCCGTGATCTCGATGCTGCGGACCCTGGTCCGCCGCGACCAGATCACCGATATCGTCCACTTGCATTCTGCGCCAACCGAATCCGATGTCATGTTCGCCTCCGAACTCGCCGAGCTGGCCCGCGCGCACCACTCCTACCGACTGCGGGCACGCGCGACGCGCACCCAGGGCCGGCTGGACCTGTCGCGCCTCGACGACGAGGTGCCCGACTGGCGCGAGCGACAGACCTGGGCGTGTGGTCCCGAGGGCATGCTCGATGCCGCCCAGCGGTGCTGGTCGAGCGCCGGCCTCGGCGAACGCCTGCACCTCGAGCGTTTCGCGGTGTCCAAGGCCGCCGTGCACGGGCAGGGCGGCACCGTCGAGTTCGCGCGCAGCGGCAAGACGGCCACCGTGGACGCCGCGACTCCGCTGATGGACGCCGGGGAGCAGGTCGGGGTCCAGATGCCGTTCGGCTGCCGGATGGGTATCTGCCAGTCATGTGTGGTGGGTCTGGTCGAGGGCCACGTCCGTGACCTGCGCACCGGCGTCGAGCACGAGCCGGGCAGCCGGGTACAGACCTGTATCTCCGCGGCATCCGGCGATTGCGTGCTCGATGTCTGAGGTTTACTGGCCGGTAACCTACGGGTACGTAGGTTACGGTAACGTAGGCACGCGAGAGGAGGCTTGACGATGGCAATCACTGACGTTCCCGAATTCGCGCACCTGACTGGCGCGGACATCGAGAGTCTGGCGGTAGAACTGGATGCGATCCGGCAGGACATCGAAGACTCCCGCGGTGAGCGCGACGCGCGCTATATCCGTCGCACCATCGCCGGCCAGCGTGCGCTGGAGGTCGCGGGCCGCCTGATGCTGGCGGCAAGCTCGCGCCGCTCGGCATGGTGGGCAGGAACCGTCACCCTGGGCGTGGCCAAGATCATCGAGAACATGGAGATCGGCCACAACGTCATGCACGGGCAGTGGGATTGGATGAACGATCCCGAGATTCACTCCTCGACATGGGAGTGGGACATGAGTGGCTCGTCCAAGCATTGGCGCTTCACGCACAACTTCATGCATCACAAGTACACCAACATCCTGGGCATGGACGACGACGTGGGCTACGGCCTGTTGCGGGTCACCCGGGACACGAAGTGGAAGCCGTTCAACCTCGGAAACCTGCTGTACAACACGATTCTCGCGCTCGGCTTCGAGTGGGGCGTCGGCCTGCAGCACGTGGAGTTGGGCAAGATCTTCAAGGGCAGGGACAACCGCGACGAAAGCAAGGTCCGGGCACGCGAGTTCGCCGCCAAGGCGGGCGCGCAGTTGGTCAAGGACTACGTTGCCTACCCCGCATTGACCTCGCTGTCGCCCGGTGCGACATACCGGTCGACGCTGACGGCGAACGCGGTCGCCAACGTGATCCGCAACGTCTGGTCGAATGCGGTCATCTTCTGCGGCCACTTCCCTGACGGCGCAGAGAAATTCACCAAGACCGACATGGTCGGTGAGAGCAAGGGCCAGTGGTATCTGCGACAGATGCTGGGCAGTGCCAACTTCGAGGGCGGCCCGGTGCTGCGGTTCATGAGCGGCAATCTGTGCCATCAGATCGAGCACCATCTGTATCCGGACCTTCCGAGCAACCGTCTGCACGAAATCTCGGTTCGGGTGCAGCAGGTGTGCGACAAGTACGACCTGCCCTACACGACGGGTTCGTTCCTGGTGCAGTACGGCAAGACGTGGCGGACCATCGCCAAACTGTCGCTGCCGGACAAGTATCTGCGCGACACCGCTGACAATGCGCCGGAGACGCGCAGCGAGCGGATGTTCGCCGAACTGGAGCCGACCCAACGGCGTGGTCTCAAGTCGTCGATCGCGGCCGTGCGGGCCCGTCGCCGGGAGAAGCGCGCAGCCAAACTGGCCGCCGCCTAGCCCCCTCCTTCCGGTTTGCGCGAGCGTGCGTGCTTGCGCACGACACGCCGCGCATTCTCGACACTTTGCGCACGTTGGCGCCGCGGTGACCGTGCGTCCGGCGCCGAGCCATCCCGCGTCGACAGCACTTCACGCACTCTCGTCGACGACGGGCGTGCGAGAAGTGCCGTAAATCCGCGGCGTGTCGGATGCAGACGCGCACGCTCGCGCAACGGTGGGTAGGGGGTTAGAGGCGCGCGCTACCAGTCTGACTCGTGGAGGGCGGCCAGCAGCCGACGGGCGGCGGCGACGCGGTCGAACGTGGGGCCGGTCAACGTGTCGAGCGCGCACTCCGGATCGGCGGGCGAGCCCATGTGACCGCAACCACGTGGGCAGTCCTTGATCGCTTCGGCCAGATCTGAAAACGCGAGCAGCACATCGTCGGGCTCGATGTGTGCCAGTCCGAACGACCGGATGCCGGGCGTGTCGATCACCCATCCGCCGAAGTCCAGCGGCAGCGCGACCGACTGGGTCGACGTATGCCTGCCCTTTCCGATGTCGGTCACCTCGCCGGTGGCCCGTTCAGCCCGTGGGACAAGGCGATTCACCAGCGTCGACTTCCCGACCCCCGAATGCCCGAGCAGCACCGTGACCCGGTCGGCCAGCATCGGGGCCACCGCGTCGAGCGGATCGTCGCGACCCGCCGTGGTGATCGTCAGATCAAGATCGGCGAAGTGCGCCGCAAACGGTTCGGGCGGAGCGAGATCGGTCTTCGTCAGGCACAGGATCGGCTCGAGCCCGCCGGCATAGGCCGCGATCAGCGCGCGCTCGACCAGCCCGGTGCGCGGCGGCGGATCAGCCAGCGCGACGACGATCAGCAGTTGGTCGGCGTTGGCCACGACGACCCGCTCGGTCGGATCGGTGTCATCGGCGGTGCGGCGCAACACCGTTCGCCGTTCACCGCGTCGGACGATGCGGGCCAGCGTGTCGGGCCGGCCGGACAGGTCGCCGACGATTCCCACCTCGTCGCCGACGACGATCGGGGTGCGGCCCAGTTCGCGCGCCCGCATCGCGACCACGCGGCGGTCCGGGTCGCCGCCGAGCGCGCATCCCCACCGCCCACGGTCGACGGTCACCACCATCGCTTCCTGCGCGTCGGCGTGATCGGGCCGAATCTTGGTCCGCGGCCGCGAGCCTCGGCCGGGCCGCACCCGGACATCGGACTCGTCGTACTCGCGTCGGCTCAAGCGGGGTCGACCTCCGCCGTCTGCCCCGCGAGCATGTCGGCCCACAACTGCGGGAAACCGGGCAACGTCTTGATGGTGGTGTCGATGTCCTCGACCGCGACGCCGGCCACCCGAAGCCCCACGATCGCGCCCGCGGTGGCCATCCGGTGGTCGGCATAGGACCGCCACAGCCCGCCGTGCAGCGGTCGGGCCGTGATCACCAACCCGTCCTCGGTCTCCTCGCACTGACCGCCGAGACCGTTGATCTCCGCCGAAAGTGCTGCGAGCCGGTCGGTCTCGTGTCCACGCAGATGCGCGACACCTGACAGCTTCGACACCGAGCCGGGGGAGGCCAATGCCGCCAGCGCAGCGACGGCGGGCGTGAGCTCGCCGACCTCGTGCAGATCAACGTCGATACCGCCGTACACTTCGGCGCCACACACTTCAAGGTAGCTATCACCATGTTGCACAACCGATCCCAACTTCTTGAGGATCGAGATGATGGCGTCGGCCGGTTGCGTGCTGAGCCGCGGCCAGCCCGTCAACCGCACGCTGCCTCCGCTGACCACCGCGGCCGCCAGGAACGGCACCGCGTTGGACAGGTCGGGCTCGATGTCCCAATGGCGGGCGGCCACGGGCCCCGGCGACACCCGCCACTGGTTGTCGCGGCCGTCGTCGACGTCGACGCCGGCGTCGCGCAGCATCGCGACCGTCATCGCCACGTGCGGTGCGGAGGGGACCGATTCGCCGGTGTGTACGACGGTCAGCCCCTCGCGGAAGCCCGCTCCCGACAGCAAAAGCCCGGACACGAACTGTGACGAGGCCGAGGCGTCGATCTCCACCGTCCCGCCGGTGACCGATCCGGCGCCCCGCACCGCGAACGGAAGTCCGTCGCCGTCGATGTCGACCCCGAGGCCGCGCAACGCGTCCAGAAGCGGCGCGATGGGACGGGTACGGGCCTGTTCGTCCCCGTCGAATGTGACCGTCGCCGTGCCCAGGGCGGCCACCGGTGGCACGAACCGCAACACCGTGCCTGCCAGTCCGCAGTCGATGCGCGCGCCATCGCTCGGCGCGATCGCGCCGCTGACGGACAGTTCGTCGGCGCGGCCCTCGACCGTCACACCGAGCGCACGCAGCGCCCCGATCATCAGGTCGGTGTCGCGGCTGCGCAGCGCCCCGCTGATCGTCGAATCGCCGTTCGCCGCGGCCAGCGCCGCCAACACCAACGCCCGGTTCGTCTGCGATTTCGAGCCGGGCACGGTGACAGTGGCATGCACCGGAGCCGTCGTCGACGGTGCAGGCCAGGCCTGGCGTTCTTGGTCTGCGGGCGCGCTCACCGCTCCATCTTCCCCTGTCGGCTCGCCGTGCCACCATGGGATTCATGTGTGGACGTTTCGCGGTGACCACTGACCCGGCGCTATTGGCCGAGAAGATCAAGGCGATCGACGAGACCACGGCGGCCACCTCCGGCGGTAAAAACGCGTCGGCGCCGAACTACAACGTCGCGCCGACCACGACTGTCAGCACCGTGGTCCAGCGCCACAGTGAACCCGACGACGACGCCACCCGGCGGCTGCGCTCGATGCGCTGGGGCCTGGTGCCGCCGTGGGTGAAGTCCAAAGAGGACGGCAGCCCCGAGACCAAGGGGCCGCTGCTGATCAACGCCCGCTCGGACAAGCTGACCACCTCGCCGGCCTTCCGCAACTCGGCCAAGAGCAAGCGCTGCCTGGTGCCGATGGACGGCTGGTACGAATGGCAGGGCGACCAGGGGGCCAAGACGCCCTTCTTCATGTACGCGGGCGACGGCGAGCCGCTGTTCATGGCGGGTCTGTGGTCGACGTGGCGGCCGAAAGACGCTCCCAAAGACGTCAAACCGCTGCTCAGCTGCACGATCATCACCACCGACGCCGCCGGGCCGCTGGCCGACATCCACGACCGCATGCCGCTGACCATCAGCGAACGCGACTGGGACCGCTGGCTGAACCCCGACGCGCCGATCGACGAGGGGCTGTTACGCGGCCACGGCGACCTGGACCGCATCGAGATCCGAGAAGTGTCCCGGCTGGTGAACAGCGTCCGCAACAACGGCCCCGAGCTGATCGAGCCCGTCGAACCCCAGGCCGAACAAGGCACCCTGCTTTGACGCAGCCGGATCCGCCCGGCCCGCTGTCCGATGTCGCCGTCGTCGACGCGCTGGCCGCCGACCTGCGCAGCGCGGGGTACACGACCGACGCGGTTGCCGGGCTGCTCGGCGAGGACGCCGACGCCGCGTTCGCCAGCGGAGTGTGGTGGCCGGCCCTAAGGGCCACCGATCGCGTCCTCGCCGCCGGGACAGCACAGCAGCGACGCCTGGCGGTGCTCGTGCGTTTGTTCCTGCTGGGCTCCACCGAACCCGCCGACCGCGTCGTCCTCGCGCTCGGCCCCGATATCGACGCACTCGTGACGAACGGCGTGCTGGAGTGGGCGGCGGAGGGGACCGTGCGCGCCGCACTGGACGTCCGGCCCCACAGCGACGGCGTCAACGACTTCTTCGTCGTCTCCGACCTGGACGCCTCGATGTGCTCTGGACCGGTGCACCGCGACCACGTCCTCGGTATCGGCGGTGCGTCGGTCTCGCTGGCCCGCGCCGTCGTGCGCAGGCCTGTCGCTCGTGCCCTCGACATCGGCACAGGCTGCGGAGTGCAGGCGCTGCACCTGAACGGGCACTGCGCGCAGGTCGTGGCCACCGACACCAACGAGCGGGCGCTCGCACTCGCGGCGGTGACCGCGCGGCTCAACGGCATGTCTTGGGATCTGCGGCGCGGCAGCCTGTTCGAGCCGATCGTCGGTGAGCGCTTTGACCTCATCGTCTCCAATCCGCCGTTCGTGGTGGGCGCCGGCGACCGCGACTACCTCTACCGCGACTCGGGTCTTGCCGGAGACACCCTGTGCCGCAACCTGATCGAGCAAATAGGTGCTCACCTGGAGCCGGGAGGCACGGCGCTGGTCATGGCCAACTGGATCGTCCGCCGAGACGACTGGCGCGACCGGGTGCGAGGGTGGTTGGCGGGCAGCGGTTTGCACGCGTGGGTCGTGCAGCGTGAGCTCGCCGATCCGGTCAGCTACGTGTCGCTGTGGACGGCCGACGCCGGAGAGGATCCAGAGCAAGCGGCGCGCCGCGGAGGGCAGTGGCTCGACTGGTTCGCCGACGAGGGCATCACCGGCGTCGGTATGGGCGTGATCGCGTTGCGTGCACCACGATTCGGTGAGCATCGCCCGCCTGAGCACATCCTCGAGGAGATCACCGGCGTAGACGAGGCCGTCACCGGAGACGAGGTCGACGCGTTCTTCGCGCGCCGGGAGTACCTGCACGACACGTCCGACGAGCAGTTGCTCGCGGCGAGGCTGTCGACGGCGCCGGTGTTCCTCGACGAACTGTCGCTGCCGGGGCCCGACGGCTGGCAGGTCGTCGGCGCGGCCGTGCGCCGCCCCGGTGGGCCAGGCGCGGTCATCGGCGTCGATGAGATCGGGCGGGCGTTGTTGGCCGGCTGCCGGGGCGAGGTGCCGCTGGGGACGTTGATCGACCTGCTCGCAACCGTTCACGGTGTCGACGCCGACGCGCTGGCGCGGGCCGCGCTGCCCGTCGTGCGGGAAGCGGTCGGGCGGGGCATCCTCTACCAGGCCACCTGACCCTTGACAGAGGATTCCTCGGTTCAGTTAGAGTAATCCTCGTGTCATCGCGGACGCGTCCCGATGCGCGGAGCCGGTTGCTTGCCGTCGCGCGCCGCCGCTTCGCGTCCGACGGCGCGCTCTCGGCCACCCTCGACGAGGTGCGCCGCGAGGCCGAAGTGAGCGTTGGTGCGCTGTATCACCATTTCCCCGACAAACTTTCACTCGCCGCCGCTGTCTTCGCAGAGTTGCTCAGCGAATACCAGGCCGGGTTCGTCACCACGCTGCGCGGACACGACACCGCCGAGGGCGGCATCCGCGGCGGCGTCACCTATCACCTGCGGTGGATCTCGGCGCATCGCGGCGAGGCCGGTCTGCTGCTCGGCCCCCGGCTCGACAGCGCAGAACTGCGCGCACACAACGACGCCTTCTTCGCAGCCATCAAAGACTGGTGGCGTCCGCACCACGGCTACGGCGCGCTACAGCCGATGCGCGC
Source organism: Mycobacterium neumannii (assembly GCF_002245615.1). Classification (NCBI taxonomy): domain Bacteria; kingdom Bacillati; phylum Actinomycetota; class Actinomycetes; order Mycobacteriales; family Mycobacteriaceae; genus Mycobacterium; species Mycobacterium neumannii. The sequence continues at coordinate 39,502 of NZ_NKCO01000014.1, read as the reverse complement.
GGGAGTCACGGCAGCGCTGTGGCTCGGCCCCGCCCAGGAGTACAGCCGGTACTGGATCGCCGGAGCGGCCAAGCGGATACCGCCGGGCACCATCGAGACCTTTGCCGACGCTGCGTGGAAAGCGTTGCGCGCCAACGACACCGAGGAGATCCCGTCATGACCGATTCGCTGTACCGGAACATGGTGACCAGCGGCGACGAGGCCGATGCGCCGCTTCGCGTGCGCGTCGAGCACCGCGGGGACAGGGCCGTCGTCACGCTCGACGAGCCACGACGGCTCAACGTGCTGTCCGGCCCGCTCGTGCGCCAACTGCGGCGAGCGCTGACCGACCTGGACGCCGACCCCGACGTGCGTTCGGTCGTGCTCACCGGCACGGACCCGGGCTTCAGCGCCGGAGGCGATCTCCGCATGATGGACGCCGCGATCGACCAACTCGACGCACCGGAGGGCGCTGCCGACATCTGGCGCTGGATCCGCCGCGAGTTCGGGGGTATCGCGCGGCTGATCGCCGGATCGGACACGATTTTCGTCGCCGCGCTCAACGGCGCAGCGGCAGGCGTCGGGCTGGCCTGGGCGCTGACCTGTGATCTCGTGATCGCCAGCGAACGCGCCGTCGTGGTGCCCGCATTCGCCAAGCTGGGACTGATCCCCGAGGTCGGCACCAGTTGGGCGCTGACCCGGCGGCTGGGCTACCAGGGCGCGCTGGCCTACTATCTGCGCGGCGAACACATCGACGCCCGGGAGGCCCAACGGCTCGGCCTGGTGCAGGAGGTCGTCGATCACGACCGTCTGCTCGCGGCCGCCGACGACTGGTGTTCGCGCATCGCCGTGCTCCCGCCGCACGCCGTTGCGATGAGCAAGCCCCTGCTGCGGGCGGCCGCCGACGCCGACTGGTCCGATGCCCTCACCCTGGAGGAGTTCGCCGAACCGACGTGCTTCACCACCGCGGCGTTCGCCGACAGCGTGCGCTCGATGCTCTCCTGAACCGGCACCGGCACCCCCGTGCCGCGCTCGAGATTTCCCGCATCTGCCTGATCACGTCAGAATGGGCATTAACATAGTGCCGGATGGGTCAGATGAGGGGGTCAGGCATGGTCACTGCGGTGAGGAAGCTCTTGAGCTTCGAAATGACCCTCGCCGAGTGGATCGGCACCGGGCTCATCCTCGCCGCACCCTACGTCGTCGTCGGTATCGGCTGGACCGCCCTGCGCCTGGACCGGCTCGACGGCAGCGGACTGGCCTGGTTCATACAGCTGGTCGGTTCCGTCGCGTTCTGGCCGGCGCTGGTCTTCTCGGCGGTGTGCGTCGGATGACGAACCGCAACCGGATTTCCGTTCGACGGCGCACCGCCCGATGGGACCCCGACGCCGAGGTCACCGCCGCCGAGGCGATGGACTTCTGGGCGTTCGCCGGGGGCGCCGCCAACGTCGTCATGCAGCTGTCCTGGCCGGAGGTCGGCTACGGCGTCGCGGAGAGCAAGGTCGACTCGGGAAACCTGCTCAAACACCCGTGGAAGCGGGCGCGCACGACGTTCCAGTACCTCGCGGTCTCGGTGCTGGGGACTCCCGATGACCGCGCGGCGTTCCGGGAGGCGGTCAACAGCGCACACCGGCACGTCAAGTCGACCGCCGAGAGCCCGGTGCGGTACAACGCGTTCGACCGCGACCTGCAGATGTGGGTCGCCGCTTGTCTCTTCGTCGGGCTGGAGGACACCTATCAGCTGCTGCGCGGTGAGATGACACCGGAGCAGGCCGAGCAGTTCTACCGCTCCGCATGGCCGCTGGGCACAACCCTGCAGGTCACCGAAGATCAGTGGCCGCCGACGCGCGCCGAGTTCGACGACTACTGGCGCACCGCGTGCGAGCGGGTGAAGATCGACGACCGGGTCCGCGAACACCTGATGCACATGCTGAACCTGCGCATGATCAACCCATTGCTGGGACTGCCGTTTCGGCCGTTGCTGAAGTTCCTGACCACCGGATTCCTCGCCCCGGTGTTCCGCGAACAGATGGGCCTGCGGTGGAACGCATTTGCCCAGTTCCTGTTCGAATGGCTCTTCCTCACAGTCGCTTTCGTCAACAGGTTCATGCCGGTGTTCCTTCGCCAGGGCGGTAGCTACGTGCTGCTCGCCGACGTGCGCCGCCGGGTCCGTATGCACAAGGCACTGGTATGACGGCGTTGCGCCGCCTGCTCAGTCGCCGGGTCAGCGTCGAGGCGATGATCGAGGCAGCCATGTGGCTGTCGATTCCGTACCTGCTGATCGGCCTGGTGTGGGCCTTCTTCGACGCCGAGCAGGTGCAGTTGATCGACACCGCGCTGCGCACGCGGATCCCGGCCGGGTCGGACATCGGCGCGTTCATGGTGACGGCGGTATTCTGGCCTGCCAACCTGTTCGGCATTGAACTCTGCGTTCCCTGACGACCCCTTGACAGCGGTGTCACGATGGGCCGATGACGGGCCTACCCGACGACGCACTGGCGGGATACCCCGTCGTCGCCGGCGCGGTGCCACGACCGGTCTTCTCCGAACAACGTTGGTGCGACCTCACGTTCGTCCACTGGCCGGTACGTCCGGAGACGGTCGCCTCGCTCTGCCCGCCAGGCACCCGCCCCGACGTCTTCAGTGACGGATTCACCTACGTCGGCCTGGTGCCGTTGCGGATGCGCGGCACGACGATCGGGCGGACCGTTCCGCTGCCGTACCTCGGCACCTTCGCCGAGACCAACGTCCGGCTGTACTCGATCGACGAATCGGGCCGCCACGGGGTGGTGTTCCGTTCGTTGGAGACCGAGCGGCTTGCGGTCGTTCCGACTCTCCGGCTCACCCTCGGAATTCCCTATGCGTGGGCGAAGATGCGCATCGAAAGGACCGCGGCCACGGTCACGTACACCAGCCGGCGGCGGTGGCCGCGCCGCGGACTGCGCAGCGTCCTGACCGTACGTGTCGGCGGCGAAGTGACGCCCACGCCGCTGGAGGTGTGGCTGACCGCGCGCTGGGGTGCGCACACCCGCAAGGCCGGCCGCACGTGGTGGGTGCCGAACGAACACGACCCGTGGCCCCTGTGTGGCGCCGAAATCATCGATGTGCGCGACGATCTCGTCGCCGCCGCCGGCGTCATCCCCGCCGGGCCGATGCTGCGGGCACTGTTCACGACCGGCGTGCGGGCGCGATTCGGGCGCCCGTGCGTCATCGGCTGACTACGGACCCGTGTACCCGGGCGGGTTCGGAGTGTCCACCCACAAATCGACGCCCAGTTCCGCGCCGGGCACGCAGTTGTACACCGACAAGTCGGTCACGCCGGACTCCAGCAGCACGTCCTCGCAGAGCAGAGATTGGCCGGTGTACTCGCGGGCCGGCTTGGTGAGGATTACGTAGGCGGCGTCGGCGTAGACGTCGGGCTTACGGGCGCGGCCCATCGCCTCGTCGCCGCCCAGCAGGTTCTGCACGGCCGCGGTCGCCACCAGCGTGCGGGGCCACAGCGTGTTCGACGCGATACCGGCGTCGCGCATCTCCTCGGCGATTCCCAACGCGCACAACGTCATCCCGAACTTCGCCATCATGTAGGCAGTCGGCTTGAGCCACTGCGACTCCAGCCGGATTGGCGGCGACAGCGTCAGGATGTGCGGGTTCTCGCGGCCCTTCATGTGGGGGATGCAAGCCTGTGACACCGCGTAGGTACCGCGGATCTGGATGCCGTTCATCAGGTCGAACCGCTTCAAGGGGACGTCCTCGATCGAACCGAGGTTGATCGCCGAGGCGTTGTTGACGCAGATGTCGATGCCGCCGAACTGCTCGACGGTCTTGGCGACCGCTGCATTCACAGAGTCACCGTCGCGGACGTCGCCGACGATCGGCAGCGCCTGCCCGCCCGCGTCCTCCAGCTCCTTGGCCGCGGTGTACACCGTGCCGGGCAGCTTGGGGTGGGGTTCAGCCGTCTTCGCGATCAGCGCGATGTTGGCGCCGTCGGCCGCGGCGCGCTTGGCGATCGCCAGGCCGATGCCGCGGCTCGCGCCGGAGATGAACATGGTTTTCCCATTAAGCGACATGGTCTCACCCTATCCGCCGCGAAATTGCGTTCAGGCCGGTCCGCACTCGAACTTTCGCTGCTGGAATGCCGTTTCGCGAAAACAGGCGCCGGACGCTCACGCGCAGATGTCTGCGGTCACCGCGCCGGTCAGCCGGATCAGGTCTTGCGGGGCCACGGCGACCTCCAAGCCGCGCTTGCCTGCGCTGCACAGCACCCGGTCCCGCAGCAGCGCCGTCTCGTCGATCACCGTCGGCAGCGGCGTCCGCTGCCCAAGCGGGGAGATACCGCCGATCACATAACCCGTCGACCGCTCGGCGGCCGCGCGTTCGGCCATGGTGGCCCTGGGCACGCCGAGCGCGGACGCGGCCGCCTTCAACGAAAGCTTGGCAGGAACCGGCACCACGGCGACGCCGAGACCTGTCGGCAACGCCAGCACCAGCGTCTTGAAGATCTGTTCAGGCGCCACACCCTCGGACCGGGCAAGCGCCTCCACGGCTTCCTCGCCGAACGACGGCTGGCGCGGATCGTGGCGGTAGCGCAGAACCTCATGCGTAACACCGGCGGCCACCAGCGCGGCGATGGCCGGAGTTGCTGCGCGTGCCACCGCGCCAGCCTAGTGCGACGCTCTAACGTCGGGCTTCGGGGAACAATCGGGGCCGGTGCCGCTGTTGTTGACGATGGCTGCACCGCGACAGGAGTTCGCCGGGCAGAAAACATGTCGGTCTCAACCTCTAGGATGAGCGGAGGGGGTCAGGTGCCAACGCTGGCTATGGACTTTCCAGTGCTCCCGGTCGATCTGCCGGGTTTATTCGCTGGCACCGCGACAGAAGGGACGGTGTTCCCCACCATGACCGACTCCGACGGGTCAACCCGAGATTCGGCGCAGGAGGCTCCGGAACCTCAGGAGACCGACGCCGAGCTCACCGCGCGCTTCGAGCGTGACGCGATTCCGCTGCTCGACCAGCTGTACGGCGGTGCGTTGCGGATGACGCGCAACCCCGCCGACGCCGAGGACCTGCTGCAGGAAACCATGGTCAAGGCGTACGCCGGCTTCCGGTCGTTCCGGGAGGGCACCAACCTCAAGGCGTGGCTGTACCGCATCCTCACCAACACCTACATCAACAGCTACCGCAAGAAGCAGCGTCAGCCGGCGGAGTACCCCACAGAGGAGATCACCGACTGGCAGCTCGCGGCCAACGCCGAGCATTCCTCGACCGGCCTGCGCTCGGCCGAGGTGGAGGCGCTCGAGTCGCTGCCGGACAACGAGATCAAGGAAGCGCTGCAGGCGCTGCCGGAGGATTTTCGGATGGCGGTCTATTACGCCGACGTCGAGGGCTTCCCCTACAAAGAGATCGCCGAGATCATGGACACGCCGATAGGCACGGTGATGTCCCGGTTACACCGGGGCAGGCGCCAGCTCCGCGAGCTGCTGGCCGACGTGGCCCGCGACCGCGGGTTCATTCGGGGACAGCAGATGGACACACCCGAGGAGGTCTCGTCGTGAGCTCGTTCTCTGACGAAGAGCGATGGCAGCCCCCCGTCGGTCCCATCGACCCCGAGCATCCCGAATGCGCCGCGGTCATTGCCGAGGTGTGGACGCTGCTCGACGGTGAATGCACCCCCGAAACCCGCGACAAGCTGCGGCATCATCTCGAGGAGTGCCCCGCATGCCTGCGCCACTACGGCGTCGAGGAGCGGGTCAAGAGCCTGATCGCGAAGAAATGCGGCGGCGAGAAGGCGCCGGAGAGCCTGCGCGAGCGGCTGCGCATCGAGATCAGCCGCACCACCATCATCCGGCGCGGTTAGCGCCGAGGATCACACCTAGGCGCTAGCGCACCGACTTCGAACCGGCGTTGGGCCGCTTACCGTGGTTGGCCTTCGTGTGCTTGCGGTCACGCTTCTTACGGCCACGCTTGGCCATGGTCTACCTCCGAATGCTCTGGGGATTTCTCGGCCCGTGCTCGGCGGGCGCGTTCGGACCATTGTCTCATGGCCCGGCGACAGCGCTGACAAGCCGGTCGTGTGGTTCGATGTAGGCCGAAACGCATACAGCAGCGGAAAGTAATGGGGTGATGATGGCCGAGGACGTTCGCGCTGAGATCGTGGCCAGTGTGCTCGAGGTCGTGGTGAGCGAGGGCGATCAGATCGGCGAGGGGGACACCCTGGTGCTGCTGGAGTCGATGAAGATGGAGATCCCGGTGCTGGCCGAGGTGGCGGGCACCGTGAGCAAGGTCAGCGTTTCGGTTGGCGACGTCATCCAGGCCGGCGACCTCATCGCGGTGATCAGCTGATCACCGCGTCCGTGTGAACCACCGGAAGTAACCCCCGATGTCCACCCTCGGTGATCTGCTCGCCGAGCACACCATGCTGCCCGGCAATGCGGTCGACCACCTGCATGCGGTGGTCGGCGAATGGCAACTGCTCGCCGACCTGTCCTTCGCCGACTACCTGATGTGGGTGCGCCGCGACGACGGCGCCCTGGTCTGCGTCGCGCAGGTGCGGCCGAACACCGCGCCGACGGTACTGCTGGCCGACGCGGTCAGCACGCTGGCCGACGCCGACGCGATGCCACTCGTGGCCACGGCGTTCGCAGCGGGTGAAATCGTCGTGGGAGACGGTGCGGGACAACAGGTTTCACCAGGGCTCAACGTCGAAGCCGTTCCGGTCCGGTACAAGGACGAGGTGGTCGCGGTGCTGACGCATCAGACCGCATTGGAGTCCAGGAAGGCCAGCCCGCTGGAGTCGGCCTACCTCGACTGCGCAGGCGACCTTCTGCACATGCTGTCGGAGGGCACCTTCCCCAACGTGGGGGACATCGCGATGTCGCGCTCGAGCCCACGCGTCGGCGACGGGTTCATCCGTCTCGACGAGACGGGTGTGGTCACCTTCGCGAGCCCCAATGCGATCTCGGCCTATCACCGGATGGGGCTGGCCGCCGAACTCGGCGGGCACAACCTGGTCACCGTCACACGCCCGCTCATCGGGGACCCGTTCGAGGCGCAGGAACTGGCCAACCATGTGCGCGACTCGCTGGCCGGCGGATCGAGCATGCGCATGGAGGTCGACGCCGGTGGTGCGGCCGTGCTGATGCGTACGCTCCCGCTCGTCGTGCACGGCCAACCGGTGGGCGCAGCGGTGCTGATCCGCGACGTGACAGAAGTCAAGCGCCGCGACCGCGCCCTGCTGTCGAAGGACGCCACGATCCGCGAGATCCACCACCGGGTGAAGAACAACCTGCAGACCGTCGCGGCGCTGCTGCGCCTGCAGGCCCGGCGCACCAACAACGACGAAGGCCGCGAGGCGCTGATGGAATCGGTGCGACGGGTCTCCTCGATCGCGTTGGTCCACGATGCGCTGTCGATGTCGGTGGACGAGGAGGTCAACCTCGACGAGGTGGTCGACAGGATCCTGCCGATGATGAATGATGTTGCCGCCGTTGACAGTCCGATCCGCATCCACCGGGTCGGCGATCTCGGTGTGCTCGACGCCGACCGCGCCACCGCGCTGATCATGGTGATCACCGAGCTGGTGCAGAACGCCATCGAGCACGCCTTCGACCCCGGCGTGCGCGAGGGCAGTGTCACCATCCGCGCCGAGCGCTCGGCCAGGTGGCTGGATGTGGTCGTCCACGACGACGGCCGGGGACTACCCGACGGGTTCAGCCTGGAGAAGGCCGACCGGCTCGGATTGCAGATCGTGCGGACGCTGGTGTCGGCCGAACTGGACGGGTCGCTGGGCATGCGCGAGGGACAGGACGGCGGAACCGATGTGGTGCTGCGGGTGCCGCTGGGCCGGCAGCGTCGACTCGCGCAGTAGCAAACTTCGCAATTCGCAAATCGACCTTTCGTGTCGTAAATCGGCCGTTATTGCATTTACAGAAAGATACGGCCCCGACGAATGTCGGGGCCGTATCTTGTTTGGTTCGGGTAGTGCTCAGACTCCGCTGCGGGCCTTGGTGCGAGCATTACGACGCTTGAGTGCGCGACGCTCATCCTCGCTCATACCGCCCCAGACACCGGCATCCTGTCCGGACTCCAAAGCCCAGGTCAGGCACTCAGTGGTCACGGGGCAGCGGTTGCAGACGAGCTTCGCGTCAGCGATCTGGGCGAGCGCCGGGCCGCTGTTTCCCACCGGGAAGAACAGTTCCGGATCCTCATCGCGACAGACCGCCTTGTGGCGCCAATCCATTAGATCAAACTCCTCGTCAGATACGTCACCTGTGCGCAGCACGGCGCACGGCATATTCTTCGGCTGTTTAACGCGTGCACATTGAATGTTTCTGCAACGTTGCTTCGATGCTTTCACAGGCTGGACAGATGTCAATACTCGCGAGTTAACAAGTGCGCAATGTCACTAGCCGGGTGGCTTCGCACGCCGCAGACTCGTCTGTACTAGACTCGATCCAACTGCGCCCGAAATGGTACGCCGCCAGTCCATCACCGCAGGTCAGGGGCCTCTACTGGTGCAGGCGCCAACACGCCGAGCGCGTCGGGGACGGCGGTGAACATCATCGAATCGCGTAATCCGACGTAGTCGCCGTCGATCTGGCAGGCGACCGGCGCCTCGCTGGTCACCTGCAGCCACGGCAGGTCGTCGTCACGGATCAGATGCTTGGCCTCGATGCGCGCTTTCTTGGACAGCATCCGCCGCACCAGCATCAGGTTGGCCCACACATTCATGCTGGTCGTGGCGAAAACACCCAGGCCGGTCTCGAAGGTCGTCATCGGGTTCGTCCACACGGGGCGGGCGTTGGCGTACGTCCAGGGGCTGGCGTTGGACACGAACGCGAAGTGCACGCCGCCGACCGGTTCGCGGTCGGGCAGGTGCACGGTCAGCGACGGTTCGTTACGGGTGCTGGCCAGCATCTCGCGGATGGCGACGCGGATGTAGCGCGAAGCGGTGACGACGCGGCCCTTCGCGCGCTGCGCCTCGACGGCGGCCACCACGTCGCCGTCGACGCCCATCCCTGCGGTGAACACGCCCCAGCGTTCACCGCAGTCCATCAGCCCGATGCGCCGCCACGACTTGCGGCGGCGGTACTCCGACAGCAGGTCGATCAGCTGATTGGTCGCCTCGATCGGGTCCGGGCTGATGCCGAGGGCGCGCGCGAAGACGTTGGCCGACCCGCCGGGCACCACGCCGACGGCGGGCGCTGCGGCACCGGGCCCCCCGACCTCGAGAATGCCGTTGACGACCTCGTTCACCGTGCCGTCGCCGCCGTGCACGATCAGGACGTCGACGCCGTCACGTGCCGCGTCGCGGGCGATCTCGATGGCATGTCCGCGGTGATCGGTGTGCGCGACGGTCAGCTTCACCCGACTCTCCAGCGCATGGGCCAACAGATCACGGCCGGCCGGAGTCGTTGACGTCGCATTCGGGTTCACGATCAGCACGGCGCGCACGGGGTCTGAGCCTACTGAACCGGTTCTGCGCGCCCCTCTACGCTCGAGGGCGTGATCGTTCCATCTCCGACGACGGTGCGCCAAGCCGCTGTCCTGGTCGCCGTGGAGGGCGCGGCTGCCCTGGTCGCGGCGCTGGTCTATGTGGTGAGCGGGTTCGGCAGGGCCGAAGAGTCCGGGCTGAACAAATACGGCACGGCGCTGTGGTTCGCGATCATGGGCGCCGGTGTGCTGGCCGCGGCATGGGCGTTGTGGACGGGCAGGCGGTGGGGGCGTGGCATCGCCGTGTTCGCCCAACTGCTGCTCCTACCGGTCGTCTACTACATGGGCGTCGGTTCGCACCAGTGGTTGTACGCCGCGCCCATCGGCGTGGTGGCGATGGTGACGCTGGCGCTGCTGTTCAGTCCCTCGACCCTGGAGTGGGTGGGGACTCACGGCGATTCTGCGGCCAGCGCCGACAGTTCGGGCCCCGAGACGCGGTAAGTGATCCAGTCCGTCTGTTGTTTGCCGCCGACGGCGTCGTAGAGCGCGATCGCATTGACGTTCCAGTCGAGCACCGCCCACGACAACCGGGTGTAACCGTGCGTGGTGCACTCCCGTGCCAGGGTTGCCAACAACTTGTGGGCCAACCGGCGCCTGCGGAACTGCGGGCGCACGTAGAGGTCTTCGAGGTGGATGCCGGCGACACCGTCCCATGTGGAGAAGTTGCGAAACCACAGCGCGGCCGCGGCGGCCTGTCCGTCGACCTCGGCGATGTGGCCCGCGACGGCGGCCGGTTCGTCGAAAAGCGCTCGGCGCATCTGGTCTTCGGTCACGGTGCACTCGTGCGAGGCGTGTTCGAACTCGGCGAGTTCGTGGACCATCGCGGTCAGCTCGCGCTCGTCACCGGGGCGCACCCTGCGGATCAGCTCGGTCACGTCGCGGCGCCAAGCGCAGCGAGGATTGTGGTGAATTTGGTTGTGGTTTCCGCCAGTTCGTCGTCGGGATCGGATTCGGCGACGATGCCGCCGCCCGAATATGCCTCGGCCGTCCGGCGATCCGCCGACAGCGCAGCGCAGCGAATCGACACCACCCACCGGCCGTCGCCGCGTTGATCGCACCAGCCGACCGCACCGGCGTAGAAACCGCGGTCGCCTTCGAGCTCGGCGATCAGGTCGGCCGCATCGGCGGTGGGCACGCCGCCGACCGCAGGCGTCGGGTGCAGCGCGATGGCCAAGTCCAGTGCGGTGATCGATCTTTCGCGAAGTGTGCCGGTGATGCGGGTGGCCAGATGCCACACCGAGTCGGTCTTGCGAAGCGCCGGTTCGGCGGCCACCTCGAGGTCGGCGCACAGCGGCTCGAGCGCGTCGCGGATCGTGTCGACCACGAACTGGTGCTCGCGAAGGTTCTTCGCTGAGGCGGCCAGCGCGGCGCCGTTCGCCTCGTCGGTGTCGGGGTCGGGGGAGCGCGGAGCCGAACCCGCGAACGGTGCGCAGACCACCTGATCGCCGCGGCGGGCCACCAGCAGTTCGGGGCTTGCGCCCACCAGCACGCTTCCGGAGTAACCGCCGCCCGCGGCGGTCAGGTCGGCGAGGTACCCGTTGGCCGCGGGATCGGCGCCGACGAGCCGGTGCAGGACGGTGCGCGCGTCCAGCGGTCCGTCGGCGGCCAGCCGAAGGGCCCTGGCGAGTACGACCTTGTGCAGTCCGCTCGACGGGCTGTTGAGCCGGTCGACGGCGCTGGCGACCCGCGCGCGGTGTTCGTCGGGATCCGGCAGCGCCTCGGCTATCTGTACGCCGGGCATCGGGCGTAGCGGCCAGTCCGGCAGCGCGTCGAGGAACTGGACGCTCTGCGGGCGGATCAGCGCCGCCGGTTTGGTCATATCGAAAGGCAACGCCCCCACGATGATCGGGGCGCTGTGCGATGCCAGCGCGGCTCGCGCCTCGGCGACCTTCGGGAACGCGGTGTGCACCCCCTCCGCGACGACGGCGCCGCGGGAGGCCAGGACGAAGGACGGTTCGCGGGTCACCGTGGTTTACACGGATCCTGATGGCCGGTCAGTCCCTGCGCGATGATCTGGCGCATTGCGTGCTCGAATCCGAGGACGGCCAGCGACGCGGCCGCCATCGCGAACCGGATCCCGTCGGACACCGGCAGTTCGACCCAACGCGCGATCATCGAGCGGGAGAAGTGCGCATGGCCCACGAATACGACGTCGCGCGACGTCATGTTGCTCAGCGCCGACTCCAGGGCGCTGTCGGCGCGCTGCGTGACCGTCTCCACGCTCTCGCCGCCGTCGGCGCCGTGCGTCCAAATCAGCCAGTCGGGGACGGTTTCGCGGATCTCGGGCGTCGTCAGCCCCTCATAGCGGCCGTAGTCCCATTCCCGCAGAAGCGGCGACACCTCGTCGATGTTCAGCCCGGCCAGTTCGGCGGTCTGCATCGCGCGCCGCAATGGGCTGGACAGCACCAGCGGGTCGTCCAGCTCGAGTTCGGCCAGCGCTTCGGCGGCCAGCTTGGCGCGTTCCACGCCGGCCGCGGTCAGTTCGAGATCGGTGTGGCTGGTGTGCCGACCGCTTCTCGACCACTCCGTTTCGCCATGACGAAGCAGGATCAGGCGGTGCTCCAAAAGGGCCACGCTCACTGATTCTGCCGCACGGTCGGTCGCGGTGTCCCGGGCCATGCAACGATGGGCACCGTGACGCGAGTACTTGCGGTCGCCAATCAAAAGGGTGGGGTAGCCAAGACGACGACGGTGGCGTCGTTGGGTGCGGCGATTCAGGAGACGGGTCAGCGGGTCCTGCTCGTGGACCTCGACCCGCAGGGGTCCCTGACGTTCTCCCTGGGCCACGACCCGGACAAGCTGGCGGTGTCGATCCACGAAGTGCTGCTCGGCGAGGTCGAACCCGACGTCGCCCTGCTGGAGACGCCCGAGGGGATGACACTGCTGCCCGCCAACATCGACCTGGCGGGAGCCGAGGCCATGCTGTTGATGCGCGCCGGGCGCGAGTACGCGCTCAAGAGGGCGCTGGCCAAGCTCGGCCGCGGAGCCGGAACGCCGGCGACATCAGGCCGAGGAGCTGGTGCGTCGTCTTCATCGGGCCGGTCCGACTACGACGTCGTGCTCATCGACTGTCCGCCCTCGCTCGGCGTGCTCACGCTCAACGGGTTGACCGCCGCCGACGAGGTGATCGTGCCGCTGCAATGCGAGACGTTGGCGCACCGCGGCGTCGGGCAGTTCCTGCGCACCATCGCCGATGTCCAGGCGATCACGAACGCCGACCTGAAGCTGCTGGGTGCGTTGCCAACGTTGTACGACTCGCGCACGACCCACAGCCGCGACGTGCTGCTCGACGTCGCCGACCGCTACGACCTGGCGGTGCTGGCGCCCCCGATCCCGCGCACCGTCCGGTTCGCCGAAGCCAGCGCCTCGGGCGCGTCGGTGTTGGCCAGCCGCAAGAACAAGGGCGCCGCCGCCTACCGCGAGTTGGCCACCGCGCTGCTCAAGCACTGGAAGAACGGCAAGCCGATGCCGACGTTCGCCCCAGACATATAGCGATTTCGGTGCGTTACCGATCGCTGCGCGACTGGTAGTGGACCCGAGTCACGACTGGCCGAGCGCCACCAGTTCCTCGCCGCGCTGTTCGATCACCATCGAACCGGCCACCGCGGGCACCACCGGCGCCGCGCTCGGCGGCCGTGTCAGCGGAATGTGGCGTTCACCCCGCCCGGTCGCGGGGTCGAACACGTCGTAGCCGTCGGTGACGGGGACCAGCAACCGCCCCGCCATGATCGTCGCCGGCCCCAGCGGCTTGTTCCGGCCCTCCGGCGTGACGGTGTAGCGGTATTCGAATCCGTTGGCGGAGAACACCATTACGCTGTCGCCGGTCCACCAGGTGATCAGGTCGCCCGCCCGCGACATCGTCGCCTGCGGCGACGGCGGGCTTGGCACCGGGGTGGTGGCGACCGTCGCGCCCGTCTCGTCGACGATGTTCACCACGGGTTTGGGTGTGGGCACGTAGACCGCGGTCATCGTGTCGGCCACGGCCACCACGCGCGCGCCTGAATTCGGTGCGACACCCGGTTGCTGGACATACCTCAACTCCGGGGTGTCCTCCTCATCGGAGGGCCGCAGCAGCGTCAGGCGCAGATCGGGCTGCCGCGGGCATGCCTCGAGCACCGACACCGCGCTCGAACTCGCTTGTGCGGACACCAGCCGGCACAGCGGCTGCGAGGGGACATCCGGCTTGATGCGCGCATCCAGGGCGCCGTAGCTCAGCATTCGGACCATGTCGGAACGCCACAACTCGAGCCGGTTCTCACCCGCCGAGAGCACGGCGGTGCCGTCCGACGACAGGGTCACCGAGGGGTCGGCGTAGGACGACCGCGCCGGACCGCGCATGCCGGTCTTGGCATCGATCGTGCTGACCTGGCCACAGCCGCGGGTGTCGGGGTAGACGGCGACCGCGTACTGGTAGACGTAGCTGACCCCGCACAGGTCGAGATCACGCTCGTAACTCCACAGCGTGGTCCCGGTCGCGGGGTCGCGGCCCTCCACGGCCCGTCCGTCGCCGGTCACCACCGCACCGCCGACGACCAGCGGCATCGTGGTGGCCGCGCTGGGTGCGCTCCACACCTGGCGCAGCGATTGCGGAACCGCCTTGGCGGGGGTCAGTGCCGGAACCGGGCCGTCCGCGGGCCTGCTGATCGTGGCCCGCGCGTCGCTGGTCCACCACACCAGCCCGGCCGTCACCGCGACCACGACGCCAATCGCCAGCGCCACCATCACATCGGTGCGCGTGCGGCGTTCGGGTTTGACCATCGCGGGGAGGCGGTGGACTAGCCGGTGCTGGCCGGAGCCTTGCGGGGTCGGCGCCTGCGCCTGCGCTTGGCAGGAGCCGTATCGCCGGACCCCTCGCCCGTCTCCCCGGAAGCCTGATCGGACGACGTCGTGGACGCGTCCGGGTGACCGGCGACCGACTTGCCGCCGCGGGTGCGGCGACGCGTGCGGTTGCGGTTGCGCGCGGGGCGGTCGTCGGACTTCTCGGCCGGGGCGCGCCTGCTGCTCTGCACCTTCACGGGCTCGCCGACGGTGCCGGAGGTATCGGCGGGAATGCCGAGCTCGCTGTAGAGGTGCGGTGAGCTCGAATACGTCTCGGCGGGATCGGGGCAGCCGAGGTTCAGCGCCTTGTCGATCATCGTCCAGCGCGCCAACTCGTCCCAATCGACGAGGGTCACCGCGACACCGGTCTTGCCGGCGCGCCCGGTGCGGCCGATGCGGTGCACGTAGGCCTGCTCGTCCTCGGGGATCTGATAGTTGATCACGTGGGTGACGTCGTCGATGTCGATGCCACGGGCGGCGACGTCGGTGGCGACCAGGACGTCGATCTCGCCGGTGCGGAACGCCTTGAGCGCCTTCTCGCGCGCGCCCTGACCGAGGTCACCGTGCACGGCGCCGACCTTGAAGCCGCGCTCGGCCAGTTCGTCGGAGACCTTCTGCGCGGTGCGCTTGGTGCGGGTGAAGATCATCGTCGCGCCCCGACCCTCGGCCTGCAGGATGCGGGCGACCATCTCCACCTTGTCCAGGGCGTGCGCGCGGTAGGCGAACTGCTCGGTGGTGTCGTGGGTGGCCGCCGAATGCGGGGCCTCGGCCCGGATGTGCGTCGGCTGGTTCATGAAGGTCCGGGCCAGCGTGATGATGGGGTCGGGCATCGTCGCCGAGAACAGCATCGACTGCCTGTTGTCGGGGATCTGGCGCAGGATCCGTTCGATGTCGGGCAAGAAGCCCAGGTCGAGCATCTCGTCGGCCTCGTCGAGCACCAGCATGGACAGTCCGCCCAGCTTCAGGTGCCCTTGCTGGGCCAGGTCGAGCAGGCGGCCCGGTGTGCCGACGACCACGTCGACGCCCTTCTCGAGCGCCTCGATCTGTCCTTCGTAGGGCCGACCACCGTAGATCGACGTGACCGATAGCTTGCGGTCGCCGACGGTCAGGTACTTCGCGGCGGCCGCCAGGTCGCCGTATACCTGCAGACACAGCTCGCGGGTGGGTACGACCACCAAGGCCCGCGGGACGCCCGTCAGGGGGCGGTCGGGGTCGGTGGTGATCCGCTGGAGCAGGGGCACGCCGAATGCCAGCGTCTTGCCCATACCGGTGCGGGCCTGGCCGATCAGGTCGTCGCCGGCCAATGCCATCGGCATGGTCAGCTCTTGGATGGCGAAGGGATGCTGCTTGCCGTCCTCGGCGAGAGCGCGAACGATTTCGTCGCGAACTCCCAGTTCAGCAAATGTGGGATTGAGATGCGTCATACGCGAAACGAGGCCTTTCAGTTGTCGTCCTCATGGCTTCCACGCGCGCACGAGTTCGACAAAAGCTGGCCTGTGAAGACCAAGGCCCTGCACTGAGGTAGGCGGACCGACTGCGTGCACGCACATTTCTTTGGGTCGCGGCGGGCTCTGCAAATGTCTTGCAGACGCCTTGAAATGCCACCGCCCGCACCCATCGTACCTGGCGGCGCTCGCTCGACGAGCCACCCGCCGCGGGCGTTTATTGTTGGGCCCATGAACACGACGCCTCCGGCACCCGGGCAGACCGACTCGGCGACCTCGGATGTGTCGGCCGACCACCCCGGCGTCAACGAGCTTTTCGCGCTGCTGGCCTATGGCGAGGTGGCGGCGTTCTACCGCCTCACCGACGAAGCGCGCATGGCGCCGAACCTTCGCGGGCGCATCAACATGGCGAGCATGGCGGCCGCGGAGATGAACCACTACGAGGTGCTGCGCGACGCGCTCGAGCACCGCGGAATCGACGTCGTGCCCGCGATGACGAAATACGCGTCCGCCCTCGAGAATTACCACCGGCTGACCACCCCGAGCACCTGGCTGGAGGCGCTGGTCAAGACCTATGTCGGTGACGCACTTGCGGCCGACTTCTACCTCGAGATCGCCCACGCCCTGCCCGACGAGGTCGCCGACGTGGTGCGCGCGGTGCTGTCGGAGACCGGCCACTCCCAGTTCGTCGTCGCCGAGGTGCGCGCGGCGGTGACGGCCAGCGACCGGCAGCGCCACCGGCTCGCGCTGTGGTCGCGGCGGCTCCTGGGTGAGGCCATCACCCAGGCGCAGTTCGTGATGGCCGATCACGACGAGCTCGTCGACCTGGTGCTGGCCAGCGGTGAAGGTCTGACCCAGATGACCGAGTTCTTCGACCGGCTCCAGCGGACACACGCCTCCCGGATGGAGGAACTGGGCCTCGCCTGACCTACTGGGTGCAGGTGGCGATCATCGAGTTGTTGTTCTGCGCGGCGATCAGAGTGCCCGCGGCGTCGAGGATGCTGCAGTTCAGCTGACCGCCGACGCTGGTCGCGGTGACCGATTTCAGCTCCACGCCCGGGTCCAGCACCACCTGCTTGACCCAGGGCAGCGCGACGTTGACGTCGGTGCGCAGCGCGCCCTGGCCGTCGGTGTAGATCACGGTCACCAGGTCGAGCAGCTGGCGGTTACCCGTCACCCGGTAGGTCACGGTGCGCGGTGACGGCGGTGCGGGCGGCGGAACGGCTGCCTGCGCCGTCGTGCTCGGTGCGGGTGGTGGGGTCGTCTCGGCGCTCGGGGTGACCGTCGTGACGGTCTCCGGCGGCAGCGAGGGGACGATGGGCGCAGCCGTTCCGGCGCTCGGCGCGGTGGTGGCGGGAGCGCTCGACGGCGCCGGCGCGTCCGATGTCGCGGTGGCCGACACCGAACCGCTGTCGCCTCCGCCGAGGATGATGCCGGTGGTGCCGATCGCGATGAACAGGATCACCCCGGCGATGCCGGCGACCCACATCCAGCGCCGGTCGATGCTCTCCTCGTCGTAGGACTGCTCGTAGTCGTCGTAGTCCTCGAACTCGGGCGAACCGGGGTAGTCGTAGTCGAAGTCTTCGGCAGGTGGCTCCGGGTAATCGGAGTAGCTGGGAATCCGCTCCGTCGGGGCCAGCGAATACGGTGAGTGCGCGGTGTAAGACCTGTTCATGTGGGTTTTCCCGGTGTCGTCTCGAGCGTAGAAGATCTTGCCGCGCCTGATGCTATCGAGGCGGAAGTGACAGATGAGGTTCAGCGGCTGGTGTGTTGGTTACGGTCCGGACTCGGTTCGGTCGCCGTAGGTCTCGGCGCTTCGCCGACCGCGAACTCACCGGCGTGGTGCGGTCGGTCAGCGGGTCGTCCACTAGCCTTGGCTCAAGTTCTTCGAAAACGAAAGGGGCCCACGGCGTGGAGGTCAAGATCGGTGTCACGGACAGCCCGCGCGAGTTGAGCTTCAACAGCGCGCAGACACCCAGCGAGGTGGAGCAGTTGTTCACCGAGGCGCTGGCCAACGATTCGGGTGTGCTGGCCCTGACCGACGAGAAGGGCCGGCGCTTCCTCGTGCAGACATCCAAGATCGCCTACGTGGAGATCGGCGCTGCCGATGTCCGACGCGTCGGCTTCGGGGTCGGGATCGGATCTAAGACCGGGTAAGCGGCACGTGTGACAGTCCGCCCCAAGCGAACTGGACCGTGCCCTCAACCGCGTCGTCCTTGGAGATCGGGCGGTCGTTGTTGAGCCAGTAGCGTGCGGAGTCGACGCTGATGGCAACCAGGCCGACCGCGATCATCCTGGCCCGGTGCGCCTCGAGCCCGGAGTCGCGGCTGATCAGGTCGAACACCGCGTCGGTGCACGCCTCGGTGGCCACCTTCACCTGCGCGGCGACCTGCGGTTCGTTGACGTAGTCGTTCTCGAAGATCAACCGGTAGCCCTGGCCGTCGTGCTCGATGAAGTCGAAGAAAGCCTGGACCGCCGCGCGCAACCGCTGCCGGTTGTCGGTGGTCGTGCGCAGCGCCTGGCGCACACCGGAGACGAGGTTCTCCACATGCTTGGCAAGCACCGCCAGGTAGAGCTCCAACTTGGACGAGAAATGTTGGTACAAAACGGGTTTGCTGACCCCGGCGCGCTCGGCGATCTCATCCATGCCCGCCGCGTGGTAGCCGCGGTCGACGAAAACCTCGCTGGCAGCGACCAGTAGCTGCCCTCGACGCTCATCGCGCGGCAGCCTGCCGCCGCGCCGATTCAACACTTCGCCGCCAGGCTGCGCGCCTCTCCTCGCGGCGGTGTTGGCGAGATCGCTCATCACATCCTTCATCTGCGTCGACGGGCACCGGTTATCGCAATGACCTTACTACCGTTGATAAAGCATGCAGGTGAGGCGCGGCTCACAGCGCTGGAGGCGGTCGATGGCGCGCCGAAAGTATGAGGACGTCGGCCTGTGTCATCCTGTTGCGGTGACCTACGACTCCCGTACGCGAGGAGGACAGATGGGTCCCGAACCCGGCGGGGGTGTCCGCGTGCCCGCGCTGCGCAACGAATGGCGCGAGCCGTTGCGCGCCCAACGCGATCCGCTCGCCGAGAGCTCGGGACGGGTGAGGTCCAATCGCGATGAGCACCGCGGCTTCCGCAAGCAGTCGTGGCTCGGTCGCTTCGTCTCCACTTACGGCTGGCGGGCCTATGCGTTGCCCGTCCTGATCGTGTTGACCGCGGTCGTCGTCTATCAGACCATCACCGGCACCGGCGCGCCCGCACCCAAGCAGGCCGAGGGTCCGGTGCAGGGCCCACCGACCATCGGCGTGGCCAGCACCGCGATCATCGGTGCCCCGCCCAAGGGGTTGACCCAGTTCGACGCGGACCTGCCGACCGGAATCCTGCCCCAGGGTGGCCCGTTCACCGAGGCCGGCGCCAAGACGTGGCACGTCGTGCCCGGGGCGACCTCGCAGGTCGGCCAGGGCACCGCGAAGGTATTCACCTACACCGTCGAGGTCGAGGACGGGATCGACACCACGACATTCGGCGGCGACGAGGCGTTCGCCCGCATGGTCACCGAGACGCTGGCCAACCCCAAGAGCTGGACCCACAATCCGCAGTTCGCCTTCACCCGCATCGACGGGACGTCAGGAATCGAACCGGACTTCCGGGTGTCGTTGAGCACGCCGATGACCGTGCGCGAGGGCTGCGGCTACGACATCCAGCTGGAGGCTTCCTGCTACAACCCGGCCTACCGGGACGGGCAGCCGCGCGTGTTCATCAACGAGGCGCGCTGGGTGCGCGGTGCGGTGCCGTTTCAGGGTGACGTCGGCTCGTATCGGCAGTACCTGATCAACCACGAGGTCGGCCACGCGATCGGTTACCAACGGCACGAGCCGTGCGGGGGCAACGACCAACTCGCGCCGGTCATGATGCAGCAGACCTTCTCGACCAACAACAACGACGCCGCGCGCTTCGACCCGCAGTCGGTCCAGCCCGACAATCACACCTGCAAACCGAACCCCTGGCCGTACCCGATCGCCTGAGTTCCTTCCCCCTGCCGCGAGTGACCGTGTCTGTGCAGCGACACGCCGTGCCTGGGCGTACAACAGCGGTCGCTCGCCCACGGTGAGCGGCCACGGTCCTGGGGGAAGCGATCGCCGCTCGTTGCTGTTGAATGTCGTAACTGCTGTGATGGTCATAGACGTTGAATAGGTGGATCAAGGAGAAACACGGTGTCGACACCGTTGCCGCCGCTGGTAGAACCGGCGGCCGAACTCACCCGCGAGGAAGTGGCGCGCTACAGCCGTCACCTCATCATTCCCGACCTGGGCCTGGACGGGCAGAAGCGGCTGAAGAACGCGCGCGTACTGGTCATCGGCGCCGGCGGGCTGGGTTCGCCGACGCTGCTGTACCTGGCCGCCGCGGGCGTCGGCACGATCGGGATCGTCGAGTTCGACGTGGTCGACGAGTCCAACCTGCAGCGCCAGATCATCCACGGCCAGTCCGACATCGGCCGGTCGAAGGCCGAAAGCGCGCGTGACTCGATTCTCGACATCAACCCGCTGGTCGACGTGCGGCTGCACCAGTTCCGGCTCGAACCCGAGAACGCCGTCGAGCTGTTCGAGCAGTACGACCTGATCCTGGACGGCACCGACAACTTCGCGACGCGCTACCTGGTCAACGACGCCGCCGTGCTGGCCCACAAGCCCTACGTGTGGGGGTCGATCTACCGGTTCGAGGGCCAGATCTCCGTGTTCTGGGAGGACGCCCCGGCCGACGAGGGCGGCAATGAACGAGGACTGAACTACCGCGACCTGTACCCCGAGCCGCCGCCGCCGGGAATGGTGCCCTCGTGCGCGGAGGGCGGGGTGCTCGGCATCCTGTGCGCCTCGGTGGCATCGGTGATGGGCACCGAGGCCATCAAGCTGATCACCGGCATCGGCGAAACGCTGCTGGGCCGCCTGATGGTCTACGACGCACTCGACATGACCTACCGCACGATCAAGATCCGCAAGGACCCGTC
The DNA here is from genome assembly GCF_002245615.1 of Mycobacterium neumannii. NCBI lineage: Bacteria > Bacillati > Actinomycetota > Actinomycetes > Mycobacteriales > Mycobacteriaceae > Mycobacterium > Mycobacterium neumannii. The sequence continues at coordinate 18,772 of NZ_NKCO01000014.1, read as the reverse complement.
GACCCCGAAGATCGCCGAGCTGATCGACTACGAGGAGTTCTGCGGCGTGGTGTCCGACGCCGCCGCCGAGGCCGCCGCCGACGCGACCATCACCCCTCGCGAACTCAAGGAGCTGCTCGATTCGGGCAAGCCGTTGGCGCTGATCGACGTGCGCGAACAGGTCGAGTGGGACATCAACCGCATTCAGGGCGCCGAGCTGATCCCCAAGGGCGCCTTCGAATCCGGCGAGGCGCTGGCCAAGTTACCCACCGACCGGACGCCGGTGTTCTACTGCAAGACCGGTGTGCGCTCTGCCGAGGTGTTGGCGATCGCGAAGAACGCCGGGTTCTCCGACGCGATGCATGTGCAAGGCGGGATCGTCGCGTGGGGTAAACAACTCGAACCCGACATGGTGATGTACTAACGGCTGGTTTGCCGAAACTCCGCTTACGCTGAGGTGGTGACTGTCGAACGGCCACCGGATCATGTGCTGGCCGCGTTCGGCCTGACCGGTGTTGAGCCCGTTGCACTCGGGCCGGGCTGGGAGGGCGGCTGGCGCTGTGGCGAAGTGGTGGTGTCGATGGTCGCCGACCACGCCCGCGCCGCATGGTCGGCCAAGGTCCGCGAGACGTTGTTCGTCGACGGGGTGCGCCTGGCGCGTCCGGTGCGTTCGACGGACGGGCGGTATGTGGTGGCCGGGTGGCGCGCGGACACCTTTGTCGCCGGGACGCCGGAACCCCGCCACGACGAGGTGGTCTCGGCCGCGGTGCGACTCCATGAGGCGACGGCCAAACTCGAACGCCCGAGGTTTCTGACACAGCCGCCGGTCGCGCCGTGGGCTGACGTGGACGTGTTCATCGCGGCCGACCGCGCCGCCTGGGAGGAACGACCGCTGCATTCGTTGCCGCCGGGTGCCAAGGTGTCGCCGGGGTCGGCCGACGGGCAACGCTCGATCGAGCTGCTCAATCAGCTTGCCACCCTGCGTAAGCCGACGAAGAGCCCCAGCCAGCTGGTCCACGGCGACCTCTACGGCACAGTTCTTTTCGCGGGCACCGCCGCACCCGGGATCACCGACATCATCCCGTACTGGCGGCCGGCGTCGTGGGCCGCCGGTGTCGTCGTGGTGGACGCGCTGTCCTGGGGCGAGGCCGACGACGGGCTGATCGAACGCTGGAGTCCGCTTCCCGAGTGGTCGCAGATGTTGTTGCGCGCGTTGATGTTCCGCATCGCCGTGCACGCCCTTCATCCGCGGTCGACGGCCGCCGCGTTCCCCGGTCTCGCGCGGACGGCGGCTCTGGTCCGCCTGGTGCTCTAAGCGTCGCCCCGCCGAACGTGGGTTACCCGCACGCGCGCGGCGCTCGGAGCGTGCGTCGACCCCACACTCGACACCTTCAGAATTCGTGGCGCACGGCGCGCAGGTTCACCCGGCCGTCGTCGGCAAGCACACCCTCGGCGCGCAGTCGTTCGAGCTGTCGAGTGCTCAGGTGCGGCGCGGGGCGACCGGACGCGCGAATCACCCGATGCCACGGCAGGTCCGACGAGTCGGTGCGCATGATCCAGCCGACGATGCGCGGGCTGGAAAGCCCGGCGGCATCGGCGATGTCGCCGTAGGTCGACACTCGGCCCGGCGGGATCGCGGCGACAAGCGCGCGCACGGCCTCCACCTGCTCGTCGGTGACCGGCGCCATCCCTAGGAGCCGAGCTGCTCGCGGATCAACGCCGCCGTCTCCGCGGGCCTGGCCTGCGCAACCATGTGGTCGCAGTCCCACTCCAGCAACGTGAAGTCCGCGCCGAGGCGCTGCACCAGAGCCGTGACGATGTCGTCGGTCGCATACGGTGGTTCAGTGCGCGCTGCCCGCACGAGTGTCGTGGGAATACCCTTGGGAGGCAACGTGACCGGGCGAGCGAGCTCGCTCCAGTACGACATCATCGCCGGGATGTTGATCCGCCAGCCGACCCGTCCGGACGGCAGATCGATCAGATGCTCGTCGAGCTCGCGATCCAGCTCGGCCGACTCGACCTCACCCCATGAGCCGTTCGCCTTTTCGGCGCGCGCCTCGGCGCGGTCGGTGTAGTCGGGGGAGGCGAACATGTCGTCGGCGATTCGGCGCATCCAGTCGCCGTCCAGGCCGACGGCCGGGTCCAGCAGGATCATCCGCGACACCAGGTCTGGCCGGGCGGCAGCCAGATTCAGCGCAACCGCTCCACCGAAGGAGTGGCCGACCACCACCGCGGGACCCTCGAGCAGCGCGGCCAGCGCCGCGACGTTCGAGTCGATCGACCACGGCGCCGCCCAGGATGCGCGGCCGTGCCCGATGAGGTCTGGTGCGACGACCGCGTACTCGTGCAGGTGGCGGGTGGCCAGCGTCTGCCATCGCTGCCCGTGCCCGGTCAGGCCGTGGATCGCCAACACTTGTGCGGGCCCGGCAGGCCCGTAGCGGTGAACGTGCAGGAGTTCGGTCACGGCTATCGATGCTGCCAGCCTCGGGTGACGGCCACTTGTCGGACCCCCGTGGTGTCATGCCCACATGTCCGCACCGCACACCGACCTCACGCCGAACGCGCTCACCGATCCCGGCACGCGCGGCGTTTTCCGTGTGGTCGGCGGGCCCGGCACCGGTAAGAGCTCGCTGCTGATCCAGACGGCGGTCGCGCACATCGCCGCCGGCGTCGATCCGGAATCGGTTCTGCTGCTGACCGGTTCGGCGCGCCTCGGCGCGCAGGCGCGGGCGCGCATCACCTCGACGCTGTTACAGGCCGGCACCCGCACAGTCGTGCGCGAACCGCTGGTGCGCACCGTGCACTCGTATGCGTTCGCGGTGCTGCGGCTGGCCGCTCAGCGCAACGGCGATCCGCCGCCGCGGCTGATCACCAGCGCCGAACAGGACGGGATCATCCGGGAGTTGCTCGCCGGCGACATCGAGGACGGCGACCGCGCGGCGACGGCATGGCCGCACCATCTACGCCCGGCGTTGAGCACGGTCGGCTTCGCCAACGAGCTGCGAGACCTGTTGGCCCGCTGCGCCGAACGCGGGGTCGATCCCGTCGAACTGCAGCGCATCGGGCGGCGCTCGGGCAGGGCGGAGTGGCTGGCGGCCGGCCAGTTCGCCCAGGCCTACGAGCAGATCATGCTGTTGCGTTCGGCCGTCGGCATGGCGGCACCGCAGGCCACCATCCCCGCACTGGGAGCGGCCGAACTGGTCGGGGCGGCGCTGGAGGCGTTGGGCACCGACGGCGAGCTGCTGGCCGCTGAACGTGGCCGCGTCAAGATCCTTCTGGTCGACGATGCGCAGCAGCTCGATCCGCAGGCGGCGCTTTTGGTCCGGGTGCTGGCTCGGGGCGCCGAAACCGCCGTGTTCGCAGGTGATCCCAATCAGGCGATCTTCGGCTATCGCGGCGCCGACCCGGCGCTGCTGCGCGGTGACGAGCCGGCGATCGTGCTGACCGGGTCGCACCGCTGCGCACCCGCGATCGCCGAGGCCATCACCGACGTCGCACGACGACTGCCCGGTGCCGACGAGGGGCGCGTGCTGACCGGGGCGCCCGGCCCAACAGGCGCGCTGGCCGTGCGCATCGCCGCCTCTCCGCACGCGGAGTCGGCGATGATCACCGACGCGCTGCGACGGGCGCACCTCGTCGACGGCGTCCCGTGGTCCCAGATGGCCGTCGTCGTACGTTCGATGCCCCGCCTCGGTGCGGCGTTGGCCCGCACACTGGCCGCGGCCGGAGTCCCGGTGGACACGTCGTCGCCCGCGACACCGCTCGGCGACCAACCCGCCGTGCAGGCGCTGCTCACCGTGCTGGCGGCAACGTCGCAGGGACTCGACGCCGAGCAGGCGGTGTCGCTCGTCACGGGACCGATCGGCCGCGTCGATCCGGTGTCGCTGCGCCAACTCCGGCGCGCGCTGCGACGCATCGACGGCTCGCAACCGCCACGAGACTTCGGCGATCTGCTGGTCGAGGCGGTGGAGCACGGGGTCGACGGATTGCCCGAGAACCTGGGCCGGTCCTTGGATCGCGTGCGCAAGGTGCTGGTGGCGGCCCGGCGCAGTGCCGAGTCGGGCGCCGATCCGCGCTACACGCTGTGGCAGGCCTGGCAGCGCTGCGCGCTGCAACGACGCTGGCTGGCCGCGAGCGAACGCGGCGGTGTGTCCGGCGCGCAGGCCGACCGGGACCTCGACGCCGTCACCGCGCTCTTCGACGTCGCCGAGCAGTACGTGAACCGCACCGCGGGCGCGACGCTGCGCGGGTTGCTCGACCATGTCGCCGGTCTCGGGTCGTCCGCCCGCGACGAGCGCGTGGATGCCGAAGCGGTCGCCGTGCTCAGCGCCCACGCCGCGATGGGCCGCGACTGGGAGTTCGTCGTCATCGCCGGTGTGCAGGAAGGCCTGTGGCCCAACACCGTTCCGCGTGGCGGGGTGTTGGCCACCCAGCAGCTCGTCGACCTGCTCGACGGCGTCACCCAGGACGCTGCAAGGGTGTCGACCCGGGCGCCGCTGTTGGCGGAGGAACGCCGGTTGCTCATCGCCGCGATGGGTCGTGCCCGCAGCCGTCTTCTGGTGACGGCAGTCGACAGCGATAGCGGTGACGAGTCGCTGCTCCCGTCGGCGTTCTGCTACGAGTTGGCCGCATTATCGGACGACCGCGATTGTGAGCTCACCGAGCCGGTCAGCACACCGCGCGTACTGGCCCCCGCAGCGTTGGTCGGCCGACTGCGCGCCGTGGTGTGCGCGTCCGACGATGCGGTCGACGACACCGCAAGGGCTTGCGCGGCAACACTGCTGGCGCGGCTGGCGGCCGCCGGCGTGCCCGGTGCCGACCCGGCGCAGTGGCAGTCGATGACTCCGCTGTCCAGCGAGGAGCCATTGTGGAGCGGTGACGGCCACACCGTGACATTGTCGCCGTCGACGCTGCAGATGCTCACCGACTGCCCATTGCGCTGGCTGCTGGAGCGGCACGGCGGCGCCGACGGTCGCGATGTGCGCTCGGCGGTCGGCTCGTTGATGCACGCCCTCGTCGCCGATCCGGGGCGCACCGAGAGCCAGATGGTCAACGAGCTCGAAAAGATCTGGCCCAAGCTGCCGTTCGAGTCGCGGTGGTACGCCGATAACGAACTCGACAGGCACCGTGCGATGTTGGCGACGTTTGAGCAGTGGCGCGCGCAGACCCGCGGCCAGCTCACCGAGGTCGGCAGCGAGGTCGGTGTCGACGGTGTCGTGATCGAGGGTGGCGACGGTGGGCCCGACGTGCGTGTGCGCGGACGTGTCGACCGCCTCGAACGCGACAGCGAGGGCCGGCTCGTCGTGGTCGACCTCAAGACCGGCAAGAGCCCGGTGACCAAGGATGACGCGCAGAACCACGCCCAGTTGGCGATGTATCAGCTGGCCATCGCGGAAGGTCTGCTGGGACAAGGGGACTCTCCGGGTGGTGGCCGCTTGGTCTATCTCGGCAAAACCTGCGCATCGGGGCCTACCGAGCGCACTCAGGACGCGCTGACCCCGGAGAAGTGCACCGAGTGGCGCGACACGGTGCGCGCGGTAGCGGCGGCCACCCAGGGCCCGGAGTTCGTCGCGCGGATCAACGACGGATGCAGCCATTGTCCCGTGCGTACGATGTGTCCCGCCCAGGCCGGGACCGGAGGACAGCCATGACCGCGCGATACAGTCCACACGAACTCGCCGCGGCCCTAGGCCTTTTCGCGCCGACCGAGGAGCAGGCCGCCGTGATCGCCGCCCCGCCCGGGCCTCTGGTGGTCATCGCCGGCGCCGGCGCGGGCAAGACCGAGACGATGGCCGCGCGGGTGGTGTGGCTGGTCGCCAACGGGTACGCGCATCCCGGCGAGGTTCTCGGCCTCACCTTCACCCGCAAGGCCGCCGGCCAGCTGCTGCGCCGGGTCCGCACCCGACTGGCCCGGCTCGCGGGCGCCGGCCTTCTCGGCGGCACTCCCTTCACCGACGAGCCACCGACCGTAAGCACGTATCACGCCTTCGCCGGTAACCTGCTGCGCGAGCACGGCCTGCTGCTGCCGGTCGAGCCCGAGACCCGGCTGCTGAGCGAAACCGAACTGTGGCAATTGGCCTTCCGCGTGGTGTGCGGGCACCCCGAACTGCACACCGAGAAGACACCGGCGGCGGTGACGTCGATGGTGCTGCGGCTCGCAGGTCAGCTCGCCGAGCACCTTGTCGACACCGACCAGTTGCGCGACACACACGTCGAGCTCGAGCGGTTGGTGCATACGCTGCCCGCCGGTCCGTACCAACGCGACCGGGGCCCCAGCCAGTGGCTTCTGCGGCTGCTGGCCACCCAAACCGAGCGCACCGAGCTGGTCCCGCTGATCGACGCCCTGCACCAGCGGATGCGGGCCGACAAGGTGATGGACTTCGGCATGCAGATGGCGTCGGCGGCCAGGCTGGCCGAGAACTTCCCGCACGTGGGTGAGCAACTGCGCCAGCGGTATCGGGTGGTATTGCTCGACGAATACCAGGACACCGGGCATGCGCAGCGGGTCGCCTTGTCGTCGTTGTTCGGCGGCGGAGCCGACGACGACCTCGCGCTGACCGCGGTCGGCGATCCCATCCAGTCGATCTACGGGTGGCGCGGTGCGTCGGCCACCAATCTGCCGCGCTTCACCACCGACTTCCCCCGTTCGGACGGCACGCCGGCGCCCACCCTGGAACTGCGCACGAGCTGGCGCAATCCGCCGCGTGCGCTGTATCTGGCCAACGCGGTGTCGGCGCAGGCGCGGCGTCGTTCGGTGGCGGTGCGCTCACTGCTGCCCAGGCCGGACGCCCCGTTGGGCACCATCCGGTGTGCCCTGCTGAACGACGTTGCAGCCGAACGGGAGTGGCTGGCCGGCCATATCGCCGACATCTTCGGGCGGTCGCGCGAAGACGGGGTGTCGGCGCCGACGACGGCCGTGCTGGTGCGCCGAAACGCCGACGCCGCCCCGATGGCCGAAGCGCTCATCGCCCGCGGGGTGCCGGTCGAAGTCGTCGGGCTGGCCGGCCTTCTCGGTGTGCCGGAGGTCGCCGACGTGGTGGCGATGTTGCGGACGATGGCCGACCCGAGCGCGGGCAGTGCGACCATGCGGGTCCTCACCGGGCCGCGCTGGCGGCTGAGCGGCGGCGACATCACCGCGCTGTGGCGGCGCGCTGTACAACTCGACGACAGAACCGACGCCACCGCCGGGGCCGCCGAACGCATCGCCGCGCAGGCGGCACCCGACGCCGATTCCGCATGCCTCGCCGAAGCGGTCACCGATCCCGGTGCGTCTGCGGCATATTCGCCGACGGGGTACGCGCGGATCATCGCGCTGGGCCGCGAGCTGACCGCTTTACGGGCGCATCTGTCGCACCCGCTTCCCGAACTCGTCGCGGAGGTGCGCCGCGCGCTCGGCATCGACACCGAGGTACGCGCGCGCCGCCCCGTCACAGCGGGCTGGACGGGCACCGAACATCTCGACGCGTTCGCCGATGTGGTGGCCGACTTCGCCGACCGTCCCGGCGCCGATGTCACCAGTCTGCTGGCCTACCTCGACGCCGCCGAAGAGGTGGAGAACGGCCTGGCCCCGGCCACAGGGTCTGTCGCGGCCGACCGGGTGCAGATCATGACCATCCACGCGGCGAAGGGACTCGAATGGCAGGTGGTCGCCGTTCCGCACCTCAGCGGCCGCGTCTTTCCTTCGACCGGCACCGCCCGCACCTGGCTGACCGACGCCGGCGACCTCCCTCCGCTGCTGCGCGGCGACCGGGCCACGCTCTCCGAGCACGGCGTCCCGGTGCTCGACACCAGCGACGTCAACGACCGCAAGCGATTGTCCGACGTGATCGGCGAGCACAAGAGAAGCCTCGAACAGCGCCGCATCGACGAGGAACGCCGCTTGCTCTACGTGGCGCTCACCCGCGCCGAGGACACCCTGTTCCTGTCGGGCCACCACTGGGGAGCCTCGGAGAGCAAGGCTCGCGGCCCGTCGGAGTTCCTCTGCGAGCTCAAAGACATCATCGACAAGTCCGCCGACGAGGGCGAGCCCTGCGGTGTGATCGAACACTGGGCACCCGCCCCACCCGATGGCGAACCGAACCCGTTGCGGGACAAGGTGGTCGAAGCCGTCTGGCCCGCGGATCCTGCGGGTGTGTGCCGCGCCGACGTGGCGCGCGGGGCGACGCTTGTGGCCGAGGCGATGGCGAACGCCCACGATGACGAACCCCTCGACTCCGCAGAAGGGTGGGAGTCCGATGTCGACGCGCTCATCGCCGAACGCACCCGGGCCGTCGAACCGTCGCCGCCGCCGCTTCCTCTACAGGTGTCGGTCAGCACCATGGTGGAGCTCGGCAAGAACCCCGAAGCCGTCGCGCAGCGGCTGCGCCGTAGGCTGCCGACGCGTCCAGATCCACATGCAGTGCTGGGCACGGCATTTCACGACTGGGTGCAGCGTTTCTATCACGCCGAGCGGTTGTTCGACCTCGACGACCTGCCGGGTGCGGTCGATCATGACGCCGCCGTGGCCGAGGAACTCGCCGAGTTGCAGGCGGCGTTCGCGGTGTCGCCGTGGGCGGCGCGCACCCCGGTCGACGTCGAGGTGCCGTTCGACATGGTGATCGGCGGCCGGGTGGTCCGGGGACGTATCGACGCGGTGTTCGTCGACGACGGCGGCGGAGCCACCGTGGTGGACTGGAAGACGGGCGAGCCGCCGAGCACCGCGGAAGCCCTACAACACAACGCGGTTCAGCTCGCGGTGTACCGGTTGGCGTGGGCCGCGCTGCACGGATGTCCGGTCGAGTCGGTGCGGGCGGCGTTTCACTATGTGCGCAGCGGTGTCACCGTCACCCCCGAGACCCTGCCCGGCGTCGACGAACTCGCGGGCCTGCTGGAGGCGGCCTAACGGCCTGGGAGGCTTACGACTCGCGGTAGACCTTCACGGCCTGGACGATCATCGGAATCTGCAGCGGCAGGCGCGCGATCGCGACCAACCGCATCGGCAGCGGCTTGTCCCACCACAGCCGGACCATGTTGACATTGCCCGGGAACACCGCGACGAACAGCGCTACCGCGGCCAACGCACCGAAGCGTCGCGTCTTCGGCGCCAGCAGCAGGCCCGCCACCCCGAGCTCGGCGACGCCCGAGGCGTATGTGTAGAACCGCGGACTGCCGGGCAGCTCGGCGGGAATGATGTCGTCGAACGGCTTGGGCGCGACGAAGTGCAACGTCCCGATACCCAGCAGGCCGGCCGCCATCCGGTAGGCGCGCGACGGGCTGGCCATTTGCTGCAGTTCGGGCGGGGGAGAGGTCATGATTACATTGTGGCGTGCACACCCCTGCGGGACCGGTAACGGGTCCTCGTGGCAAAAGGTAGGTTGCGGCGCCGGCTCGCCGCTATCGAGCAGGACCTGACTACACAGCCCGACTCGCGGCTCGTCGACATCCTGCGGATCCCCGAACCGTTCATCAGCCCGACCGAGCGGATCATCCGCCGCGTCGTCTACGCGACGCTGGCACTGATGGCCGCCGTGCTCATCGTGTATCTGGACCGCGACGGCTACCGCGACGTTCAGGACAACCAGTTGTCGTTCCTGGACTGCCTGTACTACGCGACGGTCTCGCTGTCGACGACCGGCTACGGCGACATCACCCCGTTCACCCCCGAAGCCCGGTTGATCAACGTCCTGGTGGTCACCCCGCTGCGTGTCGCCTTCCTCATCGTTCTCATCGGCACCACCGTCGAAACGCTGACCAGCCAGTCGCGCGCGGCATTGAAGATCCAGCGATGGAGGAGCAAAGTGCGCAACCACACCGTCGTCATCGGCTACGGCACCAAGGGCAGGACTGCGGTCGCCGCGATGGTCGGTGACGAGGTCGCACCCGCCGACATCGTCGTCGTCGACGAGAACGCGGGTGCTCTCGAACGGGCCCGCAGCGCCGGGTTGGTCACTGTCCACGGCGACGCGACCAAGGCCGACATTCTGCGCCTGGCCAGCGCTCAGCACGCGAAGTCGATCATCGTCGCCACCGACGACGACGCCAGCGCGGTGCTGGTCACCCTGACCGCGCGCGAACTGGCGCCCAAGGCCAAGATCATCGCCGCGGCCCGCGAGTCCGACAACCAGCACCTGCTCAAGCAATCGGGCGCCGACTCGACGGTGGTGTCGTCGGAAACCGCTGGCCGACTGCTCGGCATAGCCACCCAGACCCCCAGCGTCGTGCAGATCATGGAAGATCTGCTGACGCCGGACGCCGGTTTCGCGATCGCCGAGCGGGAGGTGACGCCCAAAGAGGTGGGCGGGTCCCCACGGCACCTGCACGACATCGTCCTCGGCGTCGTCCGCGGAGGCGAGTTGCTGCGCGTGGACTCACCGGAGGTGGACACGGTCGAGCCCGGCGATCGGCTGCTCTACATCCGCAATGCGGATGCCGAGTGACTGCCGAAAGATGACGCCGTTTCGTCTCCGCAACGTACCGCTGCTGTCCCGAGTCGGCGCCGACCGCGCCGACGCCCTGCGTACCGATATCGACGCCGCTATGGCCGGATGGCCCGACGCGCTGGTGCTGCGCGTCGACCGCCGCAACCAGGTGCTGATCGCCGACGGCAGCGTCGTTCTCGGCGAGGCATCCAAGCTGGGCGATCGACCGCCCGAGAACGCGGTCTTCCTCGGCCGGCTCAACGACGGCAGGCATGTGTGGGGGATCCGTGGTGCGCTCGAGGGACCGGAGGACCCCCACACCGAAACCGAGGTGCTCGACCTGCGTCGGGCCGGGCAGGTGTTCGACGACGTCAGCGCGCAACTCGTCGCCACCGCAACGGCGTTGCTCAACTGGCATGACGGCGCGCGGTTCAGCCCCGTGGACGGTTCCGCGACCAAATCCGCCAGGGGCGGCTGGGCTCGGGTCGACCCCGTGAGCGGTCGCGAGGAGTTTCCCCGTATCGACCCCGCGGTCATCTGCCTGGTGCACGACGGACATGACCGCGCGGTGCTGGCCCGCCAGGCGGTGTGGCCCGAGCGGCTGTTCTCGATCCTGGCCGGCTTCGTCGAGGCCGGTGAGTCGTTCGAGACCTGCGTGACCCGCGAGATCTCCGAAGAGATCGGGCTGACGGTCACCGACGTGACCTACCTGGGCAGCCAGCCGTGGCCGTTTCCGCGGTCGTTAATGGTCGGGTTCCACGCCATCGGCGACCCCGAGCAGGAGATGTCGTTCAACGACGGCGAAATCGGCGAGGCCGGCTGGTTCACCCGAGCCGAGATCCGCGAGGCCCTCGACCACGGCGACTGGAGCAGCGACTCGCCGTCACGGCTGCTGCTGCCCGGGTCGATCTCGATCGCGCGGGAGATCATCGAGTCCTGGGCCGCGCTCGACTGATCGCTCAGCCGCCGAGCTTCGCCTTGACCTCGCGCGCGGTCGGGTTCGTCAAGGTCGAACCGTCGGGCAGCTTCAGCGTCGGCACGGTTTGGTTGCCGCCGTTGGCGTTGGCGACGAACTCCGCAGCCGCGGGGTCCTTCTCGATGTCGACCTCGGCGAACGCGATGCCCTCGGCCTGCAGCGCTTTCTTCAGACGCACGCAGTAGCCACACCAGGTGGTGGTGTACATGATCACGGGAGTCTGTGCTGCGCTCATAAGGCGTTCAACGTATCCGATGAACCGAACATGCCCGACGCCGTACCGGTCATTTGTCACCGGCCCCTGCCAAGATGGACCGCATGTCGGTAGAGGTCGCTTCGGTGGGTAGCCGCCCGGACACCGTCGACGACCTCGACGACGAGCAGCGGGAGGCAGTGCTCGCCCCGCGCGGTCCGGTGTGCGTGCTCGCCGGCGCGGGCACCGGTAAGACCCGCACGATCACCAGGCGCATCGCCCACCTGGTCGCGGCGGGCCACGTCGCTCCCGGGCAGGTTCTCGCGGTCACCTTCACCCAGCGCGCGGCCGGTGAGATGCGGGCCCGGTTGCGTGCGCTCGACGCGGCCTTCGGCGGCGTCGGCACCGGTTCGGTGCAGGCGATGACGTTTCACGCCGCCGCGCGCCGCCAGCTGTCGTACTTCTGGCCCCGCGTCGTCGGCAACACCACGTGGGAACTCCTCGACACCAAATTCGCGGTGGTGGCCCAAGCCGCCAACCGGGCCCGGCTGTCGACCAGCACCGACGACGTGCGTGACCTCGCCGGCGAGATCGAGTGGGCCAAGGCGTCGCTGATCAGTCCCGAGGACTATCCGGACGCGGTCGCACAGGTCGGCCGCGACATCCCGTTCGACGCGGCGAAGGTGGCCGCCGTCTACACCGGCTACGAGGCGCTCAAGGCCCGCAGCGACGGGACCACGCTGCTCGACTTCGACGACCTGCTTCTGCACACCGCCGCGGCAATCGAGAACGACGCCGCGGTGGGCCAGGAGTTCCGCGATCGCTACCGCTGCTTCGTCGTCGACGAGTACCAGGACGTGACGCCCCTGCAGCAGCGGGTGCTTGACGCCTGGCTCGGCGAGCGCGACGACCTCACCGTCGTCGGCGACGCGAACCAGACCATCTACTCCTTCACCGGCGCCACCCCCCGCTACCTCCTCGACTTCTCCCGGCGCTTCCCCGACGCGGCGGTGGTCCGCCTGGAACGCGACTACCGCTCGACCCCGCAGGTGGTGTCGCTGGCCAACCGGGTCATCGCCGGTGCGCGCGGCCGGATGGCGGGCAGCAAGCTGCACCTGGTCGGGCAGCGCGATCCCGGCCCCGCGCCCAGGTTCGCCGAATATCCCGACGAGGTCGCCGAGGCCAAGGCGGTGGCCAAGAACATCAAACGGCTTCTCGAATCCGGCACCGAACCGGCCGAGATCGCGGTGCTCTACCGCATCAACGCCCAGTCGGAGGTCTACGAGGAGGCGCTCACCGAAGCCGGCGTCCCGTTCCAGGTGCGCGGCGGTGAAGGGTTCTTCAGCCGTCAGGAGATCCGCCAGTCGCTGGTGGCGTTGCAGCGCGCGGCCGAACGCGACCTCGACGGACCCCTACCCGAGGTCGTGCGGACGGTGCTCGAACCGCTCGGGCTCACCGTCGAGCCGCCGCCGGGCACCAAGGCGAGGGAACGATGGGAAGCGCTGACATCGCTGGCCGAACTCGTCGACGAGGAAGTTGCGCTGCGTCCCACCCTCGACCTGCGCGCACTGCTCGCCGAACTGCGCCAGCGCGCCGACGCGCGCCATTCTCCGGTCGTGCAGGGCGTCACGCTCGCCTCGCTGCACGCGGCGAAGGGCTTGGAGTGGGATGCGGTGTTCCTGGTCGGACTCGCCGACGGCACGCTGCCCATCTCCCACGCCCTCGCACACGGTCCCGACAGCGAGGCGGTCGAAGAGGAACGCCGGCTGCTCTACGTCGGAATCACCAGGGCCCGTGTGCATTTGGCGCTCAGCTGGGCGCTCGCCCGGGCTCCCGGCGGACGGCAGAGCCGCAAACCGTCGCGGTTCCTCAACGGCATCGCGCCGCAGTCGTCGAACACCAGCGATACGCCGACCAAACCCCGACGTGCGCGCGGCGCCACCCCCCGCTGTCGGGTGTGCAACAGCGTGTTGACCGCACCGGCCGCGATCATGTTGCGCCGCTGCGAAACCTGCCCGTCCGACATCGACGAGCAGCTGCTCAGCGACCTCAAGGACTGGAGATTGCGCACCTCCAAGGAGATGAGCGTGCCGGCGTATGTGGTGTTCACCGACAACACACTGATCGCGATCGCCGAGACGCTGCCCACCGACGACGCCGCGCTGGTTGCGATCCCGGGCATCGGGGCACGCAAGCTCGAGCAGTACGGCTCCGACGTGCTCGCCCTCGTCAAGAGCCGGACCCGGTAGGCGGGGCGAGGACAGGCCGGCGACACACACGGCCAAACGTCGTAAAGATCGCGCCAAACCCGCTGGTCAAAAAAATCAATTGTCAGCCGCCGCTGTTACGCTTAGCCTCAACATCACACCGCTTGGGTGTCTTTTTGTGCGAAAGGAGGGACCGAGATCATGGGTAGCAACTACGCGATCACCGGCGTAGCCGTTGCTGGCATGACGCGGACCCTCCATGTCGCCGCCGCTGCGGCGCATCCCGCGTTCGCCGCCGCGCACGCCGCCGGTGCCGCCGCTGCCATCACCCCGCAGCGCAAGCGCCGCGCCGCCGCCGCGACTGTGTCGTCCGTCGATCGGGGCACCACCTAGGTAAGCCCACGATTTCGCCGAAAAGGCCACGGACCCGCAGTCGGATCCGTGGCCTTGGTCTTTTGGACACCACGTCAAAGCCCTGGTTCCCGGATCCAGCAAGGAAAAGATTCGAAACCCACGACCAGGGAAGGACTGGACATGTCACTCGGGACATGCCGAGAGAAGACGAAGCTGGCGGTGCCGTGTCACAGGGGCGATCCCGATATGTGGTTCGCCGAGAATCCCGTCGAACTCGAACGCGCCAAGGCGCTGTGCGCAGGGTGCCCGATCCGGCGTGAGTGCCTAGCCGCAGCGCTGGAACGGCAAGAGCCGTGGGGTGTTTGGGGCGGCGAGATCCTCGAACGGGGCACCGTCATCGCGCGCAAGCGCCCACGTGGCCGGCCGCGCAAGAACGGCGTCGGGAACCCGGCAGCCGCATAGCCGCACACGGGGCGACCTGCGCGCGCTCGATTGTGAATCTGGCGACGCTCAACCCACGAAATGCGTCGTCAGATTCACGATCCGTACCGAGGGCGGGCTGGGCGCATCCGACGCGCACGGGGGCGCGGGGCGTCAGGCGGCTTCGTCGGCGAAACCCGGAATCAGTTCGGTGGCAAGCCTTCTGGCCGGAACGTGCGCATCGAGCTGGCAGGCGATCGCGACGTTGGACGCGATCACCCGCATCGGAATCGCGAGCTTGGCCGGGATGTCCATCTGCCGGGCGGCTTTGATCTGGCCTGCGGCGCGCTCGGGACGCATGTTGGCGGTCGTGATCCGCTGCAGCCACTTGCGGTTGTAGTGGAAGACCTCGACCTCGAGCGGTTCGACGTACTGGCGCATCATGTCGTCCATCTCGCGCTTGGACACCTGCTCACCCTTCTGGATGAAGCCGATGTTCTGCATCGTGGTGAGCAGGTTGTCGTAGTCGTCGTTGAGCGCATAACGCGTCGCCAAACCGATCTCGATCGGAATACCGCCGGGCATCGGGGCCACCGCGCCGAAGTCGATGACGCCCATCTTCTCGTCGGGCAACAGCATGAAGTTGCCGGGATGGGTGTCCCCGTGCATCATCTCGAGCCGGCGAGGTGCGTCGTAGGTCAGCTCGAAAAGCCTGGTGCCCATCAGGTCTCGTTGTTCTTGGGTGCCCTCGCGGATGATCACCGACATCGGCACACCCTCGATCCACTCCTGGATCACGACCTTGGGCGCGCTGGCCACGATGCGGGGGACCACGAAGCGCGGGTGGCCTTCGTAGGCCTTGGCGAACGCGCGCTGGTTGTCGGCCTCGAGCCGGTAGTCGAGTTCCATCTCGGTGCGCTCGATGAGCTCTTTGACCACACTGTCGACGTCGGCGCCCGGAGACAGTTGCTTGAGCACGCCCACCATGCGCTGCATCGTTTTCAGGTCGGCCCGCAGCGCCTCGTCGGCGCCGGGGTACTGGATCTTGACCGCGACCTCGCGGCCGTCCGACCACACCGCCTTGTGGACCTGGCCGATGCTGGCCGACGCCACTGGCTGGTCATCGAACGACGCGAACCGCTCCCGCCACTTGGTGCCCAGTTGCGCGTTGAGCACCCGGTGCACCTTGGCGGCGGGCAGCGGCGGGGCTTCGCGCTGCAGCTTGGTCAGCGCCTCGCGGTACGGCTTGCCGTACTGCTCGGGGATCGCGGCCTCCATCACCGACAGCGCCTGACCCACCTTCATCGCCCCGCCCTTGAGCTCGCCGAGCACGGTGAAAAGCTGCTGAGCCGCCTTGTCCATCAGTTCGGCGTTGACCTCGTCTTTCGACCGTCCGGTCAATCGTTTGCCGAAGCCCAAGGCGGCCCGTCCGGCCATACCGACGGGCAAGCTCGCCAGCTTGGCGTTGCGCGCGGCCCGGCCCCGCTTGATCTCACTCACCAGACCATCATCCATGACGCGGTTGCCCGCAGCGCAACGACTTGCCAACGGCCGATGTCAACATGCGCAGCGGGGATGGCGCGACCACCGCCGTGCCACCACCGAACCCACGTTGACGTCGAACTCCAACGTGGTGTCCAGCGTCGGCGGCGGTTCGGAGGAGTCGTCGACGTCGACGCCGCCATGCACCGCGGCAAGGACCCGGTCGACCTGGTTGAGCGCCAGCGCCGCGGTGGCCAGCACCGTGGCCCGGTCGGCGCTGCCGACGGTGTGGCGCAGCTGCGCCGCGACGGCAGGCCACGCCGCGTCCCGGTCGCTGCGATGCAGGTCCGCGCAGGCCAAACAACTCGTCACACCCGGAAGGACCAGCGGCCCGACCAGTCCGACACCGTCGCGCACACGCACCGGCAGGTGGGCGACTCCGACCGCATGCAGTTCGCGCACCATACGCGGATCGGCCACCAGGTAGTCGGTGAGAACCACGAGATCGGTCGGCTCCGACGGCGCACCGGTGTCGGTACGGGTGCTGAGGCTCAGGCGCGCACCCGAACAACGCAGCGCCGCGGCGAGCAGATCCGACAACGGCCCGCGCCCGTGGATGCGGACCGCGGCCGAACGGCCACGCCGGCAGGCGGCCACGGTGACGACACCGGCGTCGACCAACGATTTCAGCAGGTTCTCGACGACCGCGCCGTCGGGGGCGAGCGCCGCAAGGTCGGCCACCCGTGCACCGGACTGCAGGCGACGCAGCATGTCGGCCAGCGTCGTCGTGGTCAGTCCGGCCGGCGGACGGATCACGACGGCGCGCCGCGGATCCCAGCCCACCTGCACGGCACCGTCGGGCCGCATCAGCACCGGCGTCGCGGCGCTCAACGCATAGCGCGTCATCGATCGAGCGTGCCACGCCCCGGCCCGGTCACCGCCGGTTATCCACAGGCGCGATTCGGGTGCGCGTGGTGGCGCTGGGCGCGACGGACTACACCCGAACCGAGCTAGCGGTCTTCGTCCTTGCCGTTCTCAGGTTTTTGGATGTCTTTCTCGAGATCGGCGATCGCCTCCTCGATGGCGCTGTCCATCCCGCTGGTGTCGCCGCCGATCATCCGGTCGATGAACCCGGCCGGTTCGTCGAGATCCTTTGCGCTGGGCAGCAGGTCGGGGTGCTGCCACACCGCGTCGCGGCGGTCGGAGCCGACGGCCTCGGTCAACCGCTCCCACAACGCGGCGGCCTCGCGCATCTTGCGCGGACGCAACTCCAGGCCGACCAGGGTCGCGAACGTCTGCTCGGCGGGCCCGCCGGTGCCGCGGCGCCTGCGCAGCATCTCCGCGAGCGCCGATGTGCCGGGGATGCGGTCGCCGAGCGCGTCGGAGACGACGGTCTGCACCCAACCCTCGATCAGCGCGAGCAGCGTTTCCAGCCGCTCGAGCGCCGCGGTCTGCTCCGGCGTCGCCTTCGGTTCGAAGATGCCCTGGTTGAGCAGCTGTTCCATCTGAGCCGGGTCGGTCAGCGCGGCAGGGTTGAGGCCGGACGCCAGTTCCTCGATGCCGCTCATGTCGATCTTCATCCCCCGGGCGAACGCCTCGACCGCGTTGAGCAGCTGGCTGGCCAGCCACGGCACATGGCTGAACAGGCGGTGGTGTGCGGCCTCGCGGGCGGCCAGGAACGTCAGGATCTCGCTACGCGGCTGCTCGAGACCCTCCGACAGCGACTCGACCGCATCGGGCATCAGCGCGGCCACGCCCTTGGGGCCCAAGGGCAGCCCGATGTCGGTGGAGGTCAACACTTCTCGCGACAGCTTGCCCAGCGCCTGACCTAGCTGTGAGCCGAACGCCATGCCGCCCATCTGCGTCATCATCGACAGCAGCGGACCAGCCATGGTGCGCGCCTCGTCGGGAAGCGCCGACACCCACACCGTGGAGATCTGTTCGGCGACCGGGTCGCACAGCCGCTCCCACCTGTCGAGGGTGTTGTCGATCCAGTCCGTCGGCGTCCAGGCCACCGATTTGCTGGTGCCCGCGGGAAGTGCTGTCACGCCGTCGAGCCAGGTCTCGGCCAGGTGCACGGCGTCGACGATCGCCGCGGAGGTCTTCTCCGGAATTGGCGCGACGAAACCGATCTGGCTCGACGCCAACTGGCGGGCCAGGTCGTAGTTCACCGGTCCCGATTGTTTGCCGCCGGCCATCGCGCTGCCGGCGCCGCTGAACATCTCGCCGAGCTTGCTGAAGATCTGCCCCAGCTGGGACATGTCGAATTCGGATCCGCCTTGAAACCCCATGCCGAACGGGTCGCCGGGCCCCCCGGATCCGGAGTCGGGATCCTTCTTGCGCTTGTCGCGCTCGGGGTCGTCGTCGCCGGCGGAGAAGCCGAAAGGCACGTCAGCCATGCCCCCAACGGTACTCACCAGGGCGGGGCCTTGTGGGTGGGCGCCTCACGCTGACAGCGAACCCGCCCTGGACCGCCCGTTTCCGGGTTGCGGCGGGATGACAGGCCCGCGACGGACGTCGTGGGCACGGTCGCGTGTAGCGCAACCTTTAGATTGGGCGTCAGTGTGAAGGTGAGGTGCCGCGTAGTGCGGTGGTTGAATCCTTTTCACCTGGTGTCTGGCTCTTAGATTGGCTGCCTCAGTGTGAAGGTGAGGTGCCGCGTAGTGCGGTGGTTGAATCCTTTTCACCTGGTGTCTGGCTCTTAGATTGGCTGCCGCCTTTGGTTGGCGTTCACGCGTTTTGCCGGCATCAGGTGTGAAGGACC